>JAAYSC010000017.1 GCA_012524025.1 Clostridiales bacterium | reverse complement strand
TCCGCGCTTAACAACCATACTCCTGCTCAGGTCGCAGGTTTGAACCTTGTAAAAAAACAAAAGCGGAGGTATCTGATTGTCGCTTGATTTTGTGCCCATTCTTTCATTTTAACTTTACAGAGCCTTATATAGTCCAAAGATTTTCCATCGCTATATACTACAATGTCACCAAAATAATCCGTCCTCAAAACTTTAGCACCGATTTTATCAATACGCCTTAAAACTTCTCTATGAGGATGGCCGTAAGAATTGTCACGACCGCAGGTTATTATAACAAGCTCCGGTGAAACCGCTTTTAAAAACTCGGCTCCGGAAGATGTATTGCTGCCGTGGTGGCCCGCTTTGAGAATATTAACCTTTATGTCGGCTTTTGATGACAAAATACCATTTTCCGATTGTGCTTCCGCATCCCCTGTCAATAGGTAAGATATTTCTTTATAGTCTATTCTTAAAACCAATGACAAATCATTCATGTTGTCATATTTTTCCACCGGGCCGACAACTTTTATAAAAAGGTCTTCCAACCTGAAAACATCATCTGTTTTTGCTATAACTCTTTTAACATTTTCTTTTTTGATAGCCAACAATAAGTTTTCAAAAGAACGGGTGGTTGGCAACATTTTTTTAGGAACATCCGGTAAGACAATTTGCCCCACTTCTATCCCTTCTATTATTTCTGCCATACTGCCCATGTGGTCTGCATGATAGTGAGTCACAAAAATATAGTCCAGCTTATAGACGCCACGCGATTTAATATAATCTAAAATCTTTGGGGCATTTCCCCTGTCCCCTGAATCCACCAAGGCATTGCCGTGTTCGCTCATGATGAATATCGAATCACCCTGACCCACATCTATGAAGTGAACACTTAAAGGGGCTTGCGTGGCTTTGTCTGACTCGAAAAAGCCGACGGCACGGAAAACATCTTGCCAAGTGGGAAGGTCGGCATCAGGCATTAGTTTGGGCCCTAAAGTTAGTATGATTGAAAAGATTAAGACTGCCACTATGCCAAATACAGACAAAAATTTTTTATTTTTATTCATATCAACTATCTTCCTTCACTTTAAGCCTTCTTAAAGTCTTAAAGTGCTATTTTCTTCTTTTTTTGCCCTGTGATCTTCGCGAATTTTTTCTCGAATAGTCAAGCAAACAGTTCTCACCCGGCCCGATTAAATCAAAGCGATTGGCTTTCTTTAAAGCACTTATAACCAAACCTTTGTTTTTTGGTTCAAAGTATTGTAATAAGGCTCGTTGCATTGCTTTTGACTTTGAATCTTTGGCCACATACACCTCTTCAAGTGTAAATGGGTCAAGCGAGGTGTAAAACATACAAGTTGAAACTGTTCCCGGTGTTGGATAAAAATCTTGAACCTGTTGAGGGCGAATCCCTTCTTTTTTCAAAAAAAATGCCAATTCAATCGCATCTTCAAGCCTGCTACCCGGATGAGAGGAAATAAAATAAGGAACAAGATATTGCTCTTTACCGGCCTGTTTGGTCAAGGTGTAAAATTTACGGGCAAATTTCAAGTATGCCTCTATGTGTGGTTTGCCCATCTTGTCAAGAACATTGGGCGCACAGTGTTCCGGCGCAACCTTCAATTGTCCGCTGATATGATGTTCAATCAAGTCTGCAAAAAAGTTGTCATCTTTATCTGCAAGCAAGTAATCGTAGCGTATGCCGGACCTTATAAAAACTTTTTTAACACCCTCTAATTCCCTGACCGATTTTAATATTTCTGAATATTCGCTATGATCAACCCTAAGGTTCTCACAAACCTTGGGAGCCAAGCACCTTTTATCCTTACATGCACCCGACTTTTCTTGTTTTTTACAAGGCGGATGCCTGAAGTTTGCAGTCGGCCCGCCAATATCGTGAATATAACCCTTAAAAGCAGGATCGGCTATAATTTTTTTTGCTTCTTTTATAACAGATTCTTTGCTACGGCCGGTAACAGTGCGCCCTTGATGAAAACTGATGGAGCAAAAGTTGCAATCCCCAAAACAACCCCTGTTGTGGATTATAGAATGTTCCACTTCTTCGAGTGCCGGAACACCGCCTAACTCACCATAATCCGGATGAGCTAATCTTGAAAAAGGCAAATCATATACTTGATCGAATTCTTCTTGGGTAAGCGGCGGCATCGCGGGGTTTTGCACCAACATTTTTTCTTTTTGCCTTTGCTTTACGATTTTTGCTCTTACATGGTCATTTTCATCGTGCTGAATTTTACAGGCGCGGGCATATTCTTTTTTGTTAGTCCTTACATTATCAAAAGATGGGCACTCAATCCCCTCCCAGGGTGTTTGCCGTGTTTCAACCAAATAGCAAGTACCTTTTATATCTTTTAAGTCTTTTATATCTTCACCGTTTTTCAAGCGCTCATAAATTTCAAGACTTTGCTTTTCACCCATTCCGTAAACTAATAGGTCAGCCTTACAATCTTCCATTATGGATGGCATAACACAATCATCCCAGTAATCATAATGGGCAAAACGCCGCAAGGAGGCTTCAAGGCCGCCAATAATTATTGGAACATTACCGAAAGAAGATCTAATCCGGCGGCAATAAACATTCAAAGCTCTGTCAGGTCTGTAACCTGCTTTGCCACCGGGTGAATATTTATCATCGCTACGCTTTCTTTTGGCCGCAGTGTAGTGTGCCACCATAGAATCTAAATTGCCGGCACTTACAAAAAAAGCAAGTTTCGGTCTTTGAAATCTTTCAAAATCACCTTCTTTAGGTTGTGATAAAACCGCCACCCGACAGCCTGCAGCCTCTAAAACTCGACCAATAATCGCAGCCCCAAAGCTTGGGTGGTCAACATAGGCATCGCCCGTTACAATAACGATGTCAACACCATCCCATCCCCTAAAGCTAACATCTTCACTTGTAACGGGCAAAAAATTACTTCTTGTTTTTATCTTCTTATTCATCTTCAGCCGCATTTTCATCTTCGGAAAGTGCGTACTTTTCCAACCATTCTTGTCTACTTAGAAGGACAGCGCGCGGTTTGCTACCTTCCGCCGGACCCACAATGCCCATCGCTTCTAATCTGTCAATTATATTGGCAGCTCGTGCATACCCTATTCTCAATTTTCGCTGTAAAAAAGTTGTGGAAGCGGTCTGTTCTCGTACTATAAGTTCAATCGCTTTTGGTAAAAGCTCGTCTTCTTGCTCTCCCCCGGCAAAGCCCGGACCCCTCTTTTTGGTTTCCACCGCCATAGCTGCAATATCTTCTATAATTTCTTCACTGTAATCGGCTTGGGTTTGGGCCTTGATGTGCTTGACGGTTTTCAATATGTCATGGTCTGAAACGAAGCAACCTTGAATACGAGTTGACTTTGTAGTGCCGACAGGGCTGAAAAGCATGTCCCCATTGCCTAAAAGTTTTTCGGCACCGCCCGAATCCAGTATTGTGCGTGAGTCAACCTGCGAAGCAACCGATAAAGCTATCCTGCTTGGAATGTTGGCTTTTATAACACCGGTTATAACATCTACAGACGGCCTTTGTGTGGCAACGACAAGATGTATACCTGCGGCCCTGGCCAGTTGTGCAATTCGACAAATTGAATCTTCCACTTCATTGGGGGCAACCATCATCAAGTCATTTAACTCGTCTATAAAAATTACAATCCGGTAAAGCTTTTCCATATCATCGCTTTTTTCAGCTAAAGCATTATAACCGGTTATGTTCCTAACCTTGTTGAGTTCAAACAATTTGTATCGTTTACCGGTTTCGCTTACCGCCCAACTCAAGGCACCTGCGGCTTTACGGGCTTCGGTGACAACAGGTACCGCAAGGTGAGCAATCCCGTTATAGGCACCTAATTCAACCCCGCCTTTGACATCTATTAAAAGCAGTTTAACTTCATCGGGTGTGGCATTGAACAAAAGACTTTGAATCAGTGAGTTCATGCAGACCGATTTACCCGAGCCTGTGGTACCGGCGATAAGCAAGTGGGGCATTTTTTCCAAATCGGTGCAAATTTCTTTACCCGATATGTCTTTACCTAAAGCTATGGTTAACTTGCTTTTAGATTGCCTGAAAGCCTGGCTTTCGACAACTTCCCTGAAATATACATTTTCTCTGATACGGTTTGGTATTTCGATACCTATTGCCGATTTATTTGGGATAGGTGCGATACGCACACTGACAGCGGCCAGAGCAAGTGCAATGTCGTCGGCTAAAGAAGTAACTCGGCTTATCTTGGTACCTCGATTTAAATGGAGTTCATAGCGAGTGACAGAGGGCCCCCTGCTTATGGCCGACACAGTCACCTTGACCCCAAAACTGTCTAAAGTTTCGATGAGCTTTTGTGCGTTTACCTCAAGTTCTTTTTTAGTGATAACCCGTCTGTTAAGGGGTGGGCTGCTCAAAAGGTCGTATGGAGGTAAAGCATAAGTATTTTCTGCCGAAGCTAAAAAATCCGCTTCGGGTTTTGTAAGGCCCGAACTTTTTGTTTTTGGAGCTCTATTTCTCTTATTGCCGTCTTCGATGTCATTATCTTGAGCTTCATCAAAAAAATCAATCGGAGCCCTTGTTTTGTTTTCATACCCTTGCGCAACAATTTCCACGCTCTTATCTTTGTCATCAAACAAGAGGGAATTTTTGTCGGTTTTTGGGGTATCTGAACCGCTTTCACGGTCCGCAACATCGGATGCGTTAAAATCAAAATCAAGTTCTTGAAAAGTACCCTCTGTTTTCTTTTCGCCAAAGGGGGCGAAATTTAAATCCGATTCGTCATCATCGACTTCTTCGGCCACAAAGACAGGTTCGGGTTCTGCTTCGTGAACTTCTTCATCTGTTTCTTCACTGACTAAATCTACTTCACTTTTTTCTTCTTTATACTTTTCGACCATCTCACCGACTTTTTTGACCGGCTTTGAAGCGTATTTATACAAAGAGACGATTGATACCCTCAAGGCTATCATAAGCACAACAAAAATAGCTAATCCTAAAATAATTAAAGCAGCAGATTTGCCGAATAATTGTGCGAAACCGCCACCAAGAAATGCACCAAAGGCACCGGCGTTTGCGCTTGTTAGTTTCTCAACATACGCATCTTTAAATTGTAGCTTAAGTGCCGTTTCCTCAAGATAAGAGGCATCGTTTGCCAACAAATGCACAAAGGCAGCCACAAAAGACATAATAGAGAGAGACTGTGCAACAGCCATGCCGACACCCAGGCTTTTTTTCTCAAACGCTAAGGCAGCAGTTATATACAGTAGGGCTATAGGTATCAAGTAGATTATGTAGCCGAAGATACCTAATAAAGCATTATGTAAAAAAAGCCAAACGCTTCGCCCCTCAATTAGTGCCAAAGATAAGAAAAGTATTGCCGACGCAAATGTGACTATGGCAATCTTTTGTTGAAGGCTGAACAAGCCTTCTTCTGTCTTTTTTTTGCCGGTTTGGGGCTTGGGGCTGTTTTTTGCCTTTGACTGATTCTTTTTGCTTTGTTTTTTTGAGTTTTTAGTGGTTTTACCCATTGCTTCCATCCTTACATATCACAGGTGTAATTTGTTCTTGTCTTGTGCTATAATATCCGAAGACTTCGCCTACAAGAAGCGCAAGCCTTGCTTATTATAACATTAATAATCTATAACGGCAATAATCACCAGGAGCATTTTTTAAAGCTCAACATCCGTTTAAAGAGCTTATTTTACAATTCATGGAGGGATCATTTTGGGAAAAACCATTAGTCAAAAAATAATAGCGGACCACTTGGTCAGTGGGCAATTAAAAGCCGGTAATGAAGTCGGGCTGAAAATCGATCAAACCCTTACTCAAGATGCAACCGGGACCATGGCCTATTTAGAATTTGAAGCAATGGGTGTGGATCGTGTTAAAACAGAACTTTCTGTTGCTTATGTTGACCACAATACGCTCCAATCCGGCTTTGAAAACGCTGATGATCACAAATTCATCCAAACGGTTGCCAAAAAGCGTGGCGTGCTCTATTCGAGGCCCGGGAACGGTATTTGCCACCAAGTGCACCTTGAACGCTTTGCAGCACCCGGTAAGACCCTTATCGGGTCGGACAGCCACACCCCAACGGCCGGCGGAATGGGCATGTTAGCCTTTGGCGCGGGTGGTTTGGATGTTGCCGTTGCCATGGGTGGCGGAGCATATTATATAGCCATGCCTGAAATTGTTAAAATAAATCTTATCGGAAGCTTAAGGCCTTGGGTATCGGCTAAAGATGTCATTCTTGAGGTTTTGAGACTATTGACTGTCAAGGGTGGCGTCGGGCGTATCATTGAATATGGCGGTGAAGGTGTTAATAGCCTGTCTGTACCCGAGCGTGCCACCATAACCAATATGGGTGCCGAGCTCGGTGCCACAACCTCAATTTTCCCATCGGATCAAATCACAAAAGATTTCCTTCGTGCTCAAGGTCGTGAAAATGATTGGAAAAAAGTGAAAGCTGATCCCGACGCAGTCTACGACTTAACCATTGATATTAATTTAAGCGATTTAAAACCTTTGGCAGCCCTACCTCATATGCCCGATAAGGTAAAAACACTTGAAGAAATAGGAAAAATTAAAATCGATCAAGTTTGCATCGGTTCTTGCACAAACTCTTCTTTGCAAGACTTGATGAAGGCAGCAAGTATTTTGAAGGGTAAATCAGTCCATCAAGATGTCAGCCTCACCATATCACCGGGATCTATGCAAGTTCTAAATATGTTGGCGGTAAACGGCGCCCTTTCCCATATGATTGCTGCCGGTGCCCGTATTTTGGAAGCGGCTTGCGGCCCCTGCATAGGGATGGGGCAGTCCCCCGCTTCCGGTGCTGTTTCACTCAGAACTTTCAATAGAAACTTTGAAGGCCGTTCAGGTACTGCCGACGCCAAGGTTTATTTGGTGAGCCCCGAGGTTGCGGCTGCATCGGCGGTGACCGGTTATTTAACCGATCCGCGTAGCCTTAATCATACTTTTGAGTTTGAACAACCCGACCGTTTTTTAATAAATGACTCTTCAATTCTTGAACCGGCTTCTCCGGAAGAGGCCGAAACTCTTGAAATTTACTATGGCCCCAACATAAAGCCCTTCCCAAAAACTCAAAAGTTACCTGAAACAATCAAGGCAAAAGTCGTACTTAAAGTCGGCGATAATATCACAACAGACCATATTATGCCCGCAGGTGCAAAAATTTTGCCCTATCGTTCAAATATTCCGTATTTAGCAAAATTTTGCTTCGAACAGATTAAAAAAGATTTTGCGGAAATTTGTAAAGCTGCGGGTTCCGGCATTATCATCGGCGGCGAAAATTACGGCCAGGGCTCCTCGCGTGAACACGCTGCTCTGGTTCCCCTATATCTCGGCATAAAAAGTGTCGTCACTAAATCCTTCGCCCGCATTCACAGTGCAAACCTAATTAATGCAGGTATAATCCCCTTCACATTTTCAAACCCCGAAGATTATGACCGTATTGATGAGAATGACGAGCTTGAAATTCCCCAAGTCAGAGACTTACTCAAATCAAAATCCGGAGTTTTACTCCACAATAAGACAAAAGATGAAAAATATGAGTTAGACTACAATTTTTCACAAAGGCAGATTGAAATTCTATTAGCCGGCGGGCTGCTAAATCACACAAAAGAAAACAATTAATGACGGAGGTATAGACATGTTAGAATCACAAATTAAAACTGCGGTGGAAAAATTTGAACATCTGATCAGAGCGCAAAATGACAGATCCGATACCATCAAAGCCCAAGGTGACTTCGTAGATTATTCTTCACTGGATAAAATTATTATAGGTGTTTGCGGCGGCGACGGTATTGGCCCCATTATTACCCAAGAGGCTGCGCGTGTATTAGAGTATATCCTTGCCGACAAGGTCAAGGCCCGCAAAATTGAATTTAGAGTGATTGATGGGTTAACTATAGAAAACCGTGTGGCTGTAAACAAAGCTATACCGGACGATGTTTTGGAAGAGCTAAAACAGTGCCATGTTATTCTTAAAGGGCCCACGACAACACCACAAGCCGGTGATCCTTGGCCAAACATTGAAAGTGCCAATGTGGCAATGCGAAAAGAATTAGACCTTTTTGCTAATGTAAGACCTGTTAAAATTGATGAGGAGGGCATTGATTGGACTTTCTTTCGTGAGAATACCGAAGGTGCCTATGCCGTTGGTTCAGAGGGTGTAAATGTTACAGATGATTTGGCAGTGGACTTTGTTATAACAACCACGGAGGGAACTCAAAGATTATCACGCTTAGCTTATGAATATGCGAGAAAAAATAAAAAAGACAGAGTTTCTATAATAACCAAGGCCAATGTCATAAAAACAACAGATGGCAAATTCTTGAAACTGGCAAATGAAATAGGAGAAGAATATCCCGAAATAACCACCGATGAATGGTATATCGACATTTTAACCGCCAAGCTTATAGATGAGAGCAGGAGAAGAGATTTTAAAGTTTTCATCTTGCCCAACCTTTACGGCGATATTATTACAGATGAGGCCGCTGAATTTCAAGGCGGGGTCGGCACTGCCGGAAGTGCCAATATCGGTAAAAGATATGCAATGTTTGAGGCCATACACGGTTCTGCCCCGCGCTTAATAAAAGAAGGGCGCGGCCAATATGCCAACCCCAGCTCTATGCTGCGCGCTGCCGCTATGCTTTTGTCTCATATCGGTTTTATGAAAGAGTCCGAGATGTTGGAGGAAGCCCTTGACATTTGCATGTATAAAGAGAAAAAATATATACCAACCGGTAGGGATACAGGCTGCACTTGCCAAGAGTTTGGCAACTATGTGATGGACACTTTAATGAAATTGTAATCACTTTAAGCAAGATTATGACGACAAAAGAAAGACACACCAATCCGAAACGGTGTGTCTTTCTTATCTGCGTTTATTTATGACCAACTGTATTTGTCTTTTAGCTCGTCATACATACTTATATAGCTTTCATACCTTGATTGCAAAATCCCACCCTGCTCAACTTGTCTGATAATTTCACAGCCTTTGGTTTTAATGTGAGAACAGCCAGTGAATTTGCATTTTTCTATGAAAGGAATGAAGTCAACAAAGCAAAACTGTAAGTCTTCTTTCAAGAATTCTTCGTCCGCAACCAAGTCAATAGAGGCAAAGCCCGGTGTGTCTGCAATAAAACCCTCCCCTAATTTAAAAAGTTCGGAATGCCTGGTGGTATGTTTCCCACGCCCTAACTTCTTACTGATTTTAGCAGTTTCCAGATCTAAACTTTTATCAATTGCATTGAGCAAGGTTGTTTTTCCAACACCGGAGTTACCGGCAAAGGCACATATTTTACCCGAAATGATTTTCTTTAGTTTTTCAATACCATCGTAAGTTATGCCGGAGGCTGCAAAAGTTGTTATCCCGACTTTTTTATATAGACTCAGTAATTCATCAGGTGCTTTTTTATCACCTTTTGTGACAACTATGGCTGTATCAATACCTTTAAAGTGGGCACTGGCCAACAGCTTATCAATTACCAGTGTGTTGGGGACGGGCTCGCAAACTGATACAACAAGTATTAATAAATCCAAATTAGCCAAAGGAGGGCGTGCAAAATAATTTTTTCTCGGCAATATCTCATCTATTGTATTTTCACCGGCTTCATTTAGGCTAATTAAGACGCGGTCGCCCGGAAGAGGTGTAATGCCTTCTTTTCTGAAGATGCCTCTTGCCCGACATTCATAAGTAACACCCTCGGCTTCAACATAATAGAAGCCTCCGATCCCTTTTAGAATAAGCCCTTCCTTTTGCATTTGCACCTCGCTTACGGTGAGACTCCGACTTCAAGGATAATTTCCGTATCCAACGGTTTGCTGCCAAATCGGTTATATTCAGGCGTTTGGCTTTGTATTAGACCAACTTGCAGTGGATTAAAAGTTGTTTTTTCTTCAAGCCTTATTTCGTAGAAACCTGCTTTATTAAGCTCATTCACCGCCTCATCAATAGTCATACCGGTCACTCTGGGCACGATTGCATATGAGGGCGAGTTAAACTTTTTCTCATCTTTCAGCGTTGCGGGTATAGTTGTAAAGTCAATTTTACAACTGTAAATTAGTTGAGAGTCTACAAAAACTTTTAAGTTGTTATCTTTACCCGAGCCTTCTGTTTCAAGCGTATATTCATTCCCATCAAGCAAAACATTTCTTTCTGAAATTATATCACTGTTTAAGGTAACCATTAAGTTACCTGTGGTGCCCGATGCACGGCTTGGCAACTTGAAGGCTACCGTTGCTTTTGATTGGGCAGGAATTCCACTGCTTAACACAACTGCGATTTTACTGTTTCGAAGTACCTTTTGACCTTGCTCGGGGTTTTGTTTAATAATTTCACCCTCAGGTTTTTCGCTATCTTCATAGGTGAGTTCTTCATCCAAAAGCAAGTTTTCAGACTGCAAAAGTCGCCGAGCGTCTTCAACAGACCAACCTAAAACCGAAGGCACTTCAACTAAATTTTCATCACTGGCGTAGAAAACATAAACAGTTGAATTCTGAGGTGCTTGAGTCCCTTGTTCGGGTGAAGTTCTGATAACTGTACCAAAATCCAGGGTAAGGTCTGATTCAGCCACACCTTCAACAACGAAGCCCAGCTGTTCCAATGTTTTTTGAACTTCAGCAAAGTTATGGTTGTAGACATTTGGGATAGTTTCCATCTTTGTGCCTACAGCAATTTTCAAGGTTATTTGTTTGTCCCTGCTTATTTTAGCACCTCGTTGTGGATCTTGATGAAATACAATGCCGGATTCATATTGACTGTTTTGAACTTCATCAGCGAAAATTAAAAACTTCGAATATTCTTCAACACCTTTAATTTCTGTCAAATAATCCTTCCCGACAAAATTTGGCACCGTAAGCTTTGATGTGCTGAAAACATCCGTGAAAAGTGCAAGCCCCCCGGTAACAAGAACGGCTAAAGCAAGTAAACCTGCTAAAAATCCAACAATAAGCGGCATTCTTCGCTTGGGAGTTTCTTCTTGTCTGCTTGTTTTGCCTAACTTTTGCCCACCGTCAACTTCAGTCCTAACCACATGTTTGGTTGGGGCTTGGTCCACATGGTAGGAATAAGAAAACTTAACTTCGGGGTTGCGCCGACATTCTTCAATATCAAGTAACATACCTGCTGCAGATTGGTATCTTTCTTCCGGATCTTTACGCATAGCTTTGAGAATAATTTGTTCCAAGCCTACCGGAATACCGGGAACAATTTCTCTGGGATTTTTAGGTTGTGAATTTACCTGCATGGTGGCGACAGCGATAGAAGAATCTGATTGGAAGGGCGGTCGCCCGGTCAACATTTCATAAAGCACGACACCCACAGAATATATATCGGAACGAGCATCGGTATGCATTCCCCTGGCCTGTTCGGGGCTAAAATAATGAACCGACCCCACCGTGTTTTTACCAACCTCATGGGTCTCTGTACGGCTTGATACCGCAATACCAAAGTCTGCAACTTTAATGCTTCCGCTATGTAAGAGGATGATATTTTGCGGCTTTATATCGCGGTGAATCACGCCCTTATCATGAGCATGCTGCAAGGCACGCAAAATTTCAACCGTATAGTGTATGGCTTCTTTGGGCTTCAACTTTCCAAGTTGTTCTATGTATTCATTTAATGTTATGCCTTCAATATAGTCCATCACTATGTATTGCAAGCGTTGCCCATAGAAAACATCATAGACAGTCACAATGTTGGGGTGCGAAAGCATTGCGATTGCCTTAGATTCATTTTTAAACCTTCTGATATAATCTTCGTTGGCCAAAAATTCTTCTTTTAAAATTTTAACGGCAACATCTCTGCCTTCAAGGCTGTCATAGGCTTTGTAAACAACCGCCATACCGCCGACACCGATGATCTCGTGCACTTCGTAACGATTGTCAAGTATTTTGCCTTTATAATTTCTCATATCAGCCAATTTTATTTACCTCCGGATATGTTTTCATAAATTACCGCCGTAATATTATCACTGCCGTTTTCTCTTTTTGCCTTTTCTATTAAAGTGTCCGCCAAATTTTCAGCTTTATAAGTTTCAAAAACTTCAAAAATCTCATCGGAAGTTAAGGCATTGCTCAAACCGTCTGTGCACAGCAAGACGAATTCTTTACCCTTTCCAAAGCTTTCCTGCCTGAAATCTACTTCAACATTATCGGATACACCCAGGGCTCTGGTAATCACATTTCGTTGCGGATGAGTTTTAGCGCTTTCTTCGCTGATCTCACCTGTTTCAATCAAAAGTTGCACCAGTGAGTGGTCACGGGTTACCAATTTTATATCTTTTTCGTCAATAATATAAGCTCTACTGTCCCCCACATAAGCAAGGTAAAGCTCTTTATCAAATATTACCATTGCAATTGCGGTGGTTCCCATTCCTTTTAAATTGGGATCACTTTCTGCCTTTTCGTATATCTTATGATTTGCACCCTCAAGTGCTGACAAAAGCATATTTTTAACCGACTTTCCTTTCAAGCCGTCTTCAAAACATTTTTTTATTCTTTCGGATATAAACTCAACGGCAATCTCACCGGCCAGTTTACCACCGCAAGGGCCACCCATGCCGTCACAAACAACAGCCCAAGCAAGGCCCGGCTCAAGTTCGCCCAAGGCAAAACTATCTTGGTTTTCTTTTCTAACCAATCCGATATCGGTTTTTGCATGAAAGGCCACAAACACACCACCTGATTGTTTAAATATAGTTGACTAAATGCTTTTTAAATCTCATACATATAACGCCTTTTGAGTTGGCCGCAAGACGCTTCGATATCCTGGCCCAAAGTACGCCTTATTGTAACATTTATGCCTTCTAACAGAAGCTCATCATAGAAATTGTTCACAGATTCGCGTTTGCTTGTTTTATAGCCCTTTACTCCGACAGGATTGGCCGGGATAAGATTCACATGACAATTTAGCCCTTTGAGTAAAAATGCCAGTTCTCTCGCATGTTCGGGTTTATCATTTAGATTGTCAAATAAAGCGTATTCAAAAGTGGTGCGCCGACCGGTTAGGTTTGCATGTTTTATACAAGCATCTAAAAGATCTTTAAGAGAGTATAAAGCGTTTACGGGCATTATCTTCCCACGCAACTCATCGTTTGGAGCATGTAACGAAACACTTAAATTCACTTGCGGTTGCACATCCGCCAGTTCAAGAATTTTAGGTACAATCCCACAAGTTGACAAGGTAATATTCCTTTTACCGATATTTTGTGCTCTTTCACTATTTAAGATATCGATAAACTTTATAACATTGCTAAAATTGTCCAGCGGTTCACCCATGCCCATTAAAACTATGTTGGAAACTTTAATGCCTTTGGCTTTTTGCGCCACATAAACCTGGCTCAACATTTCCGAGGGCAAAAGATTGCGTGAAAGTCCTGAAATACCGGTTGCGCAAAAAGCACAAGATCGACTGCAACCGACTTGGGTTGAAATACAAAGAGTATAGCCGTGCTTATATTTCATCAAAACAGTTTCAACTGTTGCCTTGTCCCATAAAGAAAATAAAAATTTTATGGTATCATCAAGAGCCGAAGTTTGCTGTTTTACTATTTTACAATTATAAAGCGGGTATTTTGCTTTGAGTTCTTCCCGCAATTTAAGGGGTAAGTTTGTCATTTGCTCAAAGCTTTCAACCGTGTGTTTGTGAAGCCACTCAAAGACTTGACTTGCCCTGTAGTTCGGAAAGCCGTCGTCTTTAAATTTTCTTTCTAACTGTGTCAGAGTCATTGACTTAAGATCAAAATTCAATTTGCTCTGCCCCTCTTTTTAAAAACAGCATAGAAAAAACCATCACTCTTAAATTGACTTGGAAAAATGTTTCTGAAATCTTCGTTTTCCTTGTAAGGTAAAACTTCAAATTCATCCTTATACTTGTCAATAAATTTGCGGCATACATCTTCATTTTCACGAGGATTTAGAGTGCAAGTGGAATAAACAAGCAATCCGCCATCTTTGACATAGCCACAAGCATTGCACAGTATAAAATACTGTAATTTTGGTAATTTGTCAATAAGTTCCTTTTTCTTGTATTTTATCTCTGGCTTTGATGCTATCACACCAAAGCCCGAACAAGGCACATCACACAAAACAAGGTTGGCACGCCCCAAGCTTTCGTCAAAAACACCGGCATCCCCCACCTGTATGCGAACATTTTCAAGTTTTAAGCGTTCAAGATTATTTTTTATCAACTTTAATCTTTTCTCATTTATATCAAAGGCCTTAACAAGGCCCTCTTTTCCGACTTCTTGAGCTAAGGTAAAAGTTTTTCCCCCGGGTGCGGCGCAAAGGTCAAAAATCAGCTCCCCTTTACCCGCCTCTATCTCTTGGCAAAGAATTTGTGAAGATAGGTCTTGAAAGTGAAAATAACCATCTTTAAACGCTTGCGATGCCGCGATGTCGCCTCCTGATTCAAAACAAATAGCATTTGAGGCAATCTTGTTTTCTTTGGCATTTATTCCTTCAAGTTTTAAAAGTTTAATCAGTTCATCTTTGGCTATCCTTTGACTATTTACCCTTGCATATGTTTTGGGCACTTTTACGGAGTGTTCTAAAATTGAAATAGTGTTTTCTTCACCGTAGCTTTTTAGCCATAATTCAACTAACCAAACAGGGCACGAATAACGCACGCTTAAATTTTCGGCAGCATTTTCAGAATCGGGTAACTTCAAGCCATTGTAGCTTATTTTTCTTAATACGGCGTTAACCAAACCTTGAGCAAATTTATATTTAGTTTTTTTAATTATTTTGACACTTTCGTTTACGGCTGCCGAAACCGGCACACTGTCCATAAAAAATATTTGATAGGCTCCCAGGCGAAGAGTGCACAGTATTTCAGGTTTTAATTTTTTTATCGGCTCCCTTAAGTAAAGAGAAATATTATAATCGAGCGTTAGTTCACGCTCGATTACTCCTAAGACAAGCTTGGACAAAAATGCCGCGGCATTTGAGTCCAACCCTTCCTTTGTAATTGTTGATTTCAGTGCCAAGTTTGAATAAGAACCTTTTTTGTAAACTTTTAATAATAAGTCAAAGGCTATTTCTCTGGCATTTTTCAAATCAGTTTCTCCTTGAATTGAAACGCAAAATTAAGCGTAAAAGGTTTGCCAAAGAAACAACCAAGGCTGCGACATATGTTAAGGCAGCTGCTACCAGCACTTGCTTCGCCCCTAACTGTTCCTCGGCTTCAAGCAGGTTCGTTTCATCGATAACTCGAATAGCTCTCCTACTGGCGTTAAACTCAACAGGCAAAGTAACTAATTGAAAAACCGCTATGGCAGCGTATAAAACCAAGCCAAAAGTGATCAAGGGTTGCCAGCCCAACATAAAGCCGACCAGCGCCAGGGGTATCCCCAGGGCGGACCCCAGGTTTGTAACTGGCACAAGTGCATTGCGCAATTTTATAGGCAAATAACCTTGATTGTGTTGGGCGGCGTGCCCAGCCTCATGGCAGGCAATACCAATCGCTGCAATTGAGCTTCCCCTATAGATCGGGGCGGATAAGCGTATAACCTTGTCGCGTGGATCAAAATGGTCACTTAAGGTGCCGGCAACCTGTTCAATTCTAACATCGGTAATTCCATAGTGAGCCAACACTTGATATGCTGCCTGTGCGCCTGTCAAACCGCGAAGACTGTTTACATTTGACATCTTTTTGTATATTGATTTTAAGTAGATTTGAGCTGCCACAGCAATTAACATTGCCGGCAAAACAAGCACTATATAATAATAATCATAAAACAAGCCCATTTTTTAAAAGCCTCCTATTCAAACTTATTACCTTCTTCAATTTTGTTGCCCAATAAATATGCCTCTGAATCCATGGCCTTTTTACCCTCGGCTTGCAACATTTTAATTTCCAAGGCGCTATCATTGCCGCAGGCAACAATCAGAGAGCCGTCTTTACAGATAATCTCACCCGCATCCAAATCACAAGCGGATTCAGAAACTTCCGACTCAATAAACCTAACCCTTTTCCCATCAAGTTTACTGCAAGCGCAAAAAAAGGGTGAGAGCCCTCTTATGAGGTTATTAATTTGTTGAGCTGACATTTCCCAGTCAATTTCACACATTGATTTGTCCAACATTGGGGCATAGGTCGCTTGACTTTCATCTTGAATTTTAGGCTCAAGCACACCTTTCTGCATCGCTTTGATGGTTTCGATTAATAAATCTGCGCCAAGATCTGCCAATCTTATAAAAAGATCAGCAGATGTTTCGTCTTCGGCTATTGGGGTTTTACGGCTCAAAAGAATGTCACCGGTATCCATTCCGACATCCATAAGCATTGATGTTACACCGGTTTCTTTTTCACCGTTTATTATCGCCCATTGGATAGGTGCGGCTCCCCTATATTTCGGAAGTAAAGATGCATGGATGTTGACACAGCCATGAGGCGGTATATCTAAGATTTCTTTGGGCAAAATTTTCCCATAGGCAACAACAACAATAATGTCCGGATTGATTTTTTTAACAAGTTCTATCGTTTCATCGCTCTTTAGAGACCTTGGGTGATACACCTTCAAGCCAAGTTCATTGCTCATAGTTTTGACAGGCGAAGGCGATAATTTGTTTCCACGCCCTCTGATTCTGTCTTCTTGAGTGAAAACAGCCGAGATTTCGTATCCGTCTTCATGTAGTTTCGCTAAAGATTTTACGGCAAAATCCGGTGTCCCCATAAAAAGAATCTTCATATTTTCACCTATTCTTCTTTGAGATCGGGCACCGTGTTAACTATTCTTTCGGTAAATAAAATACCATCCAAATGGTCATTTTCGTGGCAGTAGCAACGCGCTTTCAGGCCCTGTGCTTTAAAAATATGCCATTTGCCGTGACGATCTTGTGCTTTTATTTTTACAGTTTCCGGCCTTTGTGTTGTTCCCGAACGACCCGGAAGTGATAGACAGCCTTCAAGCTCATTTTGTTGGCCTTGTGTATCAATAATTTCCGGGTTAACGAACTCTTTTAGTCCATCCCCGGTATCTGCAACAAAAGCTCGCTTTAAAACGCCAACCTGAACGGCCGCCAAGCCAAGACCTTCATTTGCATACATTGTTTCGGCCATATCATCAAGCAAAGTAGCTAAGCGACGGTCAAACTTGTCAACCACTCTGCTTTTTTTCAACAATATAGGGTCCCCTTCTTTAACAATATTTCTTAAAGCCATAGTGCTCACCTCTTATATAATCAAGTTTTCCTATTTATATCATACAATACCGGAGGGATTTATGTCAACATGCAAGGTAACACGCTTGTACTTATTCAAACCGGCAAATTCTATCACGGCATCAGACACCATCTGCCTAAAGGTTCGTGTGTTTTTACATTTAATAATTAGCCTATAGCGGTATTTATTGCTTATCTTGGCAATGCGTGCCTGAACAGGCCCTAAAACTATGATTTTTTGCTCCGGATATTTTTTTACTGACAAACTTTTTAAAATTTTCAAGAATTCATCTGCGCTTGTTTTTGAAAGTGCCTCATCTGTTGAGGACAATGAAACTTGGCACAAATCACAATAGGGCGGGTAAATAAGGAGGCGCCTGATTTCTATTTCTTTTTCATAAAAGGCTTCGTAATCTTGTTTTGCCGCTAAATTTATAACATCATTACTTGGTGCAAATGTTTGTATTATTGCCTTGCCGGGGTGTTTACCGCGCCCCGACCTGCCGACAACTTGGGTTAAGAGCGAAAATGTACTTTCCATACTCCTGAAGTCGTCGTTATAAAGCTGTTGATCAATAGAGACAACACCAACGAGAGTGACATTTTCAAAGTCTAAGCCCTTGGCAACCATTTGCGTCCCTAACATAATATCAAATTTCTTTTGCCTGAAATCATCCAGTTTGTTTTCATGTGAGTAGCGTGTCATGGTGGAGTCGGTGTCCATTCGCATTATACGCGCCCCGGGCAAGATTTTTTTTAACTCTTCCTCAATTTTTTGTGTACCGAAACCGGTATATCTTATGCTTTGTTTTTGACACTCATCGCAAGTGTTGCTAAAGGGCTTTGAATACCCGCAATAATGGCACATCAACCTATTGTTTGCACTGTGGTATCTTAATGATATGCTGCAATGGGGGCAAGTTACCACAGACCCGCAGGCGGTGCAGGTTGCCAAGGTGTTATAGCCCCTTCTGTTTATCATGAGTATAGACTGAAAGCCATTTTCAAGATTTTCTTCAAGAGCCGAGCGCAAAACGCTGCTAATTTCCGAGGTTTGGCCTTCAATAAGCTCTTGCCTCATATCAACGGTTATGACTTCCGGTAATTGGGCTTTGCCATAGCGTTCATTTAAAACACTTAACTTATATTTACCTTGGAGCGCCGCGGTATAGCTTTCAATACTGGGTGTGGCAGACGCCAGAAGGAGCAAGGCTTTATGGTAGGCAGATCTGAAGCGTGCTAGGTCATGAGTATGATATCGTGGCGACATGTCAGACTTATAAGTGGATTCCTGCTCTTCGTCAATTATGATTAAGCCGATATTTTCCAAAGGGGCAAAAACAGCAGACCGGGTGCCCACGACAATTTTAGCCAAGCCATTTTTAACTCGCTTCCACTCGTCAGCCCTTTCACCCAAGGGAAGGGCACTGTGAAAAATGGCAACTTTTTCACCATATCTTGACTTAAAGATTTGTAATAATTGCGGGGTTAAGGCGATTTCCGGCACCATCACAATAACGCCGTCACCAACTGATATGGCACGGTCAATCAGCTTTAAATAAACTAAAGTTTTACCGCTGCCGGTTACACCAAACAATAAAGAAGTTTCAAAATTTTCTGATTCCAATAAAGCTTCAAGCTCTGTGTAAGCTTTATTTTGTTCAGCGGTAAGGTTGATTTTTTTATTATAAAAATCACCTTGGCTTTTCTTTACGGCAGGACTTCGCATAACCGGCATTTCGAAAACTTCAATTACTTTCTTTTTACTTAAGGCTGATACAACGGATTGAGTTACCCCGGTTAAATAGCAAAGTTCTTTTACCGCTGCTGTACCCACATCCGCTAAAATATCAGCAAGAGCGCTTTGCTTTGGTGTTAATTTAAAACTGTCAAAGTCTTCCCTGTCAATTCCCTCGGACAACCTTGCCATTTTTTGAGTTAAATCGCCAACTTTTTGTTTGACTTCACTGTGGGATTGCAATAATCCTTTGTCTTCCAGCTCTTCCAAATGGCCAGCTATTTCAGATATTTGCAATCGATTTGAAATACTTTTCTCGTGTAAGGGCTTTTGCGTTTTTTTGAGCAGTTCCAACACTTGGATTGATGTTGCGGATAATTGTGTCAAATCACAACCGTCTGCTACTTGTGACAGGCTGTAATATTTTATCTTTTTTAAGTTTATACCCGGTGGCAAAATCGCTTTTGCGGCCTCATAAGCCGTGCAAAAAGTCAGCTCTTTCATCCAGTGGATTAAAGAAAGCATTTCATCGTTAAAAAGCGGCGCTTTATCAAGCACCGCTTCAATCGACTTGAGTTTTTGAGTTTTAAGATCGTTTAAGTTGCCAAATCCGGTAATCAACCCAACTCGCTTTTGGTGCCCACGACCAAATCCAACCAGCACGCGACACCCAACTTGAGCTAAATCTTTCAGGTGTGCGGGAACCAAATAAGCATACTCTTTGTCGTAGCTATAAGTCGCCTTGTCAACAACGACATTTGCAATTTCTGTTTTCATCGATTCACCAAAAGAATAAATTATATTTTATATATTCCTAATTTCTTCGGGTTCAACAATTTCATAAATGCCGTCTAACAGTTCTTCCAGTGCCATACTAACAGGCTTTTCGGTCAGAACTATCTTTTTTTCTTCCATTTTGTCTGATATTTCACGGGCTCGCTTGGCAGTAGCGGTTACTAAAGAATACCTGCTCAAACGGTTTTTCAAAATAGGCCTCAAATCAGGGTTAAGCATTGTTTATTACCTCACTAATAATATTTTTCATTCTACTTGTTTTTTGTTTTTCGGCCTGTATTATAGCACAAATATCACTTACTGCATAGTTTACTATGTCGTTAATAATATAATAGTCATAATCTATCGACCGTTTTATTTCACCAATGGCCGTTAGTATCCTTCTTGAAATTTCTTCTTCTTCTTCACTTTCTCTTTTTCTTAAACGCTCTTCCAAAACTTTTAATGATGGGGGCATTAAAAATACGCTTACAGAACTTGGATAAAGGTTACGAATTTTTTCCGCACCTTGAACTTCTATTTTTAAAATAACCGTCTTGCCTTCATTAAGCCAGGTATCTACCGGATTTTTAGGTGTTCCGTAATAATTTCCACCATATTGAGCGTGTTCAAGCACTTGACCGCTTTCCAACTGGCGCATGAAATAGGCTTCGGTAACAAAATAATAATGAACACCGTCAATTTCCCATTCCCTGGGTTTTCTTGTTGTCATGGAAATCGAAATTTTTACATTAGATTCCCTTTTTTCAAGTTCTGTTAATATGGTATCTTTGCCGGAGCCGGAAGGGCCGGACAAGACAAGTAAAAGGCCTTTTTCATTCATTTTCCCGCTCCTCCTCAAAATCATCTGCGACATTGTAATTCTCATCATTTAAACGACCGGCCACGGTCTCGCTTTGAAGGTAAGTCAGTATTATATGGCCACTGTCTGTGATCAAGACTGCCCGTGTTCGCCTACCGTGCGTTGCATCGATAAGATTGCCTTCTTCTTTACTCTCTTGAATAATGCGCTTTATCGGTGCAGGCTCCGGGCTGACTATGGCAACCAGTCTGTCAGCGTTAATGAGATTTCCAAAACCTATATTAACAAGCTTCATGTTTTCCCCCAAATTTGTATGTTAACTATTCTATATTCTGCACTTGCTCTCTGATCTTTTCAATATCCGCCTTCATGTCTACGACGAGCTTGGCTATTTCAAGATCTTGGGCTTTTGACCCAATCGTATTAACTTCTCTGTTAAGTTCTTGTAGCAGAAAGTCCATCTTCCTGCCGACGACTCCGCCGGATGCCAACAATTCTTCAAGTTGAGTCAAATGGCTGTGTAAGCGAACGGTTTCTTCCGCGACTGCGATTTTATCGGCAAAGATAGCCGTTTCAGTAAGCAAGCGTTGTCTGTCTATTTCAGCGTCTTCCAATAATTCTTGTATTTTCGATAAAAGTTTTGCTTCGTATTGTTTTAATGTTTCCGGGGATTTTTTTTCTATAAAACCTAAGTTAAATTTAATTTGTTTAACTCTGGACAAAATATCTTTCTTAAGTTTTTCGCCTTCATGATGACGCATCAAGAGAAAGTTTTCCAAGGCTTTTTGTGCAACGCTTATAACTGCTTGTTCAACTTCGGCTTCATCATCTTTTTCTTTTTCAAGAGTGAAAAAATCATTAAGGCCTATCATGTCGGACGCTCTCACATCATTTTCAACACCATATAATTTTTCCAGACTGTCTAAAGCTCGTAAATAGCCATCCACCAATGCTCCGTTAAGCTTTACTTGAGTTTTCTCCCTCTCCCCCGTATCAATTTGTACTTGACACTCTATCTTGCCGCGCGAAACTTGTTCTTTTACCAGCGACTTAATTTTTTCTTCTAAAAAACTGTAATTTCTGGGCAACCTGGAGTAAAACTCAAAATAGCGATGATTAACACTTTTAATCTCGAAAGTGACATCGAAGCCTTCTATCTTTTCATTTGCACGCCCAAAGCCGGTCATGCTCCTTATCATAAATAATCCTCCAAACAAAACGGACCGACACCCGCACTAATCACATCACTTCTTATAAAGCGATGCAATCTCTTGTGCTGTCAGTTCCCTCCACTTCCCTACACCCAAACGACCTAATCTTACAGGGCCCACCGCCACTCTTTTAAGGCGCATTACTTCAAGACCTACGCTTTGGCAGAGTTTTCTGATTTGCCTGTTTTTGCCTTCAAGGAGAATGAATTCCAAAACTGACCTTTCATCCCCCTCTACCAAAGGATTTATTTTGACCGGGATATCACTTTTAGAATCCATGCCGGATTGAGTCATCATTTCTGTAATTTGCTCTTCCGTCACTCCGGAGTTTACGGTGACACGATAAACCTTTGGCACGGAAAATTTTGGGTGTTCAACATAATTATGAAAGTCACCGTCATCAGTCAATAAGAGTAGGCCTTCTGAATCCTTGTCCAAACGGCCTATGGGGTATATGCGCTTGTCCAGCTCTTTTACAAGGTCTGTAACACATTTACGACCGCGGTCGTCACTCATAGTTGTGAGGTAGCCGCGCGGCTTGTAGAGCGCGATGTAGTGCCTACTTTTAAGCGGCTTTATAAGCTTGCCCGAAACTCTTACCTGGTCTGTTTCGGGGTTTATTTTGTCACCTATCTGTGCTGTTTTGTCATTTATAAGAACTTTGCCTTCGAGAATAAGTGCTTCTGCTTTGCGGCGTGAAGTGAAGCCGCAGTTTGAAATATATTTTTGCACTCTCATAAAATTTTCTTTCAATAAAACATCCTATAACAATACTTACGGACTTTAACTAATCTTGGCTCTCGGTGTCCTCTTTGTCACCCTTGTTAATAAACATATTTACAACATCCGATACCTTTTCTACAACTTCGGGTACCATACCGACAATGCGTTCAGCAGAATTTTCACCGGTAGAAATATGCTTTATGGTTACCTCACCGTTATTTACGACCAAAAAAGCTACCGGGTTTATGGTTATGCCTGCTCCGCCGCCACCGCCAAAAAGTTCCGCATTGCTCTTAGATGGGAAGTCGGTCCCGCCTGAAGCAAACCCATAGGTTACTTTAGAAACCGGGATTATGGAGACGCCTTCGCCTACAAAAATCGGGTCACCGATAATCGTACTCACATTCACAAGATCTCTGATTTTTTCGACTGCAGTTCCCAGTAAACCTGCCGCTGATTTTTCTTTCATTTTTCTTCCGCCTTTCTTTCTTTGGTTTTTACCCTACTGCCTTGCAATAATTTTAAAAGCACTTTAAATAAAAGTTCTATCAATAATATTATGATAGCATAAAGAAGAATTATTGGAAACAAGGCAAGCACAATATGAAAAGAAGCTTCGCTTTCTTCACTTGTAAAGTTTGCTTTAACATCTATGTCGCTCTTTTTAACCTTCACCAATGAAAAGATTTGACCTAAAACCGGATATAAAACAGAACACACCTTACCGTATCTTAAGGCAACCGCTGCCGCATCATCCCCTCCGACATTGATTGCCAAATCAAACTTATCAAAAACAAGTGCAGACAAGAGCCGTTTGGAAAGTCTGCCGAGTACTGCCAATAATTCCGAAAGTAAATCCAATAAACCCGGCACACCTTGGTTGTTATAAAACTTTGTTAGAATGTTGGGCTTCTTTTCTTTCTTCTCTTCTGTTTTTTCTTCTTTGACCTTTTCTTTTTTTTCTTTTTCTTTTGTCTTTTTCACTTTGGCTTTGGCCGGATAAACAGTATATTTAATAAACAGCCAACGAACTTCAAACCTTACTTCTTCTGCATAGACAAGGACTAACTTAAACTTTATGCACAGTAGTAAGAAAAGAATGAAAAAAACAATTAAAATTGAATATAAAAAAGGCAATCTACTGCTCCTCTTCCTCTTTTGTCGGGTCGGACTCATCTTGTGCAAAGGTAAGCTGTTGTTCACCGTCTTGCACAGCTTCTCTCTGCGGTAGGTCGGGTAAATCGTTTAATGTGGTTAAACCAAAACATTTTAAAAACTCTGCCGTGGTACCATACAAAAGAGGTCTTCCCGGTAAGTCTAAACGCCCTTTTTCCTCAATCAATCCTCTTTGGCTCAAGGTTGCAATAACACCGGAACAATCAACTCCCCTGACTTGTTCAACATAAGCTTTGGTGATCGGTTGATTATAAGCCACAACGGCTAAAACTTCAAATGCCGCTTGGGACAAGGGCGTATTCCTTTTAATTTCTAAAATATTCCTCACCGTATCGGCATATTCAGCTCTTGTTGTGAGTTGATATTTATCTTCCATCTTTACAAGGCGTATCCCACTGCCTCTTTCATCTAAGTCTCTTGAAAAATCTGCCAACAAAACGCGTGTGGCCTCTATGTCAGCATCTAAGGCTTCGGCAATTCTGGCAATTTCAAGCGGTTCACCCGAGGCAAAAAGCACTGCTTCTATAAGAGCACCCGAATTGAATGTATTCACTCTTCATTTGCCCCCTTCCCCTTCTTCAGCAATAAAACTTCTACCTCTTCCCCTTCACCGTCAAAGGCTACTCTTTTAGCTTTTGCCAGCGTAAGGAAAGCCAAAAATGTTGCCACCATTTCTGATTTTGATTCAGCGGTCTCAAAAAAAGATAGAAACTTTTTTTTACTTCTTCCAAAAAACGACCTGAATATAAAACTAATTCTTGAAGAAACCGAAACAATTTTCCCGCTCACGATTCCGCTAAAGGCCTCTATGGGCGGTGGTAGCTTTCGCTTGCCTTTACCTATTGCATCATCGTAAGCTCTCAAAAGTTCAAGCGGCTCGTGTAATCTTGTATAGGTTGGGTCTATTTCAAATTCTTCCGGCAAGCGAGCAAACAGATTAAAACCGGAAGACAGGTTTTGTAACTTACCCGCAACAATCTGACAATCCCAATACTCTGTTAATTCACCTTTTAACTCTTCCGCAAGTTTTTCGGCCTCTTCGTGGGTAGGCAAAAGAAAAACTGTTTTTATATATACCAACCTTGCAGCCATTTCAAGAAATTCACTTGCAATTTCTAAGTTTTCACTTTGCATTTGCTCAACATATTCCAAATATTGCTCAACAAGCAAGAGTATAGGAACATCACTGATGCTGAGCTTGTGCTTACTGATCAGATGCAACAGAAGATCCATGGGACCTTCAAAAACTTCAAGTTTAAATTGTAGTTTTTGCAAAACTCACCAACTACCTTCCAAAAGTAAAGAAAAACCCGACCATATTAAAGAATAATCTCATGATGTTTTCGGACAGAAACATAATGGGTTTCGAAATAAAACCGGTTATGGCCAAAATCAAGACAAGGTACATCAAATAGCGTTCATATTCAACAAGCTTGTAATAATATCTGTCCGGTAAAATCACTGCGGCCAAGCGTGACCCGTCAAGCGGCGGAATCGGAAGCAAATTGAAAACCGCCAAGCTTATATTGATAAAGGCAACATAATATAAAAACCAATAGATAACACTTCCCAAGGTGTCTTTAAAAAGCATTTGCGATAAAAACAAAAAAACAACAGATATAAAGGCCAAAATCAAATTTGAGAGCGGCCCTGCAAGGGCAGTTAGTGCCATACCTTTTTTCTTATCCTTAAAATAATAAGTATTCACCGGAACAGCTTTAGCGTAACCTACACCGGCAAGGAATATCATTAAACCGCCAATAGGGTCAATGTGAGCTAAGGGGTTTAGGGTGAGGCGACCGTTTTGCTTTGGAGTAGGGTCACCTAACTTTGTCGCTATCAGCGCATGCGCAAACTCGTGAACAGGCAGTATGCAAAAAACCACAAAAAGTCGAGTTGCGAATAATATAAAAAGTTGTAGGCTAAAGCCGTGCCTGATAAAATCAATTAACATTGTTTTCTCCATTCCGACATAATATTTGCATCCATTCTTGCTGTTTTCTTATAAAAACAAAGCGTTCAATATTAAAAAGATCCTTTTCAATCAAGATTTCTTGTTTAGGATCTGAAAAAATTTTGCTTATAGTATCGGCTTGGTCATCCGCACATTCCAAAGCCATAAAACCCCCGTGCCTTAAACACGGAAACCACTTTTCAAATAAAGCTCTGTAGAAATCCAAGCCATCTTCCCCACCATCCAAGGCAAGATAAGGTTCATGCTTAACTTCTGACTGAAGGTCATTTATTCGACAGCTTTTGATATAAGGCGGGTTTGAAACGATAATGTCCGGTCTTGGCAGATCGAAATTGCTAAAGCCGGAAAACAAATCGCCCTTGACCGGCTTGATATTAGACAGATTATATCTTCTGATGTTTTCCAACATATAAGGGTAAGCTTGTTCGGATTTTTCAAGCAAATAAAGTGTAGCATCGGGGCGTTTTAAAGCTATACTGATTCCGATACAACCGGTGCCTGCACACAAGTCGAAAATTATAGGCGACTCAAAGGATTTTGCTTTTTGTAAAACTTTTTCTACCAATGTTTCAGTTTCACGCCTTGGTATTAAAACACCGGGGCCCAGATTAAAATCCAGGCCCATAAAAGACCATTCACCCAAGATGTATTGCAAGGGTTCCCCTGCTATGCGGCGCTCAAGAGCTTCAAAAAGCTCATTGGCAAGATTTTCGTTTACAGGCTTTCCATATTCAAGAACCAAATGGCTTTTATCAAGTGCACTCAAGTGGCATAGGATGCAAGCAACTTCAAAGTCGGAATTTTCAAAGCCTCTTTTTTGCAAAAGCAAGGTCGCTTTTTTTATAAGCTCAAGATTAGTCATCTAAATTTGTGTTAGCCGGATCTGAAATGTCTTCTTGTGTTTTTTCTTCTGCCATTATATGGGCATATTCAGGCAGGACGGCTTTTAATGCGGCAATGGCGACTTCTATTATATCATCCGTGGGTTCTTTGGTTGTAATTCTCTGCATCCATAGACCCGGAGCCGACAAAACTTTTACAAAAAGATTTTGATGGCAACCGGCATATTTTATAAATTCATAACCCAAGCCTAAAATAATCGGCATAATAGACAGTTTGACCAGCATCCAAACCAAGGTCATATCTTTTAGCTGCGGAAAAATATAGTAAATTAAAGAGGAAATCAAAATACTCAATATTATCATAACAAACATAAAGCTGGTGCCGCACCTGGGGTGAAACCGGCTTTGTTTGCGAACATTTTCAACCGTTAATTCTTCTGAATTTTCATAACAAAAAATAGCCTTATGTTCGGCGCCATGGTACATATAGAGGCGCTTAATATCCTTCATTTGTGCAACTAAGACCATGTAGACTAAAAATATTACAATCCTTATAAGACCTTCTACAACAGTCTTCCACATGACAAGTGCATCATTGTGATTAATCAGATTAAATAAAAAGGTGGGCAGGTAAAAAAACAGCAAAAAAGCCAAGGCCATGCCCAACAAAGCTGATATAAAGCCTACAATTTCCATCAATTTAGGGCCGAAATATTTCGAAAGCCATTTTTCGAACTTTGATTCGGCTTCAAATTCTTCTGAATTTAAAGTGGTTTTTTCTGCCGATTCCATGAGGCTTTTATAACCCAGCGACATGGTTTCAATAAAACCCACTATTCCCCTTACAAAGGGCCAACCCAAAAGCTTATATTTATCTTTTAACTGTCGGACTGTTTTCTTGCTGGTCTCTATTGAACCATCGGGTAAACGCAAGGCCATGGAAGTGCCGGCAGGGCCACGCATGAGGATACCTTCCATCAGTGCTTGCCCGCCGACTGAAGCAAATGTTTGTTTTTTCTTTGTCTTTTTCTTCATAGGTATCTCCACTCCCGCCAAAAAAGCGTTAGCAATATGTGTGTGCAAAAGAATTTTAGTCTATTTTTATATCGTAAGTAATTTCGTATTTTCCGTAAACCCAACAATCATCATAACCCTTTGCAAAGATTTTTACCGGCTTTGTCATTAAGCCGGGACCAATCTCTTCGTTATTAAAGTCAACCTCGGCAAATATGTCGTCCCTTGTAATGTTTTCCAAAGACTCTGACGAACCGTAAACGGTAATCTCCGAAAAGTTCATTTTTATCGGCTCAGCTTTAGCATTTTCAGTCAATCGAAGTATTGAAACATTAGACTTTTTAAAATCTAATGTTTTTTCATTATTTTTTTCAAGTTTTATGACAACCGTGAATTGTTCTGTTTTGTCCAAAACCTTTGCTTCTTTAACATCACTACTCTTAAAATTGAATTTATTTTCGCCGGGCTTGAGCTCGCTGAAATCGACTGTTCCGATATCAACGGCCGTCATGTCTTCCAATATGTTTTCTTCAATGCCAAATAAGGCAAAACCAGGAGTGACGCTGTAAGTTGGCGGATTTTCTAAATAAAGCAAGGGAGCATTTTTAAAAGCAAGCTCTACCGGCAGTTGTGCCTGCTTGTAAACCGGAATAGTCAAGCTGATGTCAACATTATCGTTATTAATGGTTAAAAAGCGAGGCGATGCCGCATATTCATCAACGGGCACAATTTTCGCTTCAAATGTTTGGGTTGCCGTCAACTCATTTTCAAGCTTAACTCGAGCGTAAACTTTTTTCACTTTATTCACTTCAGTGGCGGGGCCGGCGATAAGAACAGATTTTTCGGAAAGAATCTCATCATCTTTGTAATAGCCTTTTGGAATAAGGCTTGTATCTGATTTTATATCGATTGTGAGCGGAAATTCAATTTCTTTATAGACATCATAATAAACATCGATATGTTCTTCTGAAAGCTTAATTATCTCAAAATCGGCAGACTCGTTTTTCTTCCTGACATCAAGCTTGAGGGAATATTTCCCCGCTGAATCAACATAGTTTGTCGAAGCTGTGACAATAATGTCATCCGCCGTCAAAGCCCTTTGAGCTACAACAAATCTTTTACCCTTCACCGTTATATCGACAAAAAAATTCTCGTTACCGAAAATATTAAGATCAAAAGCCTGCACGCTTTGGGAGTTTTCTATTTTAACCGGCACATCTTTAACAATTCGTTCTTCCAGCGGACTGAACTCGATGGCCACCGTAAGCCACAAAATCAGTGAAAGCAAGAGCGAAAACAAAAGAGCAAATTTATTGTCGTAAAATAACTTGTCCAATGATATTTTTTTTCTTTTCATTTTTTAAGGCCCCCAAAGATACGCTTAAGGAAGTTTCCGTTTAAATTGTCTGCCTCGTTTGGCGAAACAAGAATCTCAAGCAGTCGTTCTTTAACAACCGATGGTGAAAGCTTCCTTTCCAACTGCCCTTTATAGGCCAGTGATATATGACCGGTTTCTTCGGATACAACCACAATTGCCG
This sequence comes from Clostridiales bacterium, assembly GCA_012524025.1. Lineage (GTDB taxonomy): Bacteria > Bacillota > Clostridia > Oscillospirales > Acutalibacteraceae > UBA1447. Next base: position 50,596 of record JAAYSC010000017.1, on the reverse strand, counting down.
CATCACTGTGTTCGCTCAAACCGATAGCGGCGCGGTGCCTGGTCCCAAGTTCACGGCTTATATCCCCGTTTTGACTTAAGGGTAGAATACAACCTGCCGCACTGACCCGACCTTCCTTGACGATAACGGCACCGTCATGCAAGGGTGACATGGGAAAGAATATATTACCAATCAATTCTTTACTGGTTTTTGCGTCAATCGGTGTACCCGTTGAAATATGGTCACCAAGAGGAGTTTTGTTTTCGAAAACAATTATTGCCCCGGTTTTGCTTGAGCTTAATTCCGTGCATGCTCTGCAGGCTTCATTTATTGACATTTTTGTAGCTTCAAGCAGATCGGTGTCGGAACTGCGAAACCCCAAAGAACCGACTTTAGAGAGGCTGCTGCCACCGACACTTTCCAGAGCGTGACGAATTTCAGGTTGAAACAGAATTATAATCAAAATAATAAAGTCCGAAATGAGCCTTTGAAATATAAAAGCACTGGCCTGCATCTTAAGGGTTAGAATTATTATGTATGCAATACCCAATAAAGCGAAACCCTTGGCCAGTTGAAAGGCCCGCGTTTCTCTTATCAACTTGATTAGGTTATAGAGCACCAAGGCCACAAGCAAAATATCCAGTAAGTCAACAAACCTAAAACCGGAAAAAATTGTGGTAACCCGACTCCAAAACATAATAATACTTTCAATTGCGGTCATAATGACATCCTTTTTTAATTATGGACTAAAAATATCCATTCATATAATAACACTAATCAGATTAAAACGCATCTATATTCGATTTAATTTTCAAAAAATTAACACAATATTAATCCGATTCTTTTTTTATTAAAGAAACTGCCCTTGCGGCCATCCCCAATCCGCTGCCCGTGAAGCCCAAGCCCTCTTCGGTGGTGGCTTTGACGCTAACATTTTCAATTTCCATTATACAAGCATCTGCTATGTTTTGCCTCATCCGCTCTATATACGGTTTAAACTTTGGCTTTTGAGCTATTATGGTAGAGTCGATATTAATTATCTTCCAAGAATCATTGTGCAAAAGTTTCACCGCAAGGCTCAAGAGCTTCATGCTGTCGGCATTTTTGTATTTTTCATCATTGTCGGGAAAGTGACTGCCTATATCCCCCAAGGCTGCCGCACCCAAAAGCGAATCGGTAATGGCATGTAGCAAGACATCGGCGTCTGAATGCCCTTGCAAGCCCTTTTCAAAGGGTATTTCAAGGCCACCGACAATAAGTTTTCTGCCTTCTTCAAGGCGATGGACATCATAGCCTTGCCCAACTCTAATCATATCAATCCCCTGCTTCCGTATGGGTTAAACCCAAATAGTTTAAAGTTTCTTTGTACTTATCGTAGGTCAAAAAAAGATTAATAATTTGCAAGAAAGATTTTGTTGAAAGTGCGGAAGGTAGGTCCAGATGTTTGAGCAACTTGTTTTTCTTTTGCTTGCTGTTCCTCTGACCGCTCAAACCGTCATTAAATAAGTCGACAATGGTAATGGGTCTTTCCGGCTCTGCTTTGAAGTCTTCTTCAAATAAAACACCTGCCCTCTCTAATGCATTTAAGATCACCTCTTTTGTCATACCTTCAAGGCCGATCTTCCCCTCTTTGGAGGGGAGATTCTTGCGCTTTTCTTTACCATTAATGTCCGGGATATAGGCATGATAAACATCTTCACAATCACAAAAACTCTTTATGAAAGCTCTGATTTTAAAGCCCGCCCTATCACTGTCCGTGAATATTACAAGGCCGTTTTTATTTGCAAGCTTCCTTATCATTTCTTGCTTTTGTTTGTTTTTAAATATTTTGAAACCGTCTGTTTCTATGATTAGGGCGTCTAAAAAAGATGAGAGCTTTATTTTATCATATTTGCCTTCGACTATTACAGTCTGTTTTATTTTTATCATTTTAACTCATCCGATACACTTATATTATGCTTATTAATTTAGCAACTGTTTTTTCCAAAACCAAATCTTCATCAATGAAAGAACGACTCTTTAAGGCTTCATCTGCCTCGTCCAAACAATCAAGGCAAGCTACTATTTTTTGTGTTGAAAGCTTACCGGCTTGGCTTCTTATTTTTGTCAGGCGAAAACCCTTATTTCTATAATCATAATGTTTGGCTGCATCTTCCGCCGAATATCCGGCCTTTAAGGCTGCTCTGACCCTATAAAGGTCAACAAAAGGAGCGATCAGTGTAGCAACTATCATTATAGGCTCGGCCCTTTGTTCCAATAATATTCTCAAAATTTCAAAGGCTTCGTCTGACTCTTTTAAGAGCACCTTATCCGCTAAATGAAAAATATTGGCTTCAAGAGTTTTGATGGTAACGCCGTCAATGTCTGTTTTTTTGATCTTATCTTCTCTTGCAAAGTTGCAAACTTTATCTAATTCATTTCTTAACATATTAATGTCATTGCCCAGGTTTTCAACCATATAGTGTGCAAGATTTGTATCCAGCGTTTTACCCCTTTCGCTCGCCCCTTTTATAAGTAGGTTTACAAGCCTTGACGCTGCTCTGTGACCTAATTCAAACACAAGACCCCTTTGCTCTATGGCTGCTTTGAAGTCCTTCCAACTGTTCTTTCTTAAATTAGCGTTTGAGGGTTTTTTCGAACTGCTTTTAGACTCAACGGTCTGCATCAAAAAAACCAAGGCACAAGTATCTGGCATGTTTTCTATGATTAACAACAAATTTTCAAAGTCATTTGCGCTTAAATCATTTATAGGTAAATCCGTAACCAATACCCCGGTACTTTCTGAAAACATCGGCACCGCTTCAACCGCATCCCTTATCAGCTCAATGCTTGCGTTTGTACCGTCTATTTTCTTTAGATTGAAATCGGTGAATTGACCATTAACAGCCTTTTTTACAATTTCATTGGCATAATAAACTTTTAAGAAGCTGTCGTCACCGAAAATTAGGTAGGGCCCCTTAAGTTTTTCTTTTCTTAAGTGGGCAGCTAACTCACTTTCACCCTTATTTCGTTTTTTATTGTAATATGACATCAATATCCCCTCTCAAGGCTAAAAGCTTTATTGCCGCGAGTTTTTACAATAATATCACCCTGCCCGGCAGTCGTAAGGAACTTTATGTTTTGCTTTGCGTACTCATTTTTTTCCTGCAATGTAAATTCGTTTTTCCTGATAAAAATTACTGTTTTATCGGAATATTCATTTTCTTTAAAGGTTAAATTTACTCTTGTTATTACAAGATCGGCATTTAAGATCAGGGGGCGTAAATCTTCCACAGCATGTTTTGTAATTTTATGCACAAGTAAAACACGCGTGCCCATTATATCAATCAAACAATAGCTTGAGCCCTTGTTATTTACAGCCTTTAGGGCTACTTTATCCCACAAAAAACCTTCGTATTCCTGCTCGGTTTCAATATTTGCAAATTCACTTAAAAAGCTAAATTGAAAATCATCATCATTCAAAATGATTTTTTCAGGCTCATAGTCCCTCAACAAGTAAGGAGCTGCACCTGTGGAATAGGAATCTTTTTGCGGCAAAAGGAGCAGATCCAGCTTTTTTGCACCCGCCATGTCAAGATGTTTTTTTGCCTTTGAAGCAGTAAAGCTGTTGCCCCCACAACTTAAGACCGCCGCCTTCTTATTATTGTTCAATATTATAAAACTTTGGTTATAGTTATCCAGTACTCTGATACTTACTGTGTTTTGATTTAAAAAATAGTTTGATATGCCTACCACAAGCAAAAGCCCGATTGAAAGGCTCAAGTTTGTTATTATATAACTTTTTTTACTCTTTTTTGACAGGATGGCAGCCAAAGCAAAAAGCAAAAGAACCGCCGCCAACCATATCGCCAAAAACCTGTGCTTGAGAACAATTGTGCTTATCGGTAACCCGGCAAGTTTAGCTGAAAACCATAAGATGTATTTGGATAAGCCACCGCTGATCAAGTAAAGAGGATTGGTCGCGAAGCTCATGCCAGGAACAAGAGTGAGAACTGCAGCCAAAGCACCGAAAATCATTGTGGGAGCCGCCAAAAAGGTAATAAAGAGATTTGTGAAAGCAGATAAGATAGAAACCTTGCCAAAGCTCACCATAAGTATCGGGAGTGTAAAGGCGCCGACAACGAAAGACATTAGGACACTTTGTGTGACTATAGTCAATATTTTTTGATAAAAGGTGTTTTTTACCCGTAAAAGTTTATCTTTAAAATTTTTCTCGTAAAGATTGTTTGCGCTGATTACACCCAAACTTGCAAAAAAAGATAATTGTAAACCTACATTTGCCCACACCATGGGCTTCAAGAGGCAAATTATGGTCACCGCAATACCCAAAGAGTTGAAGGCATCACTTCGCCTGTGAAAAAGCAAGGCTAACCTTGAAATGAAAAACATTAGACCAGCCCTAATAACCGAAGGCGTAAAAGAAGCCAAGGCCATGAAGAAAAAAGCAAAGACCAGGATTACAAGGCTACTTAATTTATTTCCCAGCCTAATCCTTTTTAAAAAAATTGCTAATGAGTGCAAAAAAACAGAGAAATGCAAACCCGACACGGCCACTAAATGTGCGGCCCCTACACTTCTGAACCCCTCAATGGTTCCCGGTGTTAAATGGGAAGTATCACCGAATATAAAGGCAACCACCAAAGAGCCGTTTTCCGACGGTAAGGCGTTCTTAAGGGCACCGGTAAGTTTTTGCCTGGCAAGAAAGGTTGCTTTGAGTGGATTCATAGTCGAAGTTCGCTTCAGTATTTTGAAGTTAACATCGTCCCCCGAACCGCTGAAAAAAATGTTTTTAGACAAATAATTATGTTGAAGAGTTTTATCAGTCGAATTAATTGGGGACAATTTTGTTCTAAACTCAAGCCGGTCGTAAATTTCAAATTCAGGGTAGCTTTCGAAATATAACCTCACTGAAAAACTATGTTTTTCCCCTTCTAAACTCTTGCCCTTTATTATACATGCGGTTTTGCCGTTAGCTGTTTGTTCAATTTGAATTACCTGCCCATTAACACTTGCCTGTTCATATTTTTTTGCCTGTGCAATCACGGGCTTATAAGAAATTTCAATGAAGGAGACAAAAAGCAAACAAGCAATCAAGACGGTAAAGCTTGAGTAAGTAAAAATCATAGGTGATTTAAAGCGCTCCAAAGAAAGAACAAGAATGAAGACAGCCAGTGCCAAGCCAAGACAAAGCCACGCAAACTCAAACCCTAAAAAGGTCAGAATTATCAAGCTTGTGAAAAACACAGTTCCGATAATGGCAAAAGGGCGCGGCATTGAATCACTATCCTTTATTTTTTAGTTCTTTCAGCCGGCCGGCCATGAAAATTTTCTTCCGCCCATAAGGTGAAAATGAAGGTGATCCACACTTTGACCTGCGTCTTTTCCGTTGTTGGTTACCACTCTAAAGCCCTCAAGCATGCCTTCAGACTTTGACAAGTCCGCAATAACCTCAAAAATTCTTGCAACCACATGGCTGTTGCCTTTATTGATATCGGCAGCTCCGCCAATATGTTCTTTTGGTATAACAAGCATATGTTTAGGTGCTTGCGGATCTATGTCATTAAAAACTAAAACAAGGTCATCTTCATAAACCTTTGAACAAGGAATTTCGCCTTTAACAATTTTACAAAAAATACAACTCATAAAATACCTCCTGTATTATTTTTCAAGTTGTGAGTTTATTAAGCTTTCTACCGCTTTCAAGGCTTTGTCGACCTTTGAAATATCTTTGGCACCTGCCATGGCACTATCAGGCCTACCACCGCCGGAACCCCCGGCGAGTTTAGCAACTTCTCTTACAAGATTACCGCAATGGACTCCAAGGGAAACAGCCCCCTTGCCGGCAGCCGCACAAAAAGACAGGCTGGATTTATCTTCACTGACTCCGGCCAAAACAACAAGCATTAATTCGTCGGTCGCTTTTATATCATCGCACAACTGTCTGATATCCTTCGGGTTGGCCATTTGCTTTTTAGCCGTAACTAACTTAAGGCCACGGTAGTCTTTAGCATTTTTGATTAGTTGTTCTGCATCGTATTTTAGTAATTTGGAGCTTAAGGCTGAGTTTTTATTTTCTTCTTCTTTAAGCTTTGCTAAAATCGATTGGATTCGTTTTTCCGGATCATTCACATTCCCCTTTACGAGTTGTGCAATGTTTTTGATTTTATTTTCAGTCATGCGAAGGTGACCGATTGCATTAAAGCCTGTCACTGCCTCAATGCGCCTTACACCCGCCGCAACCGAAGATTCACTTGTAATTTTAAACAAACCTATATTACCGGTGTTTTCTACATGAGTGCCACCGCAAAGCTCTGCTGAAAAACCACCTGTGCGTATTACCCTGACATCCTCACCGTATTTTTCGTCAAAAAGCGCCACCGCCCCCGAAGCTTTTGCTGCTTCAAGGCTCATAAATTCCTCACTTACAGGTAGGGCTTCCATTATTGTATTATTAACCAAATCTTCTACGGCTGATATTTCTTCTTCATTTAGGGCGGCAAAGTGAGTGAAATCAAGGCGCATTAAATCTGCCCCCACCTCTTGCCCCGCTTGACTCACATGGTCACCTAAGACTTCCCTGAGTGCGGCATGAAGCAGATGAGCGCTTGTGTGATTTTTCGCGGTTGCTTCGCGTAAGTCTTTGTCAACCACTATTTTAACCTTGTCACCCACTTTAGGTAAGCTACCTTGAAGGAGGCGCCCGCCATGAATAAGAACATCATTTGGTGAGCTTGCGACAAACTCAACATGAAAGTCAAAGCTGTCGTTAAAAATTCTTCCTTCATCGCCCAGCTGACCACCGCTCTCAACATAAAAGGGGCTTTCTTCCGGGACGAGTTGAAGGCTCATAGCATCGTCTTCATCTTCAAAAACCGCTTTGATAACAGTTTCTGTCTCTAAAACCGAATAAGCGGTTTTCTTTGTCGGTGGAAAGGTTGTTAACTCGTCATAAGATTTTTCCCAGCCGTCTTCGCCTGCATTTTTTCGCGCCTCGCGAGCTCTTTGGCGCTGTTGGGCCATAAGTTCCGAAAAAGTTTTTTGATCAACATAAAACCCTTCTTCTTCTGCAATTTCGATCGTTAACTCAAGCGGGAAGCCAAAAGTATCAGCAAGCTTGAAAGCCTCTTCACCACTGATGCTCTTATCTTTTGAGGCATCCATTATTTGCCCTAAAAGTTCAAGCCCTTTATCAATTGTTCTCTCAAAGTTTTCTTCTTCATTTTTCATTACTCTTTTGACAAGGTCACGCTTTTCTTCAAGGTAAGGATAGGCACTCAAATTTTCATCTATAACACAATCACATACTTGAAAAAGAAAAGGTTTGGTTACACCCAAAAGCCTTCCATGCCGTGCCGCACGCCTTATCAATCGCCTAAGAACATAGCCCCTTCCTTCATTTGAAGGCAAAACGCCGTCTGCTATCAGAAAACTTGTGCTTCGAATATGGTCTGTTATAACACGCAAGGAGGTATCAACCTCTTCATCTTGGCCATATTTTTTTCCCGTCAGATCGCTTATCTTTTGCATTATATTTTGCACTGTGTCAACTTCAAAAATATTGCCCACGCCTTGAATAATGCAAGCCAGTCGCTCCAAGCCCATACCTGTGTCAATATTTTTCTTCTTGAGCTCTGTATAGTTACCCTTGCCGTCACTTTCAAATTGTGTGAAAACCAAGTTCCAGTACTCAACAAAACGGTCACATTCACAGCCGGGCATGCAGTCTTCGGAACCGCAGCCATATTCTACACCCTTATCATGGTACATTTCAGTGCAAGGTCCGCATGGCCCCGGGCCTAACTCCCAAAAGTTGTCTTCCTTACCCAAGCGGACAATTTTTTCTTTTGCTATTCCAATCTTGTTTTTCCAGATATCGTAAGTTTCATCATCTTCTTCATAAACACTTATATATATTTCATCGGGTGAAAGGCCTACTGTGTTTACAGAAAAATCCCAAGCCCATTCAATAGCTTCACGCTTAAAATAATCACCGAAAGAAAAGTTACCTAACATTTCAAAATAAGTGGCATGCCTGGAAGTTTTACCCACAATTTCAATGTCGGGCGTTCTTATGCATTTTTGACAAGTCGTAACCCTTAAGCTTGGCGGCTTTGCTTCGCCTGTAAAATATTTTTTCATTGGTGCCATGCCGGCATTGACCAAAAGCAAGCTTTTATCCGCTTCGGGAACAAGCGAAAAGCTCGGCAATCTCTTGTGACCCTTTGCTTCAAAATAACTTAAAAACATTTCGCGCAGTTGATTTAGTCCTGTTTTTTTCATAACTTTCACCTCTGTAAAATAAAAAGAAGATGCCTTCGACACCTTGGGGCGGAAAATCCGCGGTACCACCCAAGTTATGCAAACGCATCGCTTTAAACCCTTAACGCAGGCAACGCCGCTATTCGTCACAGCGGTGCTTGTAGCGTCAGTTAAAACTGACATCGAAACGGCTGAACCGAGTGTTTTCAAAGGGAACATTACAACCAACGCTAACAGCGAGTGTTCCCCTCTCTGTTTGAACTGCTCGGCCTGATTTCAAGCAATTAAATTATATTATTGATTTGTCGCTTTGTCAAACCTGTCAGATCTTTTTAAGCGCACAATACTTCCGATTTGGGGCTTTTTTTCGCAAGGAAATTTAACTTTCATTAAAGGATGCCGTGCACTTTCAATAGGTGTTCCTTCATCATCGGTGAGCCCATATGCCAAAACAGTATAAGGCTTTTTACCCGGTTCCAGTATTTCCAAGCAATCACCGTTAAAGAAACGATTTCTTTGAACCAAGTGTAGGAATCCGTTTGAATGCCCCGAAACGGTTGCGACCCAAGCCCACTGCCTTATATAACCACCCTTGAATGAAACTTGCGCATTTTCTTTAGGCTTGTCAAAATAAAAACCGGTAGAATAAGGGCGATGGCTTATTTTTTCAAGTTCTTCAATAACCCAAGGTTGTAGCCTCGTTTTATCTTCCGCACTGCTCGTCAATAAATCGGTTGCGATTCTATAGGCATTTGTAACGACCCCGGTGTAATAGGCGTTTTTAGCCCTTCCCTCTATTTTAAAACTGCTTATTCCCGCTGCTGCCAGCAAATCCAAATGTTCTAGCAAGTTTAGATCTTTTGAGTTTAAGACAAAAGTTCCCTTTTCATCTTGGAAAACCGGGATAAATTCGCCCGGTCTCTTTTCTTCCATAAGGGCATAATTCCATCTGCAGGGTTGAGCGCAGTTTCCTCTGTTTGCGTCACGCCCTGTCAACAAATTTGACAAAAGGCAACGCCCGGAAAAAGACACGCACATAGCCCCATGTACAAAACATTCTATTTCCAGGTCCGTGGGCGTTTTATCTCTGATCTCGGCGATTTCTTCCAAGCCCAGCTCCCTTGCCAACACAACCCTTTTGGCCCCCATCTCGTATAAAACACGCGCCGTTTCGTAATTTGTCACGCCCAGTTGGGTTGAGATGTGAATTTCCATTTGCGGTAACAGTTTTTTTGCCCTTGACATTAGACCTAAATCAGAAACGATTAGGGCATCCACTCCGGCAGCGGCCGCACTCAAAAGAAAATTGTCAAGCCCGAGCAAATCAAAATTGTGGGCAATAATATTGCAAGCCAAGTAAACACAAAGGCCCGCATCATGTGCTTTTCTAACACCTTCCGAGAGATTTTCACTTGTAAATCCTTTTGAAACAGAGCGCATACTGTACTCGTTAGTACCCAAATAAACGGCATCTGCCCCATATCTTATGGCGAAATCCAAACTTTCAAGTGAACCTGCCGGTGAAAGCAATTCCGGTTTTTTGATACTTGAGTGTACTTTCTTGCTCATTTGTTGTTTACTCTCAAAACTTCCAAGGTGTTGGCATTATGTTCGTTGAAAGTTCTGGCCATATATATTTTACCGTTCTTGTCATGTTGGAAATAGTAATAATTGGTTTCTTTCGGATACAAGGCAGCTTCAATGGCATTAAGGCCGGGGTTGCAGATTGGGCCCGGCGGCAAACCAAAAGCCTTATAAGTATTGTAAGCTTCATAATAACCGGCGGCATAGGCTTCACCAATCACGGGCCTTACAAACCTTGTTATATAATCTTTGGTGGCATTACATTCCAAGGCAGGAAAAACATTGACTTTGTTTAGTCTATTGTGTAAAACCGAAGAAACCAAGGCCATTTGGTCTGAATTTGCCGCTTCTTTTTGTATAATTGAAGCTATGTTAATAATTTCATCAATAGACAAACCAAGCTCTTTGGCCCTGTCATCATATTTATCTGTCCATTTTGCTTGAAAGTTTTCAAGCAACCTGTTTATGACACTATTTGCATTTTCGTTTAAGAAAAAATCATAGGTATCGGGAAAAAGATAGCCTTCAAGCTTCTGTGTTCTTTTTTCATTTGTCTCAATTTCGGCAACGAAAGTGAAATTAAAACCCGATTCTTTCAGGGCCGTATATAGATAATCTTCCTTGCAGACTTTGTACTCATCAAGTTTTGAAATTATTTGGTATAGTGACCAACCTTCGGGGAATACGAGTTTTACGGTTTTTGCGGCCGTTTGTACGGATTTGACTTCATTGAGCATGCTCTCAAGCCCGGAATTTTTGTTCAAATAATATACTCCCCCAAGATACTTGGGATTTGAGTCCTCCATTACACTGCCAATAAATTTCATAAAGACTTTACAGAACGTTTTTTGTTTTATAAGCCCCGCATCATGCAAAATATTAATAATCTCATTTGTATTGGCACCCTCCGGAATATTTACACTGATTACCGTATCTTTTCTTCTCAATGCCAAAACATCGTTTATGCTTGAAATAGCAACATAGGACAAGGCAGCTGAAGTTAGCACAACAGCCAAAATAAGGGCCAGCAACTTTTTATTTTTTTGCCTAATCTGTTTTTTTAGTTTTTCAAAGTTTGAATCTTTGGCCACATCAGGTTGCTTTTGCGCCTCATGATAGGCTTGGGGTGGATTTGAAAAGTAAACTTCACCTCTATAATAAGGCTCATCTGTCCCTGAATTTTGGGACTGTTTACTTTTGCCCTTATAAAATTTATTTGCCATTCTTTCACCTCTAAACATGCTTGCCGGAGAAATCAAGTATCTTGCTTTCCGTAACAATCATGTCTATTCTTTTGTCGTATTTTCCTCTTGGCACACTGTCCAATAAACAAGCATCGTATATTAAACCGATGGTTTTTAATTGCACGCTTGATAAGAAGCGATCAAAATAGCCTTTGCCAAAGCCTATGCGAAAGCCTGATTTATCATAAACCAAAGCAGGTACAACACAGACTGCCCCGTCAAATTCGGTTAGTTTTAAGTTTTTTTGTGGATTGGGCTCCGGAACGCCAAAGGTCCCGGGTTCTAAATCATCCGGACTGTCAATCAGATAATATTCAATATTTCTTGTTCCTTCCACACAACGCGGAACGGCCACTCTTTTGCCTTTTTGCAAGGCATCTGCCATTATTAGGTAAGTGTCTACCTCAACTTCGGTCGAAACAAAAATTAAGATTAAGTCAGCTTCCCTGTAGTGCCAAAGATTCAAAAACCTATTGGAAATTTTTCTGTCCAATCTTTCTTTTTCATCCGGATTTAAGTTTTCCCTATAGGCTTTCGATTTTTCACGAAGCAAGTTCTTCTGAACCCGTATATCGGTGAATTTTTTTACATGCATTGCAAGCTCTCTCTCATTACAGCGGCTTCCCCCGCTGTAGTAAGGCTTTCAAGTATCTTCAAGGCGAATTCGATGGAACAGCCCATACCTTTTCCGGTGATTATATTGCCGCTTTTGACCACACTTTTTTCACTGATAGTCGCGCCTGTAAGGTGCTCTTCAAAGCCGGGATAGCAGGTCGCTTCTAAACCTTTTAAGAGTCCGAGTTTACCCAAAACCATTGGCGCGGCACATATGGCAGCCAATAAAATCTCATTTTCATAGGCTTTTTTAATGAGTTTTATAACTTTTTCCGATCTTTCAAGGTTGAGTGTGCCGGGCATCCCACCGGGTAAAACAAGGGCTTCAAGATCTGCCTGCAAAAGTTCATCCGTTAAGAGTAAGTCACACTCAATTGCAATATCATGCGAACCCACAATTTTTTTGTTACCGACACCAACAGTCTTTACATCAAGGTCTACCCTTCTCAAAATGTCCACAACAGCCAGGGCTTCAATTTCTTCAAAGCCATCTGCCAATAAAACCAATACCATATTAAAACCTCCTGTGTTTTCAACCAAGTGTCAAACCCATATAAGCGTTTTTATTTTCGTCAAGTCTGTTTTTTGCTTCGTCGGTCAGGGGCAGAGCCATCGCATTCTCGATTATAACAAAATCATCGCAGGAAAAGGGAAAGTCCATAGCAAGGCTAAATTCAAAAGACTCGGCAAGAGTAAAACGATCTAATATTTGCTTAATCAGTGCCCCCGGCCCCTTGCTTTGGGCACAGAACTCTTTTATGTAACATTTGTCATCTTTCGAATAAGCTTGAGCATAGCCCACAAGTTGGCCTTTTAAGGATGCGTATATATTTTCACCGCCGGCAAGTTCATTTTCACTGAAAGAGTAAGAGAAAATATCTTTGGGCCAGATAATTCCAGCTTGCTTGAGCAGGGTTGCACGCCTTATGTCATGAAGTTTTTCAAGGTCAAATTCCCCTTGACTACTCTCGGAGTCGGCTAATATTGTCATTATTTCACGGTCCAGGATAAACTCTTTTCTTTTAAACGCTTTTTTAAATCCGAATTTTTCATAATAATTAAAAAGCTCTTTCTTGGCAGGCACCAAAAACAACAAGTCTAAATTAAGCTCACGGGCATGTTCTCTTGATTTCGCCATGAGAGCAGACATATGACCTTGCCTTCTGCGGTCTTCTCTTGTACAAGCAGCATAAATGTAGCCTGCCGATAAAACTCTCTCGCCTGCCTTGAGCTCGGCATTTAGTATAAATAGGAAGGAAAGAACCTCACCTTCTTCTTCATAAATCAGGCAGTTATCGGGTTTGAAAATTTCTTGCAAAAAGTTTTCTATATAATCTATGTCATCGCCGAAACAGGCTTGCCACAGTGTTTTTATCGAGGAAAAATCTGATTCTTTTCCAAATCGTATCATTGTTTTACCTTCCCGCATCCGATTTTATAGTTTATATGAAAACTCATCTTTAAGCAGAACAGAATATTTTTCAAGCAGTATTACGGGGTTGTATGAGAGCTTGGCCTTGCGCAAACCCGGGTCGCCGACATCCTCTTCTCTGTTTACATATAAATAGTCCCTTAAACAATTATCTGCAAATTCCCTGTTAATCATAGGGTAAGCCCCTCTGACTTCGGCAAAAGCTTTTTCATAGTGGACACAAAAGGTGTTTATATTAAGCCTTTCCCCTATTGTGAAAGCAACTGCTTGGCCACTACTTCTTATAAGCCCGCCCTCCATACCGAGTTCAAAAAACTTATCAAACCCCCTGGCTATGGCATCTTGTTCTTTATAGATGGAATCAGGGTCGCTTGCGCGTTTTTGCTCATCCCAGGCTTCGTTTAAAGCAATGCACTCTTCCAAATTGCCGGCATCAATAACTTCAAAAGACCATTTGTTTTCACGCTTAAAAGCAGAAATATGATTGCGTTTATCCCTAAATTTTCTTCCTGACAAATTTATTAAGTCTTCTGTCAGGTAGATATAATCAAAGGTATTTCTTTCTTCCCTAAATTTAAAACGACCCGGAAAAAGTTTTTTTAATTCAACCGTACATTCGCGAGTAATCCCGTGCATTTTAAAGGGATGACCGCAACTTTTGGCATCTTCAAGCAAATCGGGCAAAATTTCTTCAAAACTGTCACTGCCTGCAGGGCAACAGTATGAGGGCTTTTCCCCGCTACTTTTTGTTATAAGGCTGTTTTTGTGCTTTGTTATTTTTGTTTTATATGAACGGCTCCACATGAAGATGTTACCGAATGAATATTCGCTACCCATATATTGTGAGTGCTCCAGCATTTCTTCCGCCCATTGTTTGTCTGACATTTCCGGATACCTAAATTCCAGCATCTATGTTTAACTCCTTTAAAATAATAGAAAAAACTTCTTGGGCAATGGCTTGGATTGTTTTAATCCCCTGCCCTTGGACACAGTCAATTCTGTGCCATTTCAACTTTTCGCAAGCAAAAAGTGCTGCCTGCCTGCATTCTAAAAGATAAGAGACATTTTTCTCATGTATATCTTTCTTTATTTCATCGCCTTTGTATCTCTCGGTCAAAAGATTTTGTGACACTTCAACCGGCACATCAAGATAAATGACCGTATCGGGCCTGGGTATGCCCAGTTTATTATATTCATAATCTTCAAGCCACTCAAGATAGTCATTCCAGCTGTTTTTCGGTACTTTAATCATTTGATGATAAGCGTTTGAAGTAGTATAGCGATCAGCCAAAATCAACTTGCCTTGAGAATAATCTTCCTTCCAGTAACAGTTGTAACTGACATATCTGTCAACCGCAAAAAAAGATGAGGCCGCAAATATATTTACATCTTGGGGCCTTGTACCAAAGCGACCTTGAAGATACATTTTAACCAGTTCGCTGGAAGGGTCTTCATAATTTGGCAGCTTGATTTGTCGGGTGGAATAACCCATTTTTTTTATGTTTTTATCCAGTAAATTTAACTGAGTGGTCTTACCGCTTCCGTCCAGACCTTCAATCACAAAAAGTTTACCCATCAAATCACAAGCCTCCCGGCGCAGAGAAAATTATACTAATCACAAAATTTCCCAAACTACACACATTGTAGCATAAGAGGTTGAATAACTTCAATATGCGGGCTTGGGCAAGGTTTACTTTATATATAGCCTTCTTCTCTAAAGCTCATCGTCTTTTCACCTGCCACAATTATATGGTCATTAACAACTACCCCAATGGGCTCCAGAGCTTTTGAAATATTGTTTGTCAGGGCCAAATCTGCCTGTGATGGGGATAGAGAGCCACCCGGATGATTGTGGGCCAAAATAACACTGTGAGCTTTATGGCGCAATACCAGTTCCAGAACCTCACGAGCATATACGGGTACTTCATCTAATGTGCCTTCTTTTACCAGGACGGATTTTAGGATCTTTTTTTGCGAGTTTAAGCAAATCAAATAGAAACGCTCATAAGCCACCGATAAAAAAAGGCTTTTGGCATATTCTTTTGCAAGTTCGCTTTTAGTCAAGACGCTTGTATTTTTACTTTCTTTTTTAAGTTTTGCCTGCTTATTGCTTATAGAGATAAAGTTGGTCAGAGATAAGAGTACTGCTGTGTTTTCTGAAATCTTCATTGTATTGGACAGGTCCAGCGGATTTTCCGCCAACACTTCTTGCAGGGAACCATAAGTCGCAATCATCTTTTTAGCAATTTCGTTTGTATTTTTTCTGGGTATGGCATAAAACAGAAGTATTTCCAAAAGTTCATGTTCTTCCAAGGAAGAAGGGTTGTTAATAAATTTTTTTCTCAACCTGTCCCTGTGACCATGATGATTATGCTTGGCTGAATCGTTAGCTCGCATATGAATCCCCTTGTTATATGAATTAAACAAAGGAAATTATATCACAAATTTCAACTTAAGTTAACTGTTAGGCATACAAGTTTTCAGCTTTTCTTTTTGTTATTTAAGAAAGTCCTTTTATCTATTCCTTTTTGAGGGCTTGTGATATATACTATATTAGGTTTATGTTGATTCTTTGATTGATTGGAGTGTTTTTCTTGCAAGCTTCCCTCCCCCAACTTCTTAAAACTGTCAAAAGAGTGCATTTTATCGGGATTGGTGGTGCCGGAATGGCGCCATTGGCTGAAATCATGCATAATTTAGGTTATAGGGTAAGCGGTTCCGACAATAATGAAAGTGAAACCTTTGACCGCATAAAATCCCTGGGATTTGATGTAAGCATAGGCCAAAGGCCGGAAAATATTGTCGGCGCCGATTTAATAATATATACGGCAGCCCTTTTGCCGGACAATCCCGAACTACTTGCCGCAAAATCGTCGGGTATACCGACTTTCGGGCGTGCCAAACTTCTTGGTGAAATTACCCGTCGTTATAAAAACTGCATTGGTATAAGCGGTACACACGGGAAAACCACTGTTTCTTCAATGTTGACCCAGGTTTTGCTCGATGCTGATTTTTCACCATCGGCTATTATCGGCGGCAAGCTCATGTCAACACAAACCAACTCCGTATTAGGCGACAGTGACCACCTAATTTGTGAAGCTTGCGAGTTTGAAGACACATTTTTGGAGCTTTTCCCCGATATTTCTGTCATTTTGAATATAGGCGCCGATCACCTTGATTATTTTAAAACGGTTGAAAACCTTATAGCATCTTTTAAAAAGTTTGCGGCAAAGGCAAGTAATTTAATTGTTTTTAACGGCGATGACCCTAAGGTATTAAAGGCCACCGCATCGCTAAAGAACCGGAAAACTATAACTTTTGGCCATAGCCTCGGTAATGATTACAGTGCAAGAAACACTATTATCGAAAGGGGTTTTCCCTCTTTTGATGTATATAAGGGCGAGAGCTTTATCGGGCGTTTAGATTTAGCCGTACCGGGTGAACACAATATTTTAAATGCACTTGTTACTTGCTTGCTGGCCTTGGAAGTCGGAGTCGACTTTGAAGTTTGCAAAAATTCTTTGGCTGAATTCAGAGGCGCCGGCAGACGCTTTGAACTTTTAGGCAGCTACAAAGGCATCACCTTTGCAGATGATTATGCTCACCATCCAAAGGAAATTGAAGCCACCCTCAAAGCCGCTTTGCAAATGGGTTACAAAAGAGTTTGGGCGGTTTTTCAACCCTTTACCTTCTCGCGCACATCCTTACTTTTAAATGAGTTTGCAGAAGCCTTAAGCCTTGCAGATAAGGTTGTAATGACGGAGGTAATGGGGTCAAGGGAAGTAAACACCTACCACATTTATACTTATCATCTTGCCGAAAAAATAGAGGGCAGCGTTTGGTTTGACACTTTTGAAAAAGTAGCCGCACATGTTGTCGAAAAGGCACAAAGCGGTGATCTCGTTATAACGCTGGGGTGCGGCGATGTCTATAAGGTTGCGCAAATAATGATAGATAAAGTAAAATAATAATTTAATTGGAGGTTCAACATGAAGTACACTATTAAAAGAGACAACCATTGCGACTTTTCAATTTTTGAGATCAATAAGCGACCCGGGAGAGCTTACTTTGTCCCCTATTCACAAAAAAGCCGACTTGAGGGGGCAAGCTTGAGGGATGAGAGGTATTCATCCGACCTGGTAAAAGTCTTGTCCGGTCAATGGGATTTTGCATATTATGCAAAAAAGAGTGATTTGCCCGATGTTTTTGACAGCGAAGCAGAAAAGTTTGACCAAATTAAAGTTCCATCCACTTGGCAAAGAACCGGTTATGAACCACCTGTTTACCTGAATTGCCCCTATGAATTTGAAACGCCTCCGCCTAATTTACCCGAAGATTTTTCAGTTGGGGTTTATAGAAAAAAGTTTGACATAAAAGATACCGATAAATGCTTTTATCTTTCATTTTTAGGTGTAATCGCCAGCCTTGATCTTTATGTTAACGGCAATTTTGTCGGTTACAGCGAAGGTGCTCACAACACCGCTGAATTCGACATCGGTCACTACTTGGTTGAAGGTGAAAACGAACTCTTGGCTCTTGTTCACAAATGGTCCAACGGCACATTTATAGAATGCCAAGACATGTTCAGGGAAAACGGAATCTTCCGAGATGTTTTGCTCTACCAACTTGATAAAACCCATATCAATGACTTCACTGTAAAAAGTCAATTGACAGATAAGGGCTGGAATCTCAAAACCACAGTTGAGCTTCTTGGTGATTTGAGCGATGCCGAAGTCTTCCTTGAGCTCAAAGATGGGGAAGAAGTTTTAGCGGCGTCAAATTTGACTGCCGGCCAAAAGACCGAATTTAACTTTGATAGCCTGGATGTAAAGCTGTGGAATGCAGAAATTCCTGAGCTTTATGAATTATATATCACCCTTAAAAGGTCGGGTCAAGAATTAGAATCTGTCAGAAGTTTTGTGGGTTTTAAGTATATTGAAATCAAAAACGAAGTTTTCTACTTTAACGGGAAAAATATAAAACTTAAAGGTGTAAACCACCATGACACTCATGAGAAAAACGGTTATGTTATGACTTTCGAAGAGCTTGAAAAAGATATTCAGCTTATGAAAAAGTATAATGTTAATACAGTGAGAACGGCACACTATCCGCCCGATCCGCACCTTATTGCACTTTGTGACCACTACGGTCTTTATGTTGTTGATGAAGCTGATATTGAAACTCATGGAACACAGGTTGAACCGCACTACTCACTTAATCTTATAAGCGGCGATATCAGCTGGGCACCTCGATATGTTGATAGAGTCAGCCGCATGTTTTATCGTGACAAAAACTACACAAGCATCATTATGTGGTCACTTGGCAATGAAGCCGGCGGTTTTGAATGCCAAGATGAGTGTTATGCATTTTTGAAAAAAGTTTCCCCGGAAATCCCCGTTCATTATGAAGGGGTTATCCACACACCTCGCCACTCATACGATATTGTATCAGAAATGTACACCGACATTGACAGATTGGCTGAAGTCAGGGACGGTACACGAGGTCGTAAATATCAAAACAAACCCTTTTATCTGTGTGAATATTGCCACGCCATGGGGGTTGGTCCCGGCGGATTGGAAGAATATTGGGAAATGTTTTACTCTTCGGATATTTTCATGGGTGGTTGTATCTGGGAGTGGGCAGACCATGCTGTTCGCCATGATAGCGGCGATTTGGAGTACACTTACGGTGGCGATCACGGTGAAAGAAAACATGATGGTAACTTCTGTGTCGACGGCCTAATGTACCCCGACAGGACACCCCACACCGGTGCCTTGGTAATGAAGGCTGTTTACAGACCCATCAGAGCCCAATACAAACAGAGTGGCGAAGTTGAGTTTTGGAACACAAATGATTTTAAGGCCAGTGATTACCTTTCAATCAAGTGGGATTTGCTTGAGGACGGTTTAACAACCGACCAAGGCACCCTTAAATTGAATATCGCAGCCGGTCAAAAGCAGGCAATCGGCTTTGACTTCAAGCCTTTTAGTGCAACTTCGGATTATCACTTAAACATTTATTATTACGATGAAACAGGGTATGAGGTTGCTCGCGAACAGCTGACCCTGCGCAAAAACTATCTCTTCACACTGCCGGCCCTTGCAGCCGGCAAAGTCAATTTAAGCTATGAAGAAAATGCAGATAATCTTATAGTAACTTTTAATGAGGGCACCATTGGCTTTGACAAGAAAAATGCAAACTTGGTCTCCTATATTTACAAGGGTGAAGAGCTCCTCAACACCCAGCCTGTTTTTGCAAAAGGCTTCACCCCTAACATTTTCCGAGCTCTTTTGGACAATGACAATGCCAAGCGTGAATCATGGCTCAAACACAAATACGATCAAATACAAATTCTTCCCAAAGGCCTCGAAGTTGCTGAAGAAAATGGTTTGCTTGAAATCGAGACAAGCTTTGTTCTCAATAACGGCGAAAAAGATTTGTTTGATGCCTACATAACCTATCATGTGATTGATGGCGGTGCGCTTAAAGTGAGTGCTTTCTTGGATTGTCGTCTCGGGCTTGATGTAGATACCCAAATCCCCCGTTTCGGGCTTATGCTTGAGTTGCCGGAAAGTTTCAGAGAGGTTGAATATTTTGGTCTCGGTGAGCAAGAAAACCTGCCGGATTTGAAGGCTCACGCCGCGGTAGGGCTTTATAGGACCAATGTCCAAGCTATGTTAGAACCTTACATTAAACCGCAAGACAGCGGCAACCGTACCGAGGTGCGCTATTTGAAGCTTTCTGATAATAATGGTAAAGGGCTTGTTTTCGGATTTAGTGAAAATTACTTTAGTTTCAGCACAAGGCCCTATACACAAAAACTGCTGCAAGGCGCAACCCATAGGGAAGATATTAAGGATGAGGCTACAACCGTTTTAAGCATTGATGGCTTTATGCGTGGTACCGGAACTTCAAGTTGCGGCCCCGACACTTTAGCCCCCTATGTTATTGATGCCAAAGATGGGCTTGAATTTGAATTTTATATGCTTCCCATTGAATAAAAAATTTAACTGTTTTGAATAAAAAAGCCGCCTCAAAAGGCGGCCTTTTTTATTAGAATATGAACCATTTATTTGTTGAAAAACTGTGGTAAGAAACTTTTGTGAGCTTCTTTCATTTCCTTGTAGCAAGCATCGGCCTTGTCCCAGTCACCAATCAAGGGGTGGATAATAAGAGCATTCATGGCAGCCTTATCATCACCGTTTGCACCGGCTTGGACTGTGAACTTTTCATAATCTTTAACTATGCGCATTAAACCGACTATATGGCGGTTATCACATACCGGAATTTCAACCGCTTGCGCACCGTCCTTGCCAACATAGGCAGCTACTTCTACCACATCATTATCTTCCATGAAAGGCAAGGCACCCTTGTTTTTAATGTTTACAATGTTAATGGCTTGCGTATCATTTGCAATTGCATCTATTAGTGATACAGCTGCCAAAGAATACTTATGCCCTCCCCGCTTATCGAGCAAGTCCGGCTTTTTTGTAATGCTTTCGTCCGAATATAGTTCTAATAAGCTTTCTTCAATGTCAATGCACTCTTGCGCCCTGCTTTGTTGCGCTTCTATCAAACTGTCAAGCTTTTTTTGTCTGCCATAGAAGTACTGAAGATAGGAAGAAGGAATTGCTTCGATAGTCGCCAAAGCTTCAAGTGAAAAGCCATCATCTTTTATGTTTTCCATTACTTTTGTGGAAAAACCCTCATCTAATAGCTTGGTAAGCATTTCTTCACCGTCTTTTTTTACAGATGTGATCCAGCTGAGATGGTTTAAACCAAGATAAACAATATCGCTGTCTTCACCGCTTACCTCTTTAGTGTCGTCAACCATATTTATGGGAACATTACACAAACCCATGCATTTGACATTGGTATGATTCAAAACATATTCAGTGATTATGCCTGATGGGTTAGTGAAATTAATTAACCAAGCATCGGGACAAATCTTTTCGATTTTATCGCATATGTCTTTCATAACCGGAATGGTTCTGAGAGCTTTAAAAAAGCCCCCTATTCCCGTAGTCTCTTGACCGATTAGGCCATGTTTTAAGGGGATGGTCTCGTCAAGATGCCTTGCCGGCAACTTGCCTACTCTGATTTGTGTTACAACAAAGTCTGCCCCTTGCAAGGCCAAGGCCAAATCATCGGTCATAAGCACTTCACAATCTATATCGGCTTCATCGAGCATGCGCACACATAGATTGCCTACTATATCTCTCTTTCGTTGATCTATATCCATCAAGGCTAATTTCTTAAGCTTAAGGCTGTCTTGCGCCTTTATAAATCCATCGATCAGCTCCGGACAATATGTGCTACCGGAACCTATAACAGCTACATTAATTTCTTTCATTTCATTTCACCTTTCCAAGGTTTTAATTGGTTATTTGTTATATGATTGCAAAATCCAATTTATGCAACCATAAACGGGTGGTTTATCCAGTTTGATAAAATCAAACTCCCTCTTGGCCAATTCTTTAGTTTTTTCGATCAGTCTTTCAATATAGACATCCGAGGGTAGTTTAGTGTGGATGGAGCCAGACAGTATTACTTCAACCGGATCTGAATCAAAATCCAACTGTGCGCAATGGGCGGCAATCAATTGGGCACCGCGAAGAGCCATCTCATCAACCAAAGCAAGTGTAACTTTATCCCCTGCGTTAGCAGCTTCAAAAAATATAGAGATAAGCAGCATAATAAGTTCATTGGCTTCGTCGCTTTCCAGTTTTTCCAATAAACCCAGAAATTCTTCACGATTTTTGAGATTTAACTTTTCAAATAAAAGTTTTGTCAGCAAGCTTTCGTCTAAAAATAAGTATAATTGATCATAGATCGTCTTAAAAGTTTTAAGTGCGATCCATTGCCCGTTGCCAACATCACCTGAAAAATCACCCAAACCCGCCAACTGCAACATCTTACCCTTGGAGTCGATGGCATTGCAGCAAGTACCGGTGCCACAATTCAAACCGATTGCTGCGCCGCTTTTTGAGCCGGCTTTAACTACAATAAAACCGTCGTTAAAAATTTCGAACCTTTCCAGACCCTTTTTGCGTAAGATTTCACACATTGCGTCATATTGGAAGCTATGGTCTATGCCGGCCAAGCCCATTAAGGTAAAGCTGACATCTTTAATGTCAATATTCATCTTTTCAACAAGTCGGGTCAATCCGTCCCAAATAATTTCTGCCGCTTTGTCAAAAGCTTCTTCATAATTTTCATGATTGCTGCCCGGCCCCAGAACTGTGGCCAAGGCATTCTTGTTTTCATCGTAAAGGGTAAACTCTGTTTTGGTCCCGCCACCGTCAACGCCAATAAAATATTTCATCTTCAACTACCTCCGCTTATTATTCAAAAAATTCTTCACATACTTCTTCCAGGCAATATATTCCCCTTCTAAAGGGCTCACGCTCTATCCAAGCGCCATTGGTAAAATCAGGGATTGCAACAGGTGCACTGCCCAACGCAACCGATTGTTCTGACAAACATGTAATTGACATCCAAAGGGCTGTATCATAAACATCGATTGGGGGTTTTGAATCTTTTATGGCACTTTCCGCAAAGGCACAGAGAACCAAATAGTCCATGCCGCCGTGCCCACTCGTTCTTATACCATCCTTTTCATATTGTCGCCACAAGGGATGCTCATATTTTTCCCTGTAAGTTTCAAAAGGTTCCCATTTTTCTTCCGGACTAAAATCTTCAAGATGAATAAGATTACCGTCTTCCATCCAGATCCCTTTAGTGCCCTGGATTCTGTAATCCCTGGAATAAGGGCGTGGTAAAGTACAGGCGTGTGTAAGCAAGATGGTTTCGCCATGGGCACATTTAATCATGGTTGTTACAATATCGCCTTGTGCGAAGGCAAAATCCCTTAGGTCATAATCCGCAGGCCTGGTGTTTTTTATTCTTTCATTGAGTCCCCTGGCCTTGCTGGCCATTGAGGTAAGAGTCAAGAGCCTGTTACCCCTGTTTATATTAAACATTTTTGCTATGGGTCCAAGTTGATGGGTGGGGTAAACATCACCGTTTCTATTCATAAAGTTTACCAATCTTCCATGGCGGTTTTCTCGGCCTTGCAATATTTCTTCACGCAAGTCATGTAAATAACCGCCCTGTGCATGTATCATTTCACCAAATAAGCCCTGGCGTTGCATGTTGAAAAGCGCCAACTCATTTCGGTCATAACAACAATTTTCCAACAGCATACAAAACTTACCGGTTTCTTCCGATGCTCTTACCATTTGCCAACATTCTTCAAGAGAAGCTGCGCCCCCTACTTCAATTGCAACATGCTTGCCCGCCCGCATAGAATCAACGGCAATGCGCGCATGTGTAATCCATGTTGTACAACACAAGACAGCGGCAATATCGTCTCTTTTTAAGAGTTCTTTGTAATCCAGGTATTTGTCCGGTGTGTTGCCGGCCTTTTCCTCAACAATTTTAGCCCCTTTTTCAACCCGGTCTTCATATATATCGCAAACAGCGGTTACTTGAACACCTTCAATGCTGACAAATTCTGAAAGCATACCCAGCCCTCGACCACTTAAACCGATAATTGCAAAATTTGTTTTTTCTTTAGCCATAAGACACATCTCCATAAAAAGTTTTTAACATTATAAACCAAACGCAGTTGCTGTACAAGAAGCCGGAAGAGAGATCGGAGATTTTTTAGAATTTTATAAGCTTTAGTATGTGTTTTCTCCATCTCGCAAGATAGTAGTAAATTACCCTTGTTAAGGCAATGTCATAAAGGACAAATGCAAAAGTGCCCAAAGCAAGTAGAATGGGAATTGCTACCATACCAAATTTTTCAAGCTCATCGAGCTCAATCCCCATAAAGCGAATCATCAAAAAATAAGAGATTAGGGCCGAAATATTAAACAAAGCACATTTAAACAACCAAGATATAACTTTATTGAATTTGCTTTCAAGTGAAAATTTCAATATTACATAATAACCGAAAAATGCGGCATACATAACCGCAACTTCTTTGTCGGGAACAATGAAAAAACTAAGCAGGCTGACCCCGGCATACACCCCCAGAGCCCATCTTTTATTGACTTCAATAACAAGCGGTATCAAAAGTGTCGCCGCAGCTGCCGGTAGAGCATATGTGAAAAAAGGAACAATCGATACAGAAAACAAAAGTGTCAAGGACAAGGCTGCAATGATACCGCCCAAGGCGGTTTTAGAGCTGTTTTTCATAGTCACCCCCACTTAACAACACCTGATTAAGTCAGAACCCATACATTCACAACAAAAATCCGCACATATTAATGCGGTGCAAATATCGCAACCCGTGCAACCCCGCTTAGCCCTTCTCCTCTGCCGATGTGCCCCTTGGCGAGATGCCGACAGATTGTTATAGGCGTTTCTGTATTCAGGATTACCGGGTTCCATATTGTAAGCTTTGCTGTAATTATTGAAGGCTTCCTCAAGCCAGCCCCTGCGGTGATGAACCGTGCCCTTCAAGAAATACCATTCAGCCTTTCTTTTTGAAGGTGGTATGCCATCCAGCAAAATTTGAACATCATCAAGTCTTCCAGCCTGCAGTTTTGCTCTGATATCATCCAAATCGGAGTAATCACGGGCATAGGTTCCGGTTCGGCTGCCTGACGCTTTGCCGTAGTTTGTGTCGGCTTGAAAATCCGCAGGGCGTGCTTGGACGATTGCATCATAAGCTTGGTCAATTTCTTTCATCCTGGTTTGAGCAATCTCGTCAAGAGGGCCTGCCGAATAGTTTTCACCGCTGAATTTTCGCGCAAGTTCTCTGTAAGCGTTTTTTACAGTCTGCGCATCGGCTTGTTCGGGAATCCCTAAAATTTGATACGGTGTTTTCACGCTAATCTTTTCCCCTCTTATTTAAGATTTCGGCTTCCACTTCTTCCAAACCTTCATAGAGAATATTTTCTAATACACCTTTGTATCGCTTTACATTTAACAATTCAAATGCCAAGGTTGCTTCACCTGCACTTTGGCGTAAAACACATAGAGCGTAATCGGAGAATTCACTTTTGTCTTTATTTTCATCTTTAAGAAATTGGTCCATAAAGGGGTTGAAATTTTTTTGTTTGATATCGTCTTCTATATCATCCACTGCATCTGCAAAGTAAACCCAGCGCCCCAACATGTAACCCAAAGTGTAAAGTATTTTTTTCTGTTCACTCTTTGTTTCATCGGCGGAGAAAATTTGACCCAAGGCGTGTGCGGTTGGGTGCGAGACGGCATCAATACTCGGCCCACTTTGTTTTTCAAGTTCTGCTTGTTCTCGCATGGCATCGGCAACTATTCTATCATATTGGCCTGCCCTTTTCCGAGCTTTGCGCCACATAAGCCGCAAAACAGGATAAAAAATCAAATAAGAAAGTTTTTTAAGGCCACCCTCGTCAGACAAATTGTCTTTTAAGCTATAGTAGGATATAATTATTATCAGGTCCGAGCACTTTTTTAAAAATTCTTCATCTTTAAAGCGTGAGCACTTAACAAAGGGATTGTATGAACAGCGCCCGGGGCTAAATGCCGGCGCTTGCTCTTTAAGTGAGTGTTTCAAGAGTAATAAGAATACATAATCATAATTAAGCAAAATAGGTGCCAAATGAGAATATGAGCGACCCAATTCCTTACAAAGCGAGCAATAAAACCCCTTGTATGTCTCATACTCGTACATTTTTAATTGAGGCTTATAAATTTTAACATAACCAAGCATTTAACACCACCTACCGACCACTCTATATTCTATAGCATATGTAAGCTAAAACAATTAACGCAGTGTGAATTTTGCCCGCAATTGATTGAGCCTATTTGATATACATATTTTAACATTGTAATATTGTCCCATTGTATCCATAATTAAAATTTTGAAAGGTGACAAAATGTCTGTTTTTCTGCTTGAAACCCACGCCCATACAGCCGAAGTCAGTTCTTGCGGCAACCTTTATTCAAATCAAGTGATTGATTCTTATATTGATGAAGGCTATGACGCTATCGTAATAACCGACCACTTCCATCTTCATTTTTTCAAAAGAAACAGTCATTTAAATTATAAGGAGCAAGTGGACAAATACCTGTCAGGTTACAGGGCTGCCAAGGCCTATGCCGGCAACAAGATGAAAGTCTTTTTAGGGCTTGAAATTTCACTTGACGGTGACCCCAACGACTATCTGATTTTTGGCGTGGAAGAAGAATTTTTGCACAAAAACAAAAATTTATGTTCTTTAGATATAAAGCACTTGTCTGATTTAGTGCGTGAAAATAATTATTTACTGGTTCAAGCACACCCTTTCAGAAAAAATATGCGCATAGTAAATCCTTCTTTATTGGATGGAATTGAAGTTTACAATGGTAATTCCGGCCATAACTCGTCAAATAATATAGCTAAAGCCTGGGCTCAAGAATATAATCTCATAGAAACATCCGGCACTGACTTTCATTATTATTTTCGTATGAAGCCCGGTGGTATACTGTTTAAAAACCCTATAAATACCAACGCAGAGCTTGTTAAAGCCCTGCGCAGTAGAGAATATTCTTTGAGGCTGTAGCCCTTTATTTTTTTTCTGAAGACTTATTTTCAAAATAAGATGAGTTTGATGGAACGACAAAGGTAATTCGCTTTTCTGCCAATTCAAAGGTAATGTCATTTACATATTTCTTCTCGCCGTCACAATTAACTGCCGCGACTTCGTCGCAGTGCAGTTTTATTTTTTTGCCGCGAACAAAGGTAGTACAATCCCAGTCTAAATGTTTGCCGGCCTTATACTTACCCATCAGCGAAAGCAGCTTGGCCCGACTCATGTTTTTCTTTACAATTATAAAGTCCAAGAGACCGTCGTCAGGAATAGCAAGCGGTGCTGCCATAAAGCCTCCGCCATACCATCTGCCGTTGGCGGCTACACAGAAAACAGTGTCTTGCGTGTATGGTTCTCCGTCGTCTATTTGAATGGTAAAAGTATTGTTTACTTTTTTCAGGAAACAATATAAAACTGAAGCAACATAAGCGGTTTCGCCCGTCATAAAAGGCACTTTTTTGAAGTAGGATTGCTTCGCGTTTACCTCTGCATCCAAGCCCATGGAGCATTGGTTTATAGCATAGATATCGCCGCATTTAATCAAATCTAATTCTGTCGGCTTACCGTTTAGATGGATATCTAAATCCAACAAATCTTCTTTTTTCCCAAAAAGCCTGATAAAGTCATTCCCCGAACCCAATGGGATTACTGCAATTTGAGTGTTTTCTCTGCCATAAGCTCCGTTTACGACTTCAAAAACCGTACCGTCCCCTCCGCAAGCATAAAACCTTGTGATAGTCTCACTTTCGGGTAAGGATTTAATATATTCGGTCGCATCCCCCGGCCCTTTTGTTTCATAAATTTCAAAATCTAACTTCTTGGTCTCACCAAAAGACTTTATCTTTGGTATCATGTCACAAGCTGCTTTGTTTTTTCCCGCTGCCGGGTTGATAATAAAGATATGCTTCATCTGGCATCCTCCTACTTAAAGTACATAAATGCTTGACATTTGATCATACCGTTATAAAGTTTTCGCCTTTTATCTGCCTTTCTCCCAAAAGAATCTTCAAAAGTTTCAGAAGAGCTAATGATAGTGTAGGACCAACCCCTTTTTCTTTCAAAAATTTGCCCCATTTCCTTGTATAGAGCCTCGCTCTGCTCCATATCAAGCAAGCGTTCACCATAGGGAGGGTTGCAAATAAGAGTCCCGCGCTCACTTTTAGGCTTAAAATCAGATAATTTTAACAAACCAAACTCGATTTGATTTTTCACACCGGCTCTTTTAGCGTTTTCTTTCGCATAATTTAGAGCGGTCTCATCCATGTCGGAGCCATAGGCAAAAAAGTCATCTGCTTTTTGTTCAAGCGACCGAGCTCGATCCCTCTCTTGCACCCAAACCTCTTGGTTTATCTTTCCCCATCTTACAGCACTGAAGTTGCGGTTGAGGCCCGGAGCTTTGTTAAGAGCCATCATGGCCCCTTCTATCAAAATCGTACCCGAACCGCACAAAGGGTCATAAAGTGTATGATAAGGGCGAAGCCTTGAAATTTGACATAAGGCCGCCGCAAGTGTTTCTTTGATGGGCGCTTGAGTAGCTTCCAGGCGATAGCCTCTCTTGTGTAGGCCGGTGCCCGTAGTGTCAAGCAAGATCAATACCCTGTCTTTAATAATTGAAAATTGAACTTGGTGTAAGGGCCCCGTTTCATCAAACCATTCAAGTTTATATTTTTGTTTCAATCTTTCAACAATTGCTTTTTTTATAATTGATTGGCAGTCGCTGACAGAAAAAAGGGTTGAGTCCTTAGAATAGCCTTTAACCGGGAAGGAATCGGCCTCGCCTATCCACTCCTCCCAAGGCAAAGCCTTCACTTGATCAAAAAGCTCAACAAAGCTTTCTGCTTTAAAGCTGCCGACCAAAACTTGTATTCGTTCGGCAAACCTTGAATTAATATTTGCTCTGGCTAAAATATGGCAGTCACCCGTAAAGAAGACTCTGCCGTTTTCAGATTTGACATTACCGGCCCCAAGTTCTTTTAATTCATTAGCCACTAAACTTTCAACACCCAAAAGGCAAGGGACCGTAAGATTTATTTCCATTTCTACCCTTTCAAAATCAGGGCAAACTTAAAGTTCGCCCTGAAAATCAATTTCTTATTCCTCGCCCGGCTCCAACAAGCCGTAGCCGCCGTCTTTTCTTAAATAAACAACATTTATTGCATTGGTTTGAGCATTTAGAAACATATAAAACTGATGACCCAACATATTCATCTGTAAAATAGCTTCGTCAATATCCTCGGGTTTAAGTCTGATTGTTTTTGAACGCACCAGGTCAAAGCTTGCTTCTTCATTTTCGTTTGAAGCGCCGACAAGGTCATCCAATGAACCGCTTCTTAATCTTTTTTCTACCCTGGTTTTGTTTTTTCTTATCTGGCGAATTAAGGAATTAACACATTTATCAAAGGCATCGTTCATGTTTTCAGCACTTTCTTCGGCTCTGAAAATAAGGCCTCTGTTTTTTAGAGTTATTTCAACTATCTGCTCGGCTTTTTCAACCGTTACGGTTACTTTTGCCTCAACACCTTCACCGAAAAACTTTTCGATTTTAGTTAGTTTTTTTTGAACCCGTTCTTTAAAAGAATCCCTGGGTGAGCATTTTCTTCCCGTAATAGTAATTTTCATAATGTCATCCCCTTTATTATTATTCCCGTCCATCGGGATTGTAGATAAATGATAGCATAAAAACACAAATTTATAAAGGCCGACTTCACAGTAATTTGCAGCTTTTATATTAGTTTTGATGCGTGACGAGTAGCATGGCATCCGATATTCACTGCCAAAGGAAGGCCTGCTATATGGGTAGGTGCTTGCTCAACAGCCAAGGCCAGGGCCGTAGTGCTGCCCCCGAAACCTTGGGGACCAATATTCAACTTGTTCACTCTTTCTAAAAGCTCTTCCTCAAAATTCGCATAGAAGTCATCTGAATTTTTTTGGTCAAGTGGGCGACAAAGAGCTTTTTTGGCAAGGAAGGCACAATACTCAAAATTACCGCCGATACCCACACCTATCACAAAGGGTGGGCAGGCGCTGCTTCCTGCCAGTTCAACGGTTTCGATAACAAATTGTGCTATTTCAGCTTTGCCGTCGGAAGGGTTTAGCATTTTTAAACGGCTTTTGTTTTCACTGCCAAAGCCCTTGGGCGCAACGGTGATTTTAAGCTTATCGCCGGGCACAATCTTTGTATAAATCAATGCGGGGGTATTATCACCGGTATTAACCCGTCTCAAGGGGTCGGCGACAATGGATGTTCTCAAAAACCCCTTTTGGTAGCCTTCTGCAACACCAAGGTTTATAGCCTCTTCAAAATTTCCGCCGGTAAAGCAAACTTCCTGACCGAGTTCGATAAAAACAAGGGTCATGCCCGTGTCCTGACAAATCGGAATGTTTAACTCTTTTGCGGCTGAAAGGTTTTCTTGCAAATCCCCAAGAATTCCCCTTGCCGAAGGAAGCTCTTCGTTTTCGGCGGCAGTCGCTAAAGCACTTTCCAGGCCTTTTGGCAAGCTTATATTAGCCTTGATACAAAGATCCCTTACAGTGTCTTTAACTATGTTCAGATCAATTTTTCTCACTCTGACACACCTTCTCTTATAAGGCAGAAAGCCCATCGATAAAAACTTTTTTGGGTTTGGCTGCCAAGGTCAAAGGATCTTGGTCAAACAAGAGCAAGTCGGCGTCTTTACCCACTTCAATCGAACCCACTCTATCGAAAATTCCACATATTTTTGCCGGCAAGCATGTTATGGCTTCAAGCGCTTTATTGTAATCCATGCCCTCTCTCACCGCCAAGCCTGCACATAGGGCCAAGTACTGTATGGGAATAATAGGGTGATCTGTAATTATTGCTGTAGTTACCCCGGCCTTGCTCAAAATACCGGGTGTGGCCGGTGTGGCGTCTTTAAGTTCCGGTTTGCTTCGATCGGAAAACAAGGGGCCGCTCATAACAACCGCATCTGTTTTTGCCAAAATATCTGCTGTTTTGTGACCTTGTGTGCCGTGGATTATTGCAAAGTTGAGATTAAATTCTTCTGCGATTCTAATTGCGGTAAAAATATCATCAACTCTGTGGGCGTGGAAATGAGCCGGCAAGTCTTCTTTAAACAGAAGACTGAGAGCTTCTAAATTTAAATCCTTTTCTATCTTTTCGCCTTGCATCTGCTTCTCATAATAGTCTTTGGCTTTATAAAGCTGCTCTCGTATCAAGGCCGCTGTCGCCATACGGGTGTTAGGAGTTGTCTTTTTCTGCCCGTAGACTCTTTTAGGGTTTTCGCCCAAGGCAAATTTCATAGCCAAAGGGTCTTTGATAATCATGCTGTCAAGACAGTCCCCTTTTGTTTTTAAAGCAAGCGATGTTCCGGCCACGGGGTTTGCACTGCCCGGACCCGTAACCACCGTGGTCACACCTGCCGCGACCGCTTCTTCAAAACAATAATCTAAATTGTTCACAGCATCTACGGCACGCAAATTGGGCGTACAGGGGTTGGTGGTTTCGTTGCAATCGTCACCTTCAAAGCCCAATGAATCTTCTAAAATACCCAAGTGAGTGTGTGCGTCTATAAAACCCGGGTAAAGCATTGCACCCTTGGCATCCAAATCCCCCGCTTTGGGTTGGCAGTTTTTCATAGAGCCGACCGCTTCAATCTTGTTTGTGAATTCCACAAACCCGTTTTCAATTACACCGTCTGCCATTGTGAAAATTTTTGCATTTATAATTTTCATTTAACATTCTCCTTAAACAAGAATCGGGAACGGTTTACCCGCCCCCGACTGATCAAACTATTTAAATTACCGCCGACCGCCGCGCCTTGAATAACCGCCACCGTGTTTTGCTTCGTTGGAATGTTTTAAGTCAGTCATTTTTTCTTCGCTGACCTTCTTAAATTTCGACATCATGTCTTCAAAACTTTGAGGCTCATCTGCCTGTGCCTTTTTTGGGCCTTGCCAGACTATAGGGGCCGGCCTTTTCTTAAGGGGTGGGCGCGAGCGCCTTTCTTCTTTAGCTTCGGGGTTATCGTCTGCTTTTTTGATTGACAGCCCAATTTTGCCATCATCATCAACACTTATAACTTTAACCTTAACTTCTTGCTCCATTGTTAAATGATCTTTTATGTCGGTAACATAAGTATTTGCAACCTCGGATATGTGCACCATACCCGTGGAACCGCATTCAAGCTCAACAAATGCACCGTAATTTGTAAGCCCGGTAACTTTGCCTTCGACAATTGTTCCAACCTCTACCTGCATAAAAAAGAAATATCCTCCTTAATTGTTTTCCACTCTCTGGAAAAAATAAATATGTTCATCGGGATAAGCATAGCCTTCCTGACGAGCCTTTAACTCAAGAAGTTCGTCAAACCTCTTAATGGTATCAGGATCTTGGTTTTCACCCTCAGCCCTGCCGTCAAGCAAATCTTGATCTTTTTGTATGGCGGCCTCTAATGCTCTGTTGGCCTGCACATAACTTTCACACTCAAGCCGGCATTCTTCTGCCTCAAGATATGAGTTGAAGCTTGAAATCAGGGTAAAGATAACCATTATGGATAAAGCGGCCATTAATATGTAGCTGCGTTTTGGTTTTTCCTTTTTTTCGGATTTGCTCAAAAATGACCCCTCCCCACCTAACTCACTCTATGAGATTGTACTAAAAATTACAATGATTTTCAATAGTAAAAGGAGATTTTTCTCGATTTCTTATTGTTTTTTTGATAATTCGTCTTCTTTTTCGGTAAATTTAAATTTTTTGGTACATATTACTTGCATTTTCTTTGGTCGCGTGCTCATGCAAGCCGATTATTTTCACTTTTACACTGAAGGGGCCTTCATGAATTTCAACTATATCGCCAAGCTTGACCTTGTGGGAAGCACGAGCTATTTTCTCATTAACACTCACTTGACCCGCGTCGCAAACTTCATTGGCAACTGTGCGGCGTTTTATGAGCCTTGAAACTTTTAAAAATTTGTCTAACCTCATTTAAAAACTCCGTTCAATAAACTATCAGGGGCACTGATGTGCCCCTGATGTTTAAAGCTTATGTTTTTAGTTAACTTTTTCTTTCAAAGCTTTGCCTGCTTTAAATGCCGGTGCCTTGCTTGCGGGGATTTGGATTTTTTCGCCGGTTTTGGGGTTCTGACCTTGTCTGGCAGCACGGTTACGCACTTCAAAGGTTCCAAAGCCGATAAGTTGAACTTTGTCGCCGCTTGCGAGTGCGTCGCCTATCGCTTCAAAAACAGTGTTTACGGCCAGTGCAGCGTCCTTCTTAGAGAGCCCTTGTTCCTCAACAACCTTGATAAGATCCGTCTTATTCATTTTTATTCCTCCGTTAAATATATTATGAAACACACATGGTGTATCATTCTTCGGTTTTCTTGGCCTCATCCCAGAGAAGATTTAAGTCATCAAGCGTTAAATTCTTAAGTTTTAAGTTTGATTCCATTGCCTTTTCTTCAACCAATGTAAATCTTCTTATAAATTTTTCGGTAGCCATGGTGAGCATTTCTTCAGCATCAAGATCATAAAGCCTTGTAACATTAACAGCTGAAAACAAAACATCGCCCAACTCTTCCATAACAGATTGGCTTGAATTTTGTTTTAAAGCGTTTTTTAATTCGCCGACTTCCTCTTCAAGTTTTTCTAAGGCATGGGAAGCATTGGGCCAGTCAAAGCCGACATCTGCTGCCCTCTTTTGCACCTTGGATGCACGCATAAGAGCCGGTAGCTCGCGTGCGACCGAGCGCATTGATTGGTTAGCGCTCGAATGACCTTTTGTTTTCTTCTTTATATCTTCCCAGTTGGTTAAAACATCATCAACCCCACCCACCGGGATATCGGAAAAAATGTGTGGATGCCTTACTATCAGTTTTTTGCAAACTTCATCTGCTACATCATCGATATCAAACTTACCGTCGTCAGATGCCATATCTGCATGGAAAACGACCTGCATAAGAAGGTCACCCAATTCTTCGCGTAACATGTCGGCGTCAGCCTTGTTGATAGCCTCGATAACTTCGTAAGTTTCTTCTATAAGGTTTTTCTTAATGCTCTCATGTGTTTGTTGGGCGTCCCAAGGGCAACCGTCGGGTGCCCTGAGAATTGATATAATTTTTACCAAATCGGCAAATTTGTATTCTTTTTTTTGCTCAAAATCAAGCAAGTTTTGCACCCTCAATCATTCTCATATGAGATTCTACCCTAAAAGTCTATATTTTTCAAGGACTTTCGCTATTTTTTCCCCCTTGGGCAGCGATATCACATCTTCCTTAACTAAACCTTTTAAGGATAAAATGCAAACAGCAAAGACCAAGACCGCTAAAGAAACAGCAACTGCCGTTGCAAGAATTGTGACTTTTAGGCCTTCTTGCCCCCCCTGCCTTGTTAAGATTTCTAAAAGCCCACTATAGCTGATTTTGGCCGTGAGCCCACAAAGAAGAGCGGCAACAAGCGGTTTTACAAAAATAGAAGAAAAGCTCAACTTTACTTGAGTCAATTTAATCAAATAAATCAAATTTATAGCCACTATGATTATGTAGCAAACAATTGAAGCAATGGGTGCGCCCATAATGTTAACTTGGGGGTTTCCCACCAAGAAATAATTTATAAGAATCTTAGCACCCGCGCCCAAGGCCAGTGACTTTAAGGGGATATCTGCTCGCCCGATAGCTTGTAACATGTTTGTGATGGGTGTTGAAACTGAAAACAAGGCTGTGGAATAACCGTAAGCTGCAACTAAAGGTACTGCGACGGGAATAATATCCGCACTTGAGCCACTGCCGTATATCAGAGTTAGGATAGGCCTTGCCATAACGCCTATGCCTATACCCGCCGGCAAGGCTACAAGCATAGTTATTCTTATAACAGTTTCCGTCGTTGATTTTATAGTGCTTTTGTCTTTTACTACCCAGGCTGCCGCCATGGCCGGCAGAGCACTTACACCCAAAGATATAATCAGCGTGGGAATCAAGTTTTTAAAGTCGGTTGCCGAGCCGTGAACCCCCCACAGATATTTCACTATATCACTGTCTAAAATTTTAGCTGCTGAAAAGGATGTGGCGTACATCTCTTTAATAATTTGTGCGTTTTTGCCCAAGGCATAAGCCAGACGGGCTTGAATGGTCAAAGTATCTATCAAGTTTGTTATGCTTAATACCAGCGAAGACATAATAATGGGTGTTGCAACTTTTAAAAGATTCTTGGCTATATCTTTGCCGGCTGAAGGCACAGGCGACAAGGCAAGCTCTTCTTTTGAAAAAGCAGAGCCGGTAAATCTATGTTTTAAAGAAAGGTAGATAGCACCAAAAAAAGTGCCGGAAGTCACGCCCAAAATCGCACCGGCGGCAGAAATAGGGTATATAACGCTATGGGCTTCGGGAAGGTCCTTAACCGCTTGACCGAAAACATATATTTGAGGCAACTCATCTAAGCCGGCAGCAACCGCTTTTTCTAACAAGGCCAGGCCCGTATCATATTGTTTTAAACCGATTGACACCGCAAAATATGCCAAACCAAGACCTATACCCAGCTTTGCAATGGCCTCTAAAACCTGTGAGATTGCGGTAGGCTTCATATTGCGCAAGCCTTCGTAATAACCCCTGTAGGCTGCCATAACACAGCAAAAAAACAAAGAAGGCGCAATAGCAAGAACGGCCGGAAGATTCTTTGCCCCTGCGATAAACTTTGTGTAAGGGAAAGCAACAGCTACAATCAGTAGGCTGCCCACCACTCCGATAAGAATAAACATCTTAAGTGCGGTCTTAAAAATACTTTCGGCTTCCCTATAGCGTTTAAGTGCTACATTTTCGGAAACCAAGCGTGATACGGCTACGGGTAAACCGGCCATCGAGATAGCGTAAATTGGTAAATAGATTTCATAGGCCGAATTATAATAGCCCCTACCCACCCCACCGATAAGCGAGGTTAAGGGTATTTTGTAAACGGCACCGATTATCTTCACAATAAGGACAGCGAGTGACAAAATCAATGCGCCGTTTAGCATTGTCTGATTTTTTCTTTGTGACAAATAAATACTCCTGTTTTAATAATTATTCCTTGCTTTCAATTATGTCTTTTAGCTCTTCTTTAAGCCGTGAAAGCTTTTCTGATAAAACTGTCGTTTCATCAACAAGATTGTCCTTATCCACATCGTCAGTCAGGTTGCTCGTATCAAAGTTTAAAGAATCAAAATAAAGTCTACCTAACTTTTCGAAGTTCTTTGAAAGTCTGTTTTCAGTTTCAATAATTTCAAGTTTCTTTTTAGAGATTATTAATAGGCCTTCCGCTTTTTTGCCTACAGTCTCCCCGACTGCCTTGGCAGTTATCAGTGCATCATCAAAAAAACTCATAAATTCCTGCCCTCCTGCATTTTTTCAAATCTGTGTGATTATATCATCATAGAATTCAAATGGCAATTTGTATGCTTAAGCACTTTCAAAAAATCTTATTATTTCATCCTTGCGCTTCAAGATTTCGGAAAACCTTGAATTATACTCATAGGGATACTTAAAATTAAAAACCCTCTCAAGCCCCTTTTTTTCCGGTTTTATAAGCTTTGTAACCGCCCCTGCGCCGGCTGCAAAAACGCTCTGACATTCTTCCATCATAATAATATTATAAAGACATTCGTGCCCTTCTTTTGACCAGCCCGTGTTTTCTAAATTACCCAAGGTCAGGCTTTGCCTGTACATATAATATGGCAAATAAGATTTACCTCTTAATTTACCATAGGCGGTGTTAAGCATTTGTGAAACATTTTCTGATTTTGCTCCAACAAATTCTTTGGCCTGCATATCGGCTGCCCTTTTTAGTGCCAATGTGTGAATTGTTATGTTTTCAGGCTCTAACGCTAAAGTTTGCTCGACCGAGCGCTCAAAGCTTTCGATACTATCGCCCGGTAAGCCCGCAATTAAATCCATGTTTATAGTTTTAAAGCCGACTTTTCGGGCTAAACTGTAAGCAGCCAATGTGGAGTCGGCGGTGTGGCCCCTTTTTACATCTTGCAAAACTTTGTCGTTAAAGCTTTGCGGATTAATACTTATTCTGTCAACTTCATATTTTTTAAACAAATTCAGTTTTTCTTGGTCAATGGTTTCCGGCCTACCGGCTTCCACACTGTACTCTTTTACTTGAGATAGATCGAATGAGGCCTCAAGAGTAGAAAATAATTTTTCAAGCTGATTTGCGCTCAAGCTGGTTGGGGTTCCGCCGCCGAAATAAACACTCTGCGCCTTCATGCCCAGTGCACAGGCTGTTTTGCCCAGATATTCCAGTTCCTCAATCAAATTTTCTATGTAGATCTCAACCGATTTTTTCGCCTTAGGCCCGGCTATTGAGTGTGATACGAATGAACAGTATCCACACCGGCTTGGGCAAAAAGGTATTGCAACATAAAGACTGAATGCTTTTTTATCGATTTTTTTAATTAAGGAGCTTTCAGACAGGGCCACTTCTTGAGCCAGTGCTGTTTTATCTTCCTTGACAAGCAAGTGGTCCCTAAAATACGCTTCTGCACCCTTAGGGCCCAGCTCCTCAATAAGCTTTAGCATAAGTTTGGCCGGTCTGACACCTGTCAAAATCCCCCAAGGCGGTCTATAGGCGGTAAGCTCTGATAAGACTTTAAAGAGAGCTTGTGCCATTTTTAGTTCGCACTCGGCCTCTTGCATTGATTCGCTTTTAAAGACCTTCTCAACTGACTTTGCTTTCTTTGAATCTATAGCTGCCGAAACCCATATTTTATATTCATGCTCAAGCTCAAGCATTTTACATAAAACAAAATCATCTTGAAGGCTCTCAAAATTATTTTTAAGGACCTTAATCTTTTTTTGCGGAAAGAAAATCCTACAGAGACTTTCCATTTCATAAGCAAAGCTGTGGCCTTCAATAACCAAAAACATCAAAGAGACCTCAAATAATGGTTATTTGCTTTTTCAAAAGCCAGGTTTGAAAGTTCTTCATGGCCCGGGTAAATTTTGTAATCGCTTTCAAGTGCTGCAATTTTTTTCAAGGACTTTTGCATTTGACCCCAGTCACTGCCGGGGAAGTCCGTCCTTCCTATAGTCAGCTTAAAAAGTGTGTCACCGGTAAAAAGATCGCCCGTGGAAGGGCTCAAAAAGCAGACACTGCCCGGTGAGTGGCCGGGAGTGTGCATAACTTGTAGTTCTATGGCACCAAAACTTAATAGATCCCCGTCTTGTAAGAGTTTATCGGCTTTCGTTTTTTCAAAGGGAGCATTCTTCAACTGTGTGGCCAGGCTCACCTGTGCACTTTGCAAGCTTTGGGCGTCTTCACCGTGAATATAAACATCGGCTGCGCAATAATCCTTTAGCTTTTTTACCCCGCCTATGTGATCATAATGGCCATGGGTCAGTAAAATAGCTTCAATTGAACCAATCTGCGGGCTTTTAAGCTCTTCGATTAAACGATCATTAAATTTACCCGGATCTATTACAAGGGTCTTTCCGCTTTGTTCATCAATCAGAATATAGCAATTTGTTAAAAACATGGTCAATTTTACTTGTTTAATAATCATTGTTTCCCCTCTTTGTGTTTAGTCTTTTAGCCAGGTTTTGGAATCCATAAGGATGGTTACCGGCCCTTCGTTAACAATATTAACTTGCATTTTTGCCGCAAAAACCCCGGTGGATATATTTTCAACCCCGTATGATTTCAAGCAGGCTATAAAATGCTCATAAAGCTCATTTGCTCTTTCCGGCGGGGCGGATGGTGTAAAAGACGGCCTGTTCCCCTTTTTTAAATCGGCACAAAGGGTAAACTGTGAAATAACCAGAACAGCTCCATTCACATCGGTTACAGACAGATTCATTTTGTCATTTTCATCCGAAAAAATGCGCAAGCGCGCTATTTTGGCAGCTAAGATATCGGCGTGTCGCTCATCATCCCCTTGATAAACCCCCAATAAAACCGTCAGACCTTGCTTTATTTCACCAACGACTTTATTGTCAACCAAAACAGAAGACTCACTGACTCTTTGTATAACAGCTTTCACTTTAATAACTCCTTAAAATCTCATGTGCCTGTTCTTTCAACACTCAAAACCCCGTTCACTTTTTCAAGTTTTGCTATGACACTTTTCATGTGTTCCAGTCCGTTCACACTTATGGTCATTGTAAAAGAGCTTCTGCCGTCTTTTGTATGGCGCGTGTTAACATCATGAATCATAACGCTCATCCCGGCCAACTGACCGGTGACATCTGCCAACATTCCTACTCTGTTAAGGCAGGTAATCAAAATTGTAGACTGAAAATCGAACTTTATGTTTCTGTCCCAATAAGCTTTGACCCAGCGTTCGGGTTCATCTACCGTAAGGATTGATTTGGGGACATTATTGCAGTCGGTTTTGTGTATAGACACCCCGTGCCCGCGTGTTATATAGCCGATAATTTCATCACCCGGTAAGGGGTTGCAACATTTAGAAAACTTAACAAGTATGCTATCCATGCCCTCAACAATAACACCGTCGTTACTTTTTCGCCTCTTCTTTTCGGGAACGGTCACAACCTGATCTACGGTCAGTGTTTTTGACTTTATCTTTTTAAGATATTCGTCGCGGATTCTGGGCATTTGGCGGCTGAGGGCTATACCGCCATAGCCGATTGCCGCATAAAAATCTTCGATACTGTTAAAATGCAGGCGTTTTGCTATATCAAAAATAAACTCTTGAGCTTGATCGTCGTCGGATAAGCGGATTCTGTTGCGCCTGAACTCGCGCTCCAACTCAATCTTACCTTGAACGATGTTTTCGTCTCTTCTTTCTTTTTTATACCAAGCTCTTATTTTATTGCGCGCTTCACTTGTTCTTACAATTTTGAGCCAATCTCTGCTTGGCCCTTTTCCTTGTTGCGATGTAGTGAGCACCTCAATAATCTCGCCGTTTTTTATCTTATAGTCTATGGGAACTATGCGTCCATCAACTTTGGCGCCAACCATTTTATTGCCAACTTCCGAATGTATGGAATAGGCAAAATCTATGACCGTTGAGCCGCCGGGAAGACTTTTAACTTCACCTCTGGGTGTGAAGACATATACTTCTTCCTGGGTTAAATCACTTTTTATGGTGCGCAAAATTTCCTTACTGTCATCGGATTCGTTTTGCAATTCAATTATCTTGGACACCCAGGCCAAGCTTTCGGTAAACTTCGCCTTGCCTTTTTTGCCTGTCTTATACTTCCAGTGGGCGGCAATACCAAATTCGGCTGTATCATGCATTTCTTGAGTTCTGATCTGTACCTCAAAGGGTATACCGTCATTGCCTATCACCGTTGTGTGCAGTGATTGATACATATTGGGCTTGGGGGTGGATATGTAATCCTTAAAACGCCCATGAATCGGATGGTACATATCATGAATGTAGCCCAAACAGTTATAACAATTCATTTCTGTGTCAACAATGATTCTCACAGCATAGATATCATAGATTTCATCAAAATCTTTATGCTTTTCTTGCATAAACATTTTTCTGTAAATACCGTGAACACTCTTGATTCTTCCGTCAACTATTGCGTCGGGAACAACAGTTTTAATGCGTTGGCTTATTTGTTTTTTTATGTTTTCTAAAAACTCATTGCGGCTTTCACTTTGCTGTTCAAGGGCTTTTTTTATTTCTTCATATCCGTAAGCATCAAGTTCATGAATAGCCAGATCTTCAAGTTCTTCTTTTATTGCCCTGATACCCAGTCGATGGGCAATGGGTGCATAGATTTGAATTGTTTCAAGGGCCTTGTCACGCCTTTTTTGTTCCGGCATAAAGCTTATTGTTCGCATATTATGTAGGCGATCGGCGAGTTTTATTAATATTACTCTCATATCTTCGGACATGGCCAAGAGCATTTTGCGTATGTTTTCTGCTTGCTCTTCTTCCTTTTCCGTTTCCCAGTCGGTATCTTTGGGCTGTATAGGCACTTGCCCCAGTTTTGTTACACCGTCTACCAAGGCTGCTATGCCTTCACCAAAAATTCTTTTTACTTCTTCTTTGCTTACACTCGTGTCTTCAACTGTATCATGTAAAAGCGCAGCCACCACAGTGACACAATCAAGGTTAATTTTAGCTAATATTTGTGCGACAGCTATGGGGTGGCTGACAAAAGGCTGACCCGAAAGGCGAAGTTGGCCTTTATGGGCCTTGGCAGCAAATTTATAAGCTTTTTCAATCAAAGCTCTTTCTTTCTCGTTATAGACGGATTTTATACTCTCTTTAAATGAGCTGTAGCCGTCGTCATTGATGTCAATGTTTTGCATTTTCTTCCCCTTTCTTTCGTTTTTTTAATGATTGTTTTACTAAAGAAACTTAACAAGCCTCTTCAGAGATGGAGCATTTTGAAGTTCAACTTTTTCCTTTTCCCGATGTAAAGAGACAAAGCAGTCATTTTCCACAGATACAAGTTCTAACTCAACCAAGGCATCAAGTGCAAGCTTTAAGGCTGCAAACATTTCACCTTCATCGCCCAAATCACTACACAACTTTACCAAATTCACTGCTTGCCCTTCTCTTGAGGCCAAGTATCGGTAAAGGCTTACGAACAACTCACGCTTTGGATAAATTGAGTTTGCTTGACTCGGCTCTAAACTTTCACCGCGAGTAAATCTTTCATAAAGTCTGATTGAGCTCAATAGTTTTAAGTCGTCCATCATGCTCAAGCGTATATTCTTCACCCTTACGGTCACGGATTTAACATTGCGAAAAACATTTAATGAAAGTTCTACCGCCAAATCAACCTTGTCACCTAAATCATATTCAAAGCATTCCCTTGTTTTATTAAAGATTAAGGCATCTAAGGCCATACCGGCTCTTTCCACTTTAATTTTGGTGTGGCGGCCTTGTGACAGCGGTGTTATACCGCTTATTTTCACACCAAATAAACCAAATACCGCCCCTGGGTTACCGGCGCCGACGGGCTCAAACATTTCCAGTGCTTCCAGTAAATCCAAGCTCACCGCGCCGGGATTGAGTTTAATATCAATTT
Organism: Clostridiales bacterium; assembly: GCA_012524025.1. Classification (GTDB taxonomy): domain Bacteria; phylum Bacillota; class Clostridia; order Oscillospirales; family Acutalibacteraceae; genus UBA1447. The sequence goes on along the minus strand of JAAYSC010000017.1, from coordinate 8,954 downwards.
CTTCAACCTGGAATGGCATCTCCACACTTGCGGCATATTCATTAATTTGCCGGCGAAAAAGATCTATGTCTTTCACCGGAAGTGCAAAGCCGGCTGCAAGGGTATGACCGCCAAAATGGCTTAGGCAATCGGACACGGCATTTAAGGCATCAAAAAGCGAAAAGCCTTCAATACTGCGCCCCGAACCTCTGGCTTGATCACCTTCTTGTGACATTACCAAGCAAGGGCGCCCGTACTTTTCGGCAAGCCTTGAAGCTAAAATCCCTAAAACACCCGTTTGCCAACCCTCCCCACTGATTACCATAACTCTGTCATAGACTATTGTGGGGTTTTCCCTTATCATTTTTTTAATTTGGTCGGATATTTCGTTTTCTATTTCTTTTCGTCTCTTATTATCCTCTTCAATTTCACTTGCAAGCCTTTGAGCCTCTGCCTCGTCGTCTGTCAATAAAAGATCCAGGGCCCGTTTTGGGCAGCCCAACCTACCCACTGCATTTATGCGCGGAACCAAGCTAAAAGCCAGATCCCTTGAGTTTAAAAAGTTTTTCTCAACTTCGGCGACCTTCAAAAGAGCCGCTATGCCGACACGCTTGTTTCTGTTAAGCGCTTGCAGGCCCGCCCTGACTAAAGTTCTGTTTTGTGCTACCAGGGGCACAACATCGCCAACGGTGCCAATTGCCAGAAGATCACCGAATTCTTCAAACAAAAATTCTTCTACTCCGCCTTCAACGGCACATATCAGATTGAAGACAACACCCACACCCGAATATTCTTTGAAAATTGTTTTTGAGTCCTCACGGTGGGGGTCGACCACGGCCACTGCCCCGGGTAATTCTTCCATGGGCTTGTGGTGGTCGGTTATTATCATCTCCACACCGTTTTCAGCCAAAAAAGCAGCTTCTTCTATGGCACTGATGCCATTGTCCACCGTTATCAACAAGTCAACGCCCGCATCAATTATTGCTTGGGTGCTTTCAAAATTGAGGCCGTAGCCTTCGGTTATTCTGTCGGGTATATAACTTTCAACAAGTGCACCTTGTGCTTCCAGATACATTTGCAACATGGCAGTAGCGGTGATACCGTCGGCATCATAGTCACCGAAAATCATGATTTTCTCACCCTTGGTGATTGCTTCTTCTATCCGACTCACGGCCTTATCCATATCCGGTAAGTTAAAAGGGTCTTCCAAATTATCCAAAGAGTCTTCAAAGAAATCAGCTATATCTTCGGGTTTAGTCAAACCGCGAGCAGTAGCCAAAAGAGCCGCAAAAGGGTCAATACCGCATTCGTCCGCCAAATCGGCAGCTATATTTTTATCATAAGCGGAAACTTTCCAGAGCTTTTTAGTCAAAAACTTCACCCTTTCGATTAGTATATGATATCACTATAAAATCACACATTCAAGCTGTAAGCTCCGTCTTTTCACCATAGTCCGATAAGAATTGAAAAAACTTATTTAAATTGCTACAATGTCAATCAAAAACAAGGATGTGGTATCGGATGGTCTATAAAATCGAAAATGAGTTTTTGACGGTTCAAGTCGAGAGCCATGGTGCTCAATTGCACAGTGTAGAATCTAAAAATAATCATCATGAATATCTTTGGCAGGGCAATGCCGATGTTTGGAGCGGGCGCGCCCCCATTTTATTCCCCATCGTCGGCCAACTTAAGGACGGCAAGTACAGGCACTGCGGAAAAAGTTATGAGCTGCCCAAACATGGTTTTGCACGCAATAGCTACTTTAAAGTCAAGGCCCACTCTCCCGACAAACTTGACCTTGAGTTAAAATTTAGCCCAGAAACGCTCAAGCTTTACCCCTTTAAGTTTAAATTGCTTGTATCCCACCGACTTGAAGGCCATGCCCTGGTGGTATCACACTTCGTATACAACTTAAGCCAGACAGACATTATGTATTTTTCAATCGGTGCCCATCCGGGTTTTAATTGCTCAATGGGTGATCTCTTGGAATTCGAATTGGCTGAAACCCTTTCCTCCTTGCAGATAGATCCGAACCATGCACTGCTCACAAAAATCAGAAAGCCTATCTTGAACAATAGCGAAATTATAGAAATAAAAAGAGACACCTTTGAAGAAGATGCCCTGATATTTGAAGGCCTGAAATCACAGTCTGTTTGGTTAAGAAGACAAGAAAAGGGGCAATCCTTGAAGTTTGATTTCGGCCGGCCGAGTTTTTTGGGCTTATGGGCAAAGCCGGCCGCCCCCTATGTTTGTATAGAACCTTGGTATGGGATAAATGATTCACCAGAAGACTACGGCGAGTTGGCAAACAAGCCTGCTATCGAATCCCTGCCGGCGGGCGGTGTTTTCAGTTTTTCTTGGAAATTGAGTTTCGAAGAAATTTAAATTTTAAAAACGGTTTGTTTTATAAAAAAGCGTCGGTCTTCGCTACCGACGCTTTTACAATTTAAATTTCTTTACCGCCCTATATAATCAATTATTCCGTCAACCGTGGCTTTTGCCAACCTTTTCTGGTTTGTTGCATTTTGTAAAACTCTACACTCGGCCACATTGCTAATAAAGCCATACTCTATCAAAATAGCCGGGCAAACTTCAGTACGCGTAACATGGAAGGGGTAAAAAACAGTGTTTCGGTTGTTGGTTGTATGCTTTATCTCCTTAGCGTAAGAAGTCAGAATACGCTCTCTTATGGCATTTGCCAAGGGCTGTGATTGGGCGTAATAGTAAAAAGTGCTGACTCCTTTGGCACCGGCGGAGGTTGCGGCATCGCAATGGATACTGATAAATAGGTCCGGTTTTTTCGAGTAGGTTAAGAGCCTTCTGTCTGCAAGTTCAACCCTGACATTTTTGTCACGGGTCATTATCACTTTGGCCCCTTTAGCCTGTAATTCTTTTCGGATTTCCAAGGCTATGGCCAGATTTATTTGGCTTTCATATTGCATGTCTGCCTTGTCCTTCACGACACATATGGCGCCGGGATCATTACCGCCGTGGCCCGGGTCCAACATGATGGTATGGCCAGAAAGCGAAGCCGGTTTGTTTTTAAGCGAAATTGTAAGACTGCCGTTGGAGTTATAAGCTATATTATAGCCGTAGTATATGCCTGCGCGCCTGAAATGAAGCCTCAAGGTTTGGGTGTTGTTTGACTTATTGCTTATCCATTCAGCCCGACTGAAAATATTTGAGGCCGATACATTGGGGGTTCCGACAGCCTTGTTTGTATGGGAGAAGACAAAGTCAATTGAATTGCCGGTAAAGCTTTTAACTCCAAACTCTCTGTCATTATAAATCTTAGCGTAACTCTGCCCTCTCACAAGGGAATTTATCGGAACTTTCCAAAGCATGGATAGGGTTATGTCCGTAGTTTTCCCATTTACACAGTTTATTAGCCCTATTTCATTTGAAGGCATGTTGTAAGCATTTAGTATGACCTCAACATCTTCCCTATAAACACGCTTGCCGCTGCGCAAATTATAATATAAATTACCCTCGTAAGAAGATTCACCGTCAATATAGTCAAAGGTTCCTTTGGACAAAGGTGTCGTAAAAGGATTGGACCTATCATTAAAGGGCGATAAGGCCATGGTTCCACAGTGTTCTTTTTTAACTTCACACATTCTTGAACGCCCGGAGACCCCGTTGTAGACCCGTGGATTCAAAAGCTTTCCTTGCTGTGTCAAAGTGGTTTGGCTTGTGGTAGTAATTTTTGTCGTGCTTGTGGTTGACAGACTGCCGCTACTGTCGATGTCGTCGGAAGCGGAGATATCAGCAGTCACATCATTTGTCGCGGAAGACTCTTGCGGGGGTTGGGTTTGAGTCTGTGATGTGCTTGTGACTGTTGTGGAAATTGTTTCAGGGATTATTGGAGCGGGTGGCGGTTTAGCTGTGACTTTAACAGCGGCTCCGTTTAAGCTTTTACTCAATCCCCTATAACTGGCACTGAATTTAATATTGCCTAAATTTTGTGCCTGTGTTTTTGATGCCGGCAGTTTATAATTGGCATAAAAACTTACAAAGTCTGAATTATTAACAGAAGCCTTTTCTTCATCGTGGGTATCCAGCGTTTTTCCCTGGGTCATTTTAATGCTTGAACTGCCTATCTTGGCATGAACCACCGCCCCTTTTAGAGCTACCGCGGAAAGTTCAAGCTCTGTTCCGCCGGGTGCCGTGAGACTGCCTGTCGGGCTGACAGACTTTAGGATTTTAACATCGTAGGAAATGTTATAGCTTATCTTCTTACCATTTTGTTCAAAGACAAAATTATTTTTACCGATTTCCAGATTCTTGGTCACAAGAAAATCACCAAGCTCATCGGTTTCAATTTTTTCCCCATTACATAATAAGGGGAAGGCAGGGCTTGAGGTACCGGCAAAACTTACCGTGGATTCATTTGTAACAAAATCAGTCTTTTCAGGGCTTAAAACCCTAAGTTCTATATCTTTTTCATCCTTGGACAGGTCGCTGAGCTTTAGTAAAAAAGAATCTTTTTCTTTGCCTTGTGAATTTTTCAAGCTTGAATAGTTTGTATAAACGCCACCTTTAAACGCCTCGTTTTGTTCAGCAAACAAGAGTGCCGTCAACATGTTTTCGTAGTAAAGCTTCTCGCTTTTTATGTTTATTGCAGGGCCCACTGCCAATAGATACTCACTTGCCGAGCTTGAATTTTTCTCACTAATCTTGCTCAAGTGTTTAGCGAAAGTTTCATTTTCATCGCTAAGCTTTGAATCCATCTTAAGGAAAATACTCTTGGGATTTGATTGGTTTTCTTCTGTTTGCGAGAAGCATAATTCTAAAAGATTGTCATCGTAGCCAAACCACAACTTAAGCCTGTCATCAACTTGATTGGCTTGGTCCAGCTTTTTATTTATTTCCTTTTCTAATTTTTCTAAGTTTTTTTCTACTGACTCATGGTCAGTGAAAAGTTCGTCAGCATCTATACTTTCAACTGCGCTGTCAAAATTATATTTTTTTGTAAGTTTTACCGTAAGGCTCTCGCCGTTTTTTCTTGCCTGTGGATTCAAACCAAAGTCAACAATTGTGTAGAGATCGTTTTTTCGTGAAAAATCCAAGAGTTCTGCAAAGAAGTCATCTTCATCATATGGATTTTTTTCTTCGTCAAGCCCGGCAAAAATGACACAGTTAAAGCCCATTGCTTTCACTTCAAGCAACCTGTCTTTAGCTTCTTCCAAGACCTTACCGTCTTGATCGGCATCTTCGTCTAAGTTGAAGTCTGAGCCGCTCAAAAAATAAATCCCTTTGATTTTTTCGGGTTGGGAAGTTTTCTCTCTCTCCACTCGTTCTTCTTCAGTACTTTCAACCAAACTCGTGTCTTCGGTTTGGCTTGTAGATTCTTCCGGCCCAAACCTTAAAAAGTCCGGCAACAAACCGCTTAAAGTTAAGCCCAACAAAGTCAAGCTCAGCATCAAAGCGGTTGCTACGATTATTATTAATTTTTTCTTGGTTTTGAGTTGCATTACTAAATGCCTCGCTTATATATTAGCCGGTGCTTCCGGCGCTTCGCCGACTTCGCGCGAAGCAAGTGCATCATCTTGAGCAGATTCATCGGGGGCTACTTTAGTCCGATATCGCTTGTGGACGGTTACTTTGTCAAAATGTTTTTTAAATCTAATCCTCACTTCGTAGTCCGTACCGCACTCCTTGCAGTGAAACTCAGAATGAAAATATTTGTTTTTATAAGCCCACTCATCGACTTGCTCCGCCCTTATTTTGCATATTTTGCAAACACAATACATGGCTTCGCTTTTAATATCCGGATCATCCAGGCGTGAAATGATATATGCCTTGAAAGACAATCTGTCATAAAATTTTTGATCACAGTCCAATGTCAATTCTTCAAGAAGTTCTGCATCGAAGCTTTTTGAAAAAATTTCTGCGGATAAGAGACTGTCCCCCAAGGCTCTGTGAATGTCAAAGGCGCTGACATCAATTTCAAGTTTTTCGGCTGCTGTAGAAAGCCCTATCTGAGTGGTCGTGGGTAGTTTGTGAGCCTTGTGGAAAAAGGCTTGTAAGTCCGCATATTTTTTCAGAAAAGGTATGAAACTTATACCATTTAGATACTTATAGTTGTCAATTAAAACCCTTATATCACCATCACCCCAGGTTAAGGTGAGACAATCCCCTTCACCCACCCAATGCCTAAATTCGGCCAAAGCTTGGGTGAAAGGTTTGCCTGACTCAAGGTCTTGGGCTGTGATGTTTGTAATTCTCTTAACCTTTCCTTTCAGTTTTTTACCGATTTGCACCTTTATAAAACTTGAGAAGGTATCAACAATTTCTAACTCTTCATTTAACTTAACCGCGCCGATTTCAATGATTTCGTTAATAAACCCTTTTAATTTGTGGGCATAAGCATAGTTCCATTCCAGGTCCATGATTATGTAATGCATATATACTTCCTTAAAATTTTCTAAACCTATTGATTAAAGGTTATTGCTTGGCTTTTATCCTATAAACCTTCACACCATGCGGCGGGACACAAGCAAATATTGTGTGCGACAGTTCTTCCTTCGTTTTGTCCCAAAGATCATAGACTTCATAAGAATCGGCATATGGTAGGTCAACAAACATTTGAGCCGCAAGTTCTTGAATCTTTTGCTCAAACACTTTTTCTTCACTGCTTTTATTAAAGAAACACAGGGCTACTTCCTCACCTTTTAGGGGTTTTAGCAAGGTGTCACAAAAGCCGGTGGTTTTTATCCTGCGGCATTGAAGGCCCAATTCATCTTGATTAACCGCAATCATATCTTTGTTGGACACAACCTTAAGTGTATAGTTGTCTTCGTCAACACTGCCGTCATCTTTTAAAAACTTCCTGATATCATTGCCCAGAATTAAAGGAGCAGCCATCATACACCAAAGGCTGAAGTGCGCAATGTTTTCATCATTGCTGAGATTGCCGTTGCCGACTTCCAGCATGTCAGGATCATTCCAAGAACCCGGTTTTGCATGTTTGTGCAATAAGACATTCACTTCATATATACCCACAATTGAAAGCCAGAAGGCTTTAATGTCAGGGGTGGTTCGCCAGAGGTTCCCGGCTTTGCGCCCCCATTTCCAGGGCATATTGAGGCCCCATTCACAAATCGAATAGGTTATGGGCTTTTCGGGTTGACCGCTTTCTTTGGCAACCAAGGCGGTAGCCTTTTTAAGCTCTTGCCCCATGTTTATGTACTGAAGGGCAGAACTGTCCATGCGTGATGCCACGGGATTATAAAGTTTTATACTGTTTTCGCCCTTTTTGAGTTTTATAAGCAACTGTTGCCTACCTTGAGCGTTCCAAGCTTTGGTCGGCGGGAAGGTCGATGTATAAAGCTCTTGGCCGTTGACTTCAATTTCACAATATTTAAAGCTGTTGCTCTTTTTGCGAACCACTAAAGTTAAAACATATTCGCCGGCTTCTTCAACTACTATGTTTTCAAAAACCGCACTCCCCCCACCGGCGGACAAGCCGGCAATGTAAAGGCCGTTATCGAGTTTTTCGTCTTCGACAAAGCGTGCTTCGCCGTCTAAAACAGCATCTTTGGCTTCAAAGACTTGTTCGTCTTCCCCCGCCTTGCTAATGCTTATTTGAGCTATGAAGGGGGCACGAGCCGGGATTGGTACATTGTAGCAAAAATCATATTTAAAATACTCAACACCCCAACGGGCAAAGGTTAGGGCATCAATTGCTTCATTGCCCAAACTTGCCGGCAAATCCTCACAAGTCAGGCTGCCGTTTGATGAGTATATGCCTACTTTGAGACCTAACTCATTTATTTTTTCAACAAGACCTTTAATACCGCTTTTGAATCTTACCAAATCGCCTTGCAAACAGTTGTTTTCATCTCTAAGCGATGACTGCCAGCAGTCATCCAGGTTAACAAAGTTATAGCCGGCATCGGCCAAGCCGCTTTTTTTCATTGCAAGTGCTGTGTCATAGATTAAATTTTCATCAATGTTGTTGCTGAAAGTGTTCCAGCTGGACCACCCCATTGGTGGGGTCAGGGCAGACCCGTTTTCATAGTCCGGCTTGTCAGGCAAGCTGACTTTTGTTGCACGAACCGTCTTCTTGGCTAGGCTGACCGGCTCCACCCTCTTTTTCTTAATTGCATAGCCCAAGGCCGCCGCCCCTGCCGCAAGACCGGTTAGCTTAAAAATACGAGATATTTTTTTACCCACAATCGCACTTCCTTTCAAAACAGTATTAATATTTTGATATAAATTTGACCAATAAAAACGCACGGTACTATTATATATAAAAAGGAGGACAAAATAAAGCTTTTAAAAGGGATATTTACAAATTTTAAAGTTTGGAAGCTAACTTGTCATATATTAGGGGTGTGAAGCATTGTGAAAACTTTAGCTTTGTGTTATTATTTAGCTGTTTAAGGAAGGTGATGCTTATCTTATTCTTTTGGGTTTTCTTTACGGTTGTTTTGATCGCAATTGAGGCTGCAACTGTCCAGTTGGTAACCGTTTGGTTTGCTCTGGGCTCTTTGTCGGCCTTGGTCGCCTGCCTTTTCAATCTTGCCCCCGGCTACCAGTGGCTTGTTTTTATATCGGTGTCTTTGATCAGCTTGCTTACTACCAGACCCTTGGTCAAAAAATTTACTAAAAACAAAATACAGCCCACAAATGCCGACAGAAACATCGGTGCTCAAGGTATTGTCACAGAAACCATAAATAACATTGCCGCGCTTGGGCAGGTTTCTGTCAATTCCATGAACTGGACCGCCCGTTCCAAAGACGGGGAAATTATAGAAGAAGGCACCTTAATTACAGTTATTGCAATTGAGGGTGCCAAGCTTATCGTTGAAAGGTCAAACCAAGATTCAAATTGATTTTATTATTTTGGCTCTGTAAAGTTAAAATGAAAGAATGGGCACAAAATCAAGCGACAATCAGATACCTCCGCTTTTGTTTTTTTACAAGGTTCAAACCTGCGACCTGAGCAGGAGTATGGTTGTTAAGCGCGG
>JAAYSC010000016.1 GCA_012524025.1 Clostridiales bacterium | reverse complement strand
TTTTTTAGCAAAAGGAATATTTTGCCAATGTTTACTTGACACATACAGCGCTTCTTGACTTGTTGACAAGCTCGTTACTGTAAAATACAATAAGTATAGTTGATACAATCGTCGGGAAAACACAAGAAAATAAAGATTAAGCATAAGAAGCTTTGAGCGGAAAGGAGTGGGTCGAAATCGTTAAGGTTTTTAAAAAAATCAAGTATGAGTTGATTATCTTTTTAATTTTAGTTTTTCAAGCACTGCTTACCGCAAGAGGTGATGGGTGGGGAATAAAAGAACATTTTTTTACTTTTTATGTGCCGGACTATTCCTTGGGACTTATTCCTAGGGCCCTGGTAGGTAGCTTTGTGAGTTTGTTAAAAAAACAGTTGACGGTAGCTTGGCTTACCGGATTTATCTGGGTTTCAAACTTGTTTTTGTTTTTCTTTATAGCTCTGCTTCTTGGGAAAGTTTTGAGAAAAATATCCGGTGAATACAAAATACCACTTTATTTTGCCTTAACTCTTTTCTTTTTTACAGATTATTCAACCAAGGTCTTTGCGAAAAATTTGGGGCTCCATGATGTTTATATGGTAATTATTGTGCTACTGTGCATATTGACCTCGAGACAAAAATGGAGTACATGGTTGGTAATCCCCTTATGCCTTGCGGGAACAGCCATACACTACGGTTTTCTTTTTCAGTTTTTCCCTTTGATTTTTATAATAATTCTTTTTGGGGCGCTCAAGACTAACGAAAGACTCAGTCATAGCTTGGTAGCGGTAATCTCACCGATTGCGACGATTCTTTCATCCTTGTACTTTATTTTGATAGCTCCTTACAATCCGAAAACCAATATTGAAAAATCTTTGGACTATCTTGAGGATAAGGTGGTGGATTTTGAATTTTGGCGCTTATTTGCCGGGGGAATATATTTTAACTACAACGGTTTAGAAGATAAGCCGCTTGAAAGTTTTGGCGACCTCTTTTATTATCTGAGGCTGCATACGACCGAGACTTTTTCTTGGATTGAATTTATAACCTTACTTGCCTTCCTAACCCCCTTATTCATGCTGTTTTGGGTTTTGTGGAAAGAGGCTCTTAAAAACTCGGAAAATAAAGCTCAAAAGCTTGTTTTTATCCTCTGTTTTTTAATGCCCATCCCCCTGATACCTTGGTTCTTCTGGACAACCGATCATCCACGATTTTTAAGTGAGATTATACTTTGTCAGTTTTGTGTTTTATTTTATCTGATTTACAATAAAAATAAAGCTCTTGAAAAGAGCTTAAAGAGTATGGAAGAAAAATTTAAAAGATACCCGGCCTTACTGATTCCAAGCTTAATTTTACCTTTAGCTTCGTTCTATTTTAAATAGATAGAATAAAGATCAAAACAAGAACCATCTTTAGCCGGCTAAAGATGGTTCTTGTTTTGGAAACTATACTTGCAATATGACATGAAATTTGCATTAGTCCCATCATTAAGTTTATAATAGAACAAAGAATTATGGAGGTGGGATGTCGCTTCGAAGGCATGAACATTATCTTCGAAGGCATGAACATTATGAAAGTTGTTTTGTTTAGCCCGAGAGCACAGAAAGATCGTGAATCTGCGGTATTTCCTTTGGGGTTATTGTCAATTGCAAGTCATCTTAAAAGATGTGGGCATTCGGTTAAATTGGTGGATCGAAATGCTTCGGCAAAGGATTACAAAAATGTGATTAAAAACTTTAAGCCGGACATTGTCGGCATTTCTTTCCTGTCAACTAAAACCACTGAAGATGTTATTGCAATTTCTGACTACGCTCATTCGAAAGGGATTCCGGTTATCTTTGGTAATACACTCGCGTCGGCAACCGCTGATGTTCTCTTGAACGATGGCTATGCCGACTATGTAGGAATAGGCGAAGGTGAGTTCATCTTTGAAGATTTGCTTAAAGCTTTAGAAAAACAAACCCCGGTAAGGGAAGTCAAGGGTTTAGCCTACAAAGAGGGGGACGAAATAGTTTACACCGAACCCCGCCCCTTTGCCGAAGGTTGGCAACTGCCCGTAATAGACTGGACCTTGATTGACCCTCTAAAATATGCACAGCCCATTTATGGCTGCAAAAAAATGGGCTTTGTTTACGCATCAAAAGGGTGCCCCGGAAACTGTGCATTTTGCTTTAATGAGGTTTTTCATAAAAGAGAGCGAAGGACAAGACCCTACGAAAAAGTAGTCAATGAAATAAGAGATCTGGTTGAAGTTTATGGATTTGACGGTATTTTCTTTGGGGACGAACTTTGGAGTGTAAGCCGAGAGGAACTTTACGATAAGTGTAAAGTAATAAAAGAGATGAATCTGCCCTTCGTATGGGGATGCCATTTAAAAGTCGGTATGTATAATCAAGAAGATTATCACTTTATGTATGAGTGTGGTTGCAGATGGATATTTTATGGTGTTGAGAGTGGCTCGGAGAGAATATTGCGACAGGTTAACAAGCGAACAAAGCCCGAACAGGCCATTGATACTATCAGAATGACTTATGAGGCGGGTATTATGACCCTGCCTTCTTTTATTATAGGGTTTCCGGACGAGGAAGAAGAGGATTTACGACAAACCGTTGAACTTATAAAAGCGATCCAACCTTATTCAAATGCGAAAGCTTTTTTTCTGTCCCCACTAATAGGAACTCAATTATATTCTTATCTTATAGAAAAAGATGTTTTGAAAAAAGTTGAACACACCGGTCAATTAGATACACAGTGGAATGAGGTTAAGAATAACTATTCAAACATTCCGACGAAGGAATTGAAGGTTGTCTATTCGCATATTATCTGGTGGTCAATTACAAATAATGTAAAGAATATCAAGGAAAAAGAAAGCAAGAAAAAAGGATATCATCACCCGACTAAGGTTATGCTTTCAGTATTAGGTAGAATGAAGCAGAGCAGTATAAAGCAAATTGTACCAAATGTGTTTAATACCGCTTCCGAGTTAGCGCAGATTTTATATCATCTTCTCTTCTTCCCCAAAATCAGAAAGAAATATGGCCTGAAGCGCCCGCGAAAATAATGCTTTTTTACCTTTTTTACCTTGATGACACGACGAAGTCGAAGAAGAAAGTTGACCAGGAAAAGGAAAAAGACAGTGATGCGAAACTATAAGCGAAGTAGGCAAGTATTAAAAGGGCTAAAGTTTTATGCTTCTGAACTAACAAACTAATTTTTTTGAAGTAGTGGAGCACAGTCTCATCTTTGCGATAAAAGAGATAGAAAACCAACAAGAATTGTGACAAAACGCTTGCGGATCTTAAACGATAAAACTCGGAACTGACCGGAAAAAGGGGCAAAACAGCTAAGGGGAAGAAAACCAAAATCAGAGATAAAACTTTTTGGAAGATTTTTTTGGAATCGGTATACATCTTTTTCCAAAGCAAGAAAAAGAAAATGTCCATAGGAAGTGTGAATAGAAAGGTTTTAAGATAAGCGACTATAGCGGATTTGAATTCCTGTGAATAAAAAACCATACTAAAGAGAACATAGGCGGTATCTTTCATAAAGTAGCCCAATACCATGTCACCGCGCACCTTGAGGTTTGTATTTACAACTGCAAGCTTAACCATTTCTTCAAAAGGTATTTCTCTCATAAAAAGACTGTAGGCAAAATAGAAATATAGAGTAGCTGCTATGACGGTGACAAGGTTTACAGAAAAAAACAAGAGCTCTGATTTTTTAAAACCTTTTTTGTATAGTTCGTAAAGCAAGATAAATACGAAAAGCGGTATGTAGGTGAAGGCAAACATTTGGTGGGTTGCCATACCTATAATCATTATGAGGGGTGTCGCCCAACGAAATCCCCTTGCGTTGAAAAGGACCAAGCCCAGTACACTTACAAAAGCAAGAAGCCTGTCAGGCAGAAAAAGCCTAGCTTCAAAAGGTGCGACGGAATAGGGACCCGCCAAAAACAAGGCAGAAAAAAGCAATATTCCTAACTTCTGCTCTTGATCTACATCCCTTATAAGCTTACCAATTAAAACAGCAATCAAAAAAAGAAAGATGACAAACAGGGGTGTGAAAAACAAAACTATTTGCCGGGCGCCATAATAGTCAAAAAAAGCTCCCATAAAACTTCCCCAAACAACCCTGGGAGCCAAACCGAGCTCGGAGTAGCTAAGAGACAGAAGGCTGGCATAAGCATCCTCACTGGTGTTGATTGCCTGAGGCAAGGCCCTTATTAAGAGTAAGAAAAAAATGGGCAGCTCATATTTTATTTGTTCCAAAAAGTTAAGTTCTTTTCTTTTAACCATTTTTATATCCTCATAAAGTAGTTGAAGCACTTATAATATAACCTATTGAGATGATTTTTAAAAGTAATTAATATAAGATGTCTTGCCTAAGGCAATGGAAAATAAAACCTATTGGTTGCCTATAGTCTTAGTGTAAAATTATCATTGGCAAAAAATAAAGGGAAATGGCGCGAACCACTTCCCTTGCATACAAAGAATCAGTACAATGAATTTGCGAAAAAACACGAACTGAGGTGTATGCAAGATGATTT
>JAAYSC010000015.1 GCA_012524025.1 Clostridiales bacterium | reverse complement strand
TCATCTTGCATACACCTCAGTTCGTGTTTTTTCGCAAATTCATTGTACTGATTCTTTGTATGCAAGGGAAGTGGTTCGCGCCATTTCCCTTTATTTTTTGCCAATGATAATTTTACACTAAGAAAAAACACCGGTGACTTCGATGACTTATGGAGCTTAACGATCTGCTGTGTAGTGACAGATCTTTATTCATGGCACATAGATGCCTGTATTGACCAAAAGGTGATTCTGTGTTAAATTTGTGATACTAAAAATGGTTAAAACTTTTGAAAATAGGAGTTTCGAGAGGAGGGACGCTGGGTATGTATGACTACCTACTTGTTGGTGCCGGGCTTTTCGCCGGTGTTTTTGCACATGCGGCAAGAGAAAAAGGGAAAAAGTGTTTAGTTATAGAAAAGCGTTCTCACATTGGGGGAAATGTATATTGTGAAAAACTTGAAGGCATTAACATTCACAAGTATGGTGCACATATTTTCCACACATCAAATAAGAGTGTTTGGGATTATATCAACCGATTTGCCGACTTTAATAATTATGTAAACTCACCTATTGCTAATTTCAAGGGCGAGTTGTTCAATCTTCCTTTTAATATGAATACCTTCACCAAAATGTGGGGCCTTGTAACGCCGGACGAGGTGAAGGCGAAAATAGAAGCTCAAAAACGGGAGATTACTGAGGAACCGTCAAATTTAGAAGAACAGGCCATATCCTTGGTGGGTAAGGATATCTACTTGAAACTGATAAAGGGTTATACCGAAAAGCAATGGGGCCGTGACTGTAAAGATTTACCCGCTTTCATAATAAAAAGGCTACCCGTCAGATATACCTTTGACAATAACTATTTCAATGACCCTTACCAGGGTATACCGATTGGCGGATATAACCCGATTATTGAAAAAATGTTTGCCGGCTGCGATATTGTTCTTGAAACCGACTTTAATGAAAATAGAGAAGAATATCTCAAGAAAGCAAAAAAGATAGTCTACACCGGGCAATTAGATGACTTCTTTGATTTTTCGCTTGGGAAGTTTGAATATAGGAGCCTGCGCTTTGAAACCGAACGCATTGAGAGTGAAAATTATCAAGGTGTTGCGGTGATGAATTACACAGACCGGGAAACGCCCTATACCAGGATCATTGAACATAAGCATTTTGAGTTTGGCAAGCAGCCCGTAACTTATATTACGCGAGAATACTCTATGGAGTGGCAGGAAGGCAGGGAACCTTATTATCCCGTTAATGACATAAGGAACCAGGAACTTCTTGAAAAATATAAAAAACTTGCGCAAGACTATCCAAATGTGATTTTTGGAGGGCGGCTTGCCGAATACAAATATTACGATATGGACAAGACTATAGAGGCAGCCTTAAAGCTTGTAGAGACTGAATTGGGGGAGGAAAAGTGAGTAATTTAGATGTTAAAATTAGCGTGATAATGCCCGTCTACAAAGTGGAGGAATATGTGGGCAAAGCCATTGAAAGCATTCTTAACCAGACATTTAAAGACTTTGAGTTGATTGCCGTAAACGACGGTACTCCCGATAGAAGCGGGGAAATTTGTGAGGATTACGCTAAACTTGATAATCGCATAAAGGTTTTGCATAAAGAAAATGGCGGGGCGCCCAGCGCAAGAAACATGGCTATTGAAATCGCCCGGGGCAAATATTTTTATTTTTTGGATTCGGACGACTGGGCAGAGCCGACTATGCTTGAGGATATGTACATCTTGGCAGAAAAAACCAAGGCCCAATACTTGGTGACCGGTTACTATATTGATACATATTACAACGACACGGAGCATATAACAGATGATATGACCTACGAGGACAGGGTCTACGAAAACAAAGAAGACTTTAGGCGGGACGCCTACAACCTTTTTGACAGGAACCTCCTGTATACGCCCTGGAACAAACTTTACCTAGCCTCATATATTATGGAGAATAACTTCAGGTTTCCCCATACTTTCTGGGACGACTTCCCCTTTAATCTAATGGTTATTCGTGATGTTGAAAGAGTGACGGTTTCTTCAAAACAATATTACCATTTCTTACGCGCAAGAGAGGAATCAGAAACAGCAAAATATATGCCTCAAATGTATGAAAAACGAGAAGAAGAGCATGGATGGATGCTCGAATTATACGAATATTGGGGGATTAAGGATGAACATAGCCGTGAGTTTTTGGCTAGGCGATATATCGAACGACTCATAGGTTGTGTTGAAAACATTACAAATAAAAAATGTGATTTGGACAAAAAAGAAAAGAAAAAAGAAATTAAAAAAATAATAACTACCACAAGGGCGCGCGAGAACCTAAAGCTTGCAAAACCCGGGTCATTAATGATGAGTGTTATGCTGATTCCATTACGCATGGGTAACGGAAAGCTCACCTTCATGATGAGTTCTTTCGTCACAATGGTGAAATCAAGAAACACAAAGCTTTTCGCTACCCTTAAGTCGAGGAGATAGATAGTTATGTTGAAAAATCCATTTTTAAGTATTGTTATGCCGGTTTATAATACGGAGCCCTATCTGGAAAATGCCGCGAAAAGTGTTTTAAATCAAACATACAAAGATTTTGAACTTATTTTAATAAATGATGGCTCGCCTGACAAAAGCCCGGTAATGTGTGATGAAATAGCGGCATCCGATCCAAGGGTCAGGGTAATACACAAGGCTCAAAACGAAGGTTTAAGTGCTGCCCGTAACACCGGCATCGATGAAGCCCTGGGTGAGTATATTTGTTTTATAGACTCGGACGATACTGTAGAACCGAATTTATTAGAACAGGTAGCTGAGTCTTTAGAAAAGCATAAGGCAGATGTCATTATATATGGATTGAAAGAAGAATACTTA
>JAAYSC010000001.1 GCA_012524025.1 Clostridiales bacterium | reverse complement strand
TAAAATCATCTTGCATACACCTCAGTTCGTGTTTTTTCGCAAATTCATTGTACTGATTCTATGTATGCAAGGGAAGTGGTTTGCGCCATTTCCCTTTATTTTTTGCCAACGATAATTTTACACTAAGGGCCCCTTTAAAAAGCGAGAAAAAGGCCGACAAAAAGCATGTTTTCGGCTTTCTGAAAACAAGAAGGCAAGAAAAACAGGTATCGGGTCACAATGTGTACAAATTTGCGGGCCGATAGGTATGCAAGTTTGCCCTTATTAAGGTTTACAAGCAGTTCTATTAATGTTAAAATATCTTTCGGTGAATAATACAAACCTTTGTATTTCTTTGTAAAAAACCAAGGAGGAAAACTAAATGGCAAGAAAGTCGAAAACAATGAACGGCAACTCGGCGGCTGCATATGTGTCATATGCCTTTACCGAAGTTGCGGCAATCTATCCCATCACACCCTCATCAGATATGGCTGAAGAAACGGACGCCATGTCCGCTATGGGGGTTAAAAACATCTTCGGTCAAACCGTTAGGGTGGCCGAAATGCAATCTGAAGCGGGGGCCGCGGGTGCGGTACACGGGTCTTTGGCCTCGGGTGCCTTGACCACAACCTACACAGCTTCGCAAGGCCTTTTGCTCATGATACCCAACATGTACAAAATCGCAGGCGAATTCCTGCCCAGCGTTATTGATGTTTCGGCCCGTGCGGTTGCCAGCCATGCTTTGAGCATTTTCGGCGACCATTCCGACATTTACGCTGCCCGCCAAACAGGTTATGCCATGCTTTGTTCCACCAATCCGCAAGAAGTCATGGACCTTGGTGCGGTTGCTCACACATCTACTTTAAAGAGCCGTGTGCCTTTTGTCCACTTCTTTGACGGCTTTAGGACTTCGCATGAAATTCAAAAAATTAAAGTATGGGGCTATGACCAGCTTGCCGATATGGTTGACATGGACGCAGTCAACGACTTCCGTCGCCGTGCGCTCAATCCGGAAAGTCCGGTCCTGCGCGGTTCAGCCCAAAACCCCGACATCTTCTTCCAAGCGCGTGAAGCCGGCAACAAATATTATGACGATGTAATCGGCATTACCGAAGATTACATGAAAGAAGTCAACAGCCGTATCGGTACGGACTACGGCCTCTTCAACTATTACGGTGCCCCGGATGCGGACAAAATCATTGTAGCCATGGGTTCCGTATGTGACACCATTGAAGAAACAATCGACTACCTTAATAATAAGGGTGAGAAGGTCGGCCTGGTTAAGGTTCGTCTCTTCAGGCCTTTCTCGGCAAAACATATGCTGGATGTAATTCCAAAAACAGTCAAGTCCATCTCTGTTCTTGACCGCACAAAAGAGCCGGGTGCCCTGGGTGAGCCTCTCTGGCTTGATGTTGTGGCCGCTCTCAAAGAAAGCGACTTTTGCAACATGCCGGTTTACGGCGGCCGCTACGGCTTGGGCTCAAAAGACACCAATCCCAGCGACATTATTGCCGTATACCGCAATATGGAAGCAGCTCAACCTAAAAAACGCTTTACCCTGGCGATTGAAGATGATGTTACCAACCTTTCACTGCCCAGGTCTGAAAATCCGGACACCACCCCCCAAGGCACCTTTTCCTGTAAGTTTTGGGGCTTGGGTGCGGACGGCACCGTCGGCGCCAACCAAAACTCCATTAAAATCATCGGTGACAATACAGACATGTATGCCCAAGGTTACTTTGCCTATGACTCCAAAAAGTCGGGCGGTATCACCATATCTCACCTGCGCTTTGGCAAAAGCCCAATCAAGTCAACCTACTATATCAACAATGCGGACTTTGTGGCCTGCCACAATCCTTCTTATGTTGACAAGTATGAAATGGTCGAAGACCTCAAGGAAGGCGGCGTCTTCCTCCTCAACTGTGACTGGAAGGCCCATGAGCTTGACGAGCACCTTCCCGCTTCCATGAAACGCTACATGGCTGAAAACAATATCAAGTTTTACACAATCGACGCCACCCACATCGCCGAAGAAATCGGTCTGGGCGGTCGGGTAAACACCATCTTGCAATCAGCCTTCTTTAACCTTACGGGTATTTTGCCCAAAGATGAAATTATAAAGCTCATGAAAGATGCGGCAACAAAATCTTTCTCACGCAAGGGCGAACACATCGTTGCCATGAACCACACCGCTATTGACAAGGGCTTTGACAGCGCTGTCAAGGTTGAAGTTCCGGCCGACTGGGCCAATGCTCAAGACAAACCGGTTGAAGTGACCATTGAAACAGACAATGAAGAACTCAAAACCTTTGTCAGGGATGTTTTACACCCCGTTAATGCCCAAAAAGGCGACCGTATACCCGTGTCCACCTTTGCACATGCGGCCGACGGCACCATCCCCCAAGGCACCGCAGCTTTTGAAAAACGCGGTATAGCCGTTAATGTACCAAATTGGCTGCCCGAAAACTGCATCCAGTGTAACTACTGTTCATATGTTTGCCCCCATGGCGTAATCCGCCCCTTCGCTATGACTGAGCAAGAAAGTGAAAACGCACCCGAGGCCATGAAGAGCAAAACCATGAACGGCCTCAAGGGCTATGACTTTACAATAGCTATTTCAACATTAGACTGCTACGGTTGCGGTTCTTGTGCCAATGTGTGCCCCGGCATGCGAGGCAACAAGGCTTTGGTTATGGAACCTTTGGCCGGCCACCTTGGCGAACAACGCAATTTTAACTATGCACTTAACTTGCCCGAAAAAGAAGAAGTTCTTGAACGCTTCCCGGATTCCACGGTCAAGGGCAGCCAGTTCAAACAACCCCTGCTTGAGTTCTCGGGCGCTTGCGCGGGCTGTGGTGAAACACCCTATGCCAAGCTTGTAACCCAACTGTTTGGGGACAGAATGTATATCGCCAACGCAACCGGTTGTTCTTCAATTTGGGGCGGTTCCGCACCCAGCACCCCCTATACCGTCAATAAAGAAGGCAAGGGCCCGGCTTGGGCAAACTCCCTCTTTGAAGACAATGCCGAATTTGGCTACGGCATGATGTTGGCAAATGACCAAATCAGGGCTCGTCTGGCTTCGGCTGTGACCCTCTTGGCAGAAAGCGATGCCGCGGGCGAAGAGCTTAAGGCAGCAGCAGCCAAGTGGCTTGAAACCAAAGAAAACGGTGACCTCAACACGGCAAGCAGTAAGGCTCTTATAGCTGCACTTGAAGCTGCCGACCTTGACGGTGACCTGAAGGCAGCCGCCCAAGAAATTTTGCAAGACAGCGACTATCTTAACAAAAAATCCATTTGGATTTTCGGTGGCGACGGTTGGGCCTATGATATCGGGTTTGGCGGCTTGGACCATGTTCTGGCTCAAAACGAAAATGTTAACATTCTTGTATTTGATACCGAAGTTTACTCAAACACCGGCGGCCAAGCTTCAAAGGCAACCCCCACGGGTGCCATTGCAAAGTTTGCTGCAGCGGGTAAGACGGTAAAGAAAAAAGATTTGGCCCAAATTGCAATGAGCTACGGTTATGTATATGTTGCCCAAGTAGCCATGGGGGCTGACTATAACCAGTGCCTCAAGGCCTTTAAAGAAGCCGAAAGCTATGACGGCCCGTCCATTATCATTGCCTACTCACCCTGCATAAACCACGGCATCAGGGGCGGCATGGGCATCAGCATGACGCAAGAAAAAGAAGCGGTCGCTTCCGGCTATTGGCACAACTTCCGCTTTGACCCAAGGTTGGTTGAAGAAGGCAAAAACCCCTTCAGCCTTGACAGTAAGCCGCCGGTCGAAAGCTATCGTGACCATATTCTCAAAGAAGTTCGCTACAGCTCACTTATGCGCTCCTTCCCCGAAAACGCCGAAGAACTCTTCAGCCGTTCGGAAAAAGAGGCCAAGGGTAAGTATGATAAGCTCTCAAGGCTCAAAGAGCTTTATGAACCATTGAGTGAAGAAGACCAAGAGTAAAACATAAAAGATAAGGGGCAGGTTTCCGCATGGGAACCTGCCCCTTTTGTAGTCTGAAAATAAGATTTAAATTAATTTTAAATCTGTGAAAAAAACCGGGTTCGACTCAAGGCAAGGGTGAGGGGAAGCCCCAGGCTAAAGACCACCACAGCTTGACCCAGTGCAACCTGGGAAGCACTTATGAAAAAACCTTTTAAACTTGCAGCTTGGGGCAAAAAGAAGGTAATCTCGGCCCCGATAATAAAAGCATTAATAAAAATGACCGGCAAGGGCGCCAAAAACAAGGCGGCCGGCCACCTGTCTTTCAAGCGGCCCAGCGCACCGGTGGCCAAGGCGGCCAAGAGGCTGGCAAGGCTGCCAAATATAAGATCTACCAAGCCATAAGGGCTACCAAGGTTTGCAAGAAAACAGCCCACAACAAGGCCGGGTATGGCGGCGGGAAAGTAGAAGGGGAGGAGAGTCAGGGCTTCGGAAAGCCTAAACTGGATGGGCCCGTAAGCAAGGGCAAAAACAGAAGAAAAATAAGTAAGTGCCACATAAAGGGCAGCAACCGCGGCGCCGATGGTTAAATTTAAATTAGTCTGCCTTTTCAGGGTGCTTCACTCCTATACTACTTATAAGTAAGGTGCAAGGTCGGCCAGGCGGTCAACCGTGATATCCGGCTTTATGTCGGATGCTTCCAGCTCTGCCTTGCCGGTAACACCGCTCAAAACAAGAGCATTTGGAATGCCGTGGTCTTGCCCGATTAGAATATCTGTGCTCAGCCTGTCGCCGACAAAGGCTAAATCTTTTCGACTGCAAGCTAAATAGCTTGTAAGGTAGTCGACCGTAGCCGTCGCGGGCTTGCCCATAATCAAAGGTCTGCGGCCTGTGGAAGTTTCAAAAAGAGCTATCATGGAACCCACATCCGGCATGTAACCATCGGGCGTGGGGCAGTTTACATCGGGGTGGGTAGCGATGTAGGTAGCACCGCCTTCAAGAAATCTGACGGCATCCCACATTTTTTTATAATTCAGGCTGGTGTCAAAGCCCAAAACCACAATGTCCGGCTTATCTTGCGTCAAGTTGATTCCGGCAGACTTGAAATGTGCGGTTAACTTCTCGTTTCCAAGCAAATATACGCTTGCCCCGTCATAATTTTTTTGGATATAGTCAATGGTTATATGAGAAGATATAATAATCTTATCCTCCGAGGCCTTAAAACCCATTTTACAGAGCTTGTTCAAACAGGTTTCAACATCGTTTGAAGAATTGTTTGTAAAAAACAGGTAATCGCGTCCGGACTCCAAAAGTTTTTCAATAAAACTCGGTGCCCCTTCTATGAGACGATCCCCCAGATAAAAGGTACCGTCCATATCAAGAATAAAATATTGGGTGTTTTTAAAAATCGATTGGGTCATTTTATACCTCACTTTCACAGCAGATTTTAACACAAGAGCTCACGGCTTACAAGCTTGGCTTCTTGCTTAGTTTGCCTGTGTTTTTGAAAAATGTCCCATACTAATGTATAATAAGTGCAAATATAATGTTTTAATAAGAAAGGGCAAGCAGAGGGTGGTGTTTTTATGCTCAGCCGAACCTTAAGAATGTTCCGTCTTAACAGTCGCCTAACACAGCAAGAGGTTGCAAATCTCCTAAATGTCGACCGCTCAACCTACACTTACTACGAAACGGGTAAGACCAAGCCCGACCTTGATACCTTAATGAAGTTGTGCTGCATATTTGACACCTCGCTCGATACCCTGACCAGGGAATTGAACTCATGTGCTTACACCATTCGTGAAACAGTTGATGAATATTTAAATACAGGCGAGCAAAGCCAATCATTTTGCCGGCTTGACAAGAAAGAGCAAAGGGCTGTTATGTTATTTCGCATTTGCCCGGACAAGGACAAGGCTCTTAAAATCTTGGAAGAACTGTCGGTTGGCCGAAAACTTTATGATAGGTCAGAGACACAAAGAGATCTAAAATAAAGATTTTGATCTAAATTTCATATCGGAGCATGAAAAACCGGTTGCGGATGGGCAATCGGTCTTTTTTTGAAAGACTACAAATTGTGGTCATTGGCTTGACAATGGGCATATATTGTGGTAGTATCACTATGAAGATATCTCGACTTGATATTTTTGCTTTTAGGTGTCCCGTTTTTGGGACAATGAAAATAAAATCGAACATTTGTGTTGACAAGTGGAAAAAGCTTGCTATAATGATAGGTGAAAGAACAAATGTTCAGGCGTTCGTTTTATTTGGAAGGATGATAGATATGACAACTTTTTTACTCACAATTGAAATCTTGGCAGTGTTTGCGGCTGCTTCTTTGATAGCCTGGGGCTTTTGGCATGAAGAAAAATTTATTGAATTTGAAGAGCTTTTGTTTGAGGCCGCTCGTGCCTATATCAAAAGGCGGCGGCGCATGAAGGCAGCTGCAAAAAAACAGTCATCCAAGCAGATCAAGCTTGCCAAAAATAATCTGCAACCGGTAAGCTACGAACCCAAGGTTGGGCCATGTGTATGCAATGACACCGCCGACTGCTCAGGGGTTGCCTGAACAAGTTAAAATTTCTCTTCCCTAAAATGGCCTAAGCTCTTTTGAGCTTAAGCCATTTTGTCCTTTGCGGCCTCTTTATGGATAGAAAAGAGAAAAGGCAGTCAAATCTTTGATCGCTGCCAATTAAAATGCATCTAATTCTTATACTTTTAGTATGATTTGAAAATAGCCCCGGGTTTGAATCTTTTACCCGGTCACGGCTTTTTTAGAAAAAATGATTTTTGCCTTTTATCTTCCGAGCCTTTGTAAGTAAAAAGAAAAGAAAGTTCCTGTCAAAGAATACAAAATAAGAACAAAGAGTTCTGAAGTTTTGTTAAAAAAGTGCGGCCGTTTTCTTTTATGCGAAGTTGTCCGGGCCTTGGTGTGATTATTTTTCACACCAACTATATTTTGTAAAAAGCATATTGACGCATATGAATGTGTCTGATATAATTGAATCACTCACTCAGGGAGCTTTTTGGTACAGTGACAAAATAAACCGAAAAACACTATACAAATTGTATAATTCGGAGTGTGTTTATAGTGGAGTCAAAATTTTTTGCAGTTGAGAAGAAAGGATGTTTACCATGAGAATCAGAAGACAACCGTTGGGCACTCGCAACATAGTCGGAGCAAAAATTGAAAAGCATAGAAAATCTATCAATATGAAGCAAAAAGATCTCTTAACACAACTTCAAATCAAGGGCATAGATCTAAACGCTTCAGGCTTGTCAAAGCTTGAAGGTCAGTTAAGATATGTTACCGATTTTGAATTGAAAGCGATTTGCGAAGTTTTAGACTTGGATGTTGCCGAAATGTTAGAGATCGAGTAATCACAGTTTACCAAAGTTTATTTTAGAGGGCGGGTGCGGCAAGGCCGTGCCCGCCTTGGCTTTTAACTTGCTAAATAAAAGCTTTTGCTATAAGATATCAACAAGCAATTAAAAAGTAAATAATTATATGTATGAAGGAAGAGATTTATGGCAGTTTTTAAACCTTTTAAAGCAGTGCGCCCGACCCCCGAATTGGCTGAGGATGTAGCGGCCTTACCCTATGATGTTATGGATTCCGAGGAAGCGAGAGAGATGGTAGTCGGCAAGCCACATTCGTTTTTGCATGTGGATAAGGCTGAAATTGATTTGCCGGAAGGCACCGATCTTTACAGTGAAGAAGTTTATCAAAAAGCCAAGAGCAATTTTGAAAACATGGTAAGTGAAGGTGTTTTTCTTGAAGATGACGAGGCCCGTTACTTCATTTACACCCAGCGTATGGACGGGCGCAGTCAAACAGGCTTGGTTGGTTGTGCCGGGGTTGACGATTATTTGAACAATAAGATTAAAAAACATGAACTGACCAGAGCCGACAAAGAGATTGACAGAACCCGCCATGTTGATACTTTAGATGCAAATACCGGCCCGATTTTTCTTATTCACAAAGAAAACGATACCATCAGCAAGCTTGTCGCCGCCTATAAGAGCGAAAATGAGCCGCTTTATGACTTTGTGACGGACCAGGGTGTCGGCAACACCGTTTGGGCCATTGACGATAACGAACTGATTGGCATAATTGATCGTGAATTTGCCGCAATGGACAGCCTCTACATAGCCGACGGCCACCACCGCACCGCTTCCGCTGTCAGCGTTGCTAAAAAGCGTCGTGAACAAAACCCCGATTACAGCGGTGATGAAGAATTCAATCGATTTTTAGCGGTTGCTTTCCCGGCTGATGAATTGGCCATAATGGATTATAACCGTTTGACAGAAGATTTGGCCGGTAAAAGTTTTGAAGAGTTTTTAAGTGAAATATCAGATAATTTTGAAGTTAAAAAAGTTGCAAGCAAGGCAGCTTTCGCCCCCAAGCAAGCTCATAGCTTTGGCATGTACCATGACGGCCAATGGTTTGAATTGACCGCAAAGCCGGGTAGTTTTGATTCAAAAGACCCCGTAAAATCTTTGGATGTTTCTGTTTTGCAAGACAATCTTATAGGCCCGGTCTTGGGCATAGAAGACCCCCGCACGGATCAACGGATAGATTTTGTCGGCGGCATCAGGGGCTTGGCCGAACTGGAAAGAAGGGTCAACCAAGGGATGGCTTTGGCATTTTCAATGTACCCGACCACTGTTGAAGAACTCATGGCCATTGCCGATGCGGGTGAAATTATGCCGCCAAAATCAACCTGGTTTGAGCCTAAACTTTTGAGCGGCCTCTTTATCCATCGCCTGACCTAAAAACTTCTTTGGCACATACAGGGCCTTTGGCAGGTGTAACCTTGACTTAAAAGCCTTAATTGTTGTATTATAACTATTATTATTGTTTAAGGGCGATGATCTAATGTCTAACTATATTTCACCCATCTCGGATGAAGAAATTGCGGTACTAAGTTCGGTCCTGACCAAGCACAATGTAATTAGGCCGACATACTTTGACCGCTTCAGCGTCAAAAGGGGTTTGCGCAACCCGGACGGCACGGGCGTTATGGCCGGGCTTACTAAAATTTGCAGTGTTGACGGCTATTACATAAGCGACGGTGAAAGGGTACCCTCCCCGGGTAAACTGATTTACCGCGGCATAAATATGCAAGAAATTGTTGACGGCTGCCAGAAGGAAGAACGCTTCGGGTATGAAGAAGTGGTCTGGCTTTTGCTTTTTGGGCGCCTGCCCAACTCCGACCAACTCTCTCAATTTAAGAAAATTTTAAGCAAGTGTAGGGAATTGCCCGAAGATTTTATTGAAGATATGATAATGAAGGCCCCATCGCCGGACATTATGAACAAAATGGCCCGTTCGGTAATGGCTCTCTATTCTTATGACGAAAACCCGGATGACTTATCGGCTGAAAATGTACTCAGGCAGTCAATCCAACTAATAGCACAATTGCCAACCATAATGAGCTATGCCTATCAGGTAAAAAGGCGCCATTATTATCACAAGAGTATGTATATTCACCCCTTAAAACCGGAACATTCGACAGCCGAAGCTGTTTTACACTTTACCAGATCAGACCGCAAGTTTACCGAAGAAGAGGCCCGCTTACTTGACTTGTGCCTTATAATCCATGCCGAACACGGCGGCGGTAACAATTCAACCTTTGCAACCAGGGTCTTGAGCTCTGCAGGGACAGACACCTATTCGGCCATAGCAGCCGGGATAGGTTCGCTCAAGGGCCCTAAGCACGGCGGGGCCAACATTAAAGTTGCACAAATGATTAGGATGATGAAGGAAGAAATTGCAAACCCCAACGACGAAGGCCAGGTAGCAGACTATTTGGTCAGGCTGATAAACCGCGAAGTCGGTGACAGGTCAGGCCTGGTCTATGGCATGGGGCACGCGGTCTACACACTTTCCGATCCGCGCTCCGCTATTTTGAAAGAAAACGCAAGGCATTTTGCCATGGGCACCGAATATGAGGAAGAATACAAGCTAATCGAACTGGTGGAGCGTCTTTCACCTAAAGTTTTCTACAAGGCCAAGGGCGATAAAAAGAAGATATGCGCCAATGTTGACCTTTATTCGGGCTTGGTATACAAAATGCTTAATATACCGGAAGATTTATATACACCCCTCTTTACTGTTGCCAGGGTTGCCGGCTGGGCTGCCCACAGGCTTGAAGAGCTGTTGACTTGCGGGCGTATTATCAGGCCGGCCTATAAAAGCGTATCGCATCCGCGCAACTATGTTCCCTTGGCCGACCGTCGCGAAGCCGAGGCGGCCAGTGGCGGTGAATATATACCCAAGGAAGAGCGTTGGTAGAAATTAATACGGTGGTTTTCTAATGTTAAAAAAACTTTTCAATAAAAATACAGCACCCATGCTGGGTGTTTTTTCCCTGGGGCTCTTGTTGGCTTTGCCGATCAGAGCCTATCAATATGTCAAAATAATCGAGCCCCATACCGGTTTTTACAAGGATTCCGGCTTTACCGTTTACCTGCTTTATGCTGTTTTGGCCCTGGCCTTTCTCTTAATATATTTTTTATCCATGGCCAAAAAGTCGGAAATTGCTTTCATATTCAACGCTGAAAAAAGAATGTTTGTGGGCTTTGCTTCGCTTTATGTTTCCGTGGCCATGGTTCTTGACGCAATAAACATGGCCAACAACTTTAATCTCTTGTATTACGGGGTTCAGTCGGCCAGCAGCAATGAAATTTCAAACCTTACCATGCGAGCGGGTGCCATACCCATGCTTTTGCAAGCAATCTTTGCTATAGTGGCAGCCTTGTTTTTTCTTGTTTTGGCTTTGGACTTTTTTACAGGCAGAAACAATGGCGAAAAATTAAAGCTTTTGGCACTTTCGCCTTTGGTCTGGGCAATTTTTCGTATTCTTCACCGCTTCATGCGCACCATCAGCTTCTTAAGGGTGTCGGACTTGTTTTTTGAGCTGGTTTGCCTTGTTTTTCTTATGCTTTTCTTTCTGGCCTTTGCTCAACTTGTTGCCCGCGTTAACCACAGGGGAACAGACTGGCGCATGGTAGCCCACGGTTTGAATGCGGCCTTGATGTGTTTGCTCTGTTTTGTCCCCCGTTTTGCAATGAGTGTTACGGGCTATGCCGACCGCTTGGTTTCATTGTCGCCGCCGGAACAAATAGACCTTGCCTTGTCTGTTTTTATCTTGGCTTTCATATTGAACAAAGTAAAGTTTTCAGTTGGGAAGGATGCCTGATTTGTTAGATTATACAGCCTTTTTCGGAAGTATGAAGCTTGCCGCCCAACAGGTGGCAATTCTTTATATCATTGTCATCATAGGGATCATTGCTGACAAGGTTGGCGTTTTTACAGAAAAAATTGCCAAGCTTTGCACTGGGCTTCTATTTTATGTTATAACGCCTGCGGTCATAATTCATTCTTTTTTACAAATTGAAAAAACAAGCGAAACATCAAAGGGGCTTTTTATTGCCATTGCTTGCGGCTTACTCTTGCACCTGGTAGCGGCATTGATTAACATACCCTTTTTCAGGAAGGGGGATGCCGACAAGAGCACGGTTTTAAAGTTTGCCTGTGTTTACGGCAATTGCGGCTATATGGCCCTGCCTTTGGCCAACGCCCTGATAGGCCCCGAAGGTGTTTTTTACTGCTCGGCGGTTATTATGGCCTACCAAATGTTTGTCTTCACACACGGCGTTTATATTATGAGTGAAAAACCCGAGGGCGGCAAAAGTCGATTTGATTATAAAAAATTGATTTTAAACCCCGGTACCTTGTCGGTCGCGGTGGGCATGCCCTTGTTTTTATTGGGTGTCAGTCTCCCGCGTATTGCTTTTGACCCAATCGCTTATATAGCGAGCATGAATACCCCCTTGGCCATGCTGATCTTCGGCACCTACCTTGCCGGTGTAGACTTCAAACGGTTTTTCTCCGATGGGCGAATAATCATAGTCTCATTCTTCAAATTGATAGTTTTGCCGCTCATAATGTTGCTCATATACAAACTCTTTGGCCTAACGGGCAATCTTTTGACGGCCCTTATCATATCGGCCAGTGCACCAACGGCAAACAATACGGTTATGTTTGCCGCAAAATATGAAAGAGATACGGCCTTTGCCTCGCAAACAGTGGCAATAGTAAGCCTTCTGTCTATTATAACAATGCCCTTTATGATTGCCCTTTCATCGCTCTTTTAAGGTTGGGTGTTAAAATGGATGAGCTTGTGAAAACGGTGATGGATAAATTTACACCCGCTTGGGGTGTTTGCTCTTACGCGCCCGTGGCAGACAAGCTTATAGCCTGCGCAAAAATTAAAGATATACCGGACAGAGCCACAAGTATACTTGTAGCTCTTTTTCCTTATTATATGGGTAGGTCTTCTTACCAAGGCTCTAATATTTCCGCTTATGCGGCTGTGCGCGATTACCATGAGGTAGTGTCGGATAGGCTGAATAGTGCGGTTGAGCTTTTGCAAGAAGCTTTTCCCGGCCATGGTTTCGCCGCCTTTTGCGACAATTCTCCCATACCCGAAGTGAAAGCGGCGGTTGAAGCGGGCTTGGGGGCTTATGGGGACAACGGCCTTTTGATTAACCCTAAATACGGCTCCTGGGTTTTTATTGGTGAAATTATAACAAGCTTGCCTTTGGCGGGCAAAACATATGAAGATGAAGGCAAGTCTTGCCTCAACTGCGGTGAGTGTAGCAAGCACTGCCCCACACGGGCACTGGGGCAGGCGGGTGGGTTTAAGAAAGAAATTTGTCTGTCCCACATAAGCCAAAAGAAGGGGCAATTGACCCCTAAAGAAGAGCTTATGATCAAAAATTCTGCCTCTGCATGGGGTTGCGATATTTGCCAACTTGTTTGCCCCATGAATCGGGGAGCACAAATAAATCCTCTGACACAATTCAGCCAAAGCTTCAAACCACACTTTCAAGCAGGTGACGAGATAAAAGGCCGAGCCTTTGCCTGGCGCGGACGAGAGGTAATAGAGCGAAATTTGAAGCTGATTGAAGGCAGGGATTAAAAAGCGAGTAAAGGCATATTACTTTACGAGGTTTAAGCCTAATATTTGCCACTATTATAACCAACTACGAAGATAAAGGATGAAGTAAATGAATTCATCGCCTATTTACCATGCAATAAAAGCGCACAAAGCTAAAAAAAGGGCAGCCTTTCAAATGCCGGGCCATAAGGGATGGGCACAAGCCCTATCACCCCTTGCAGGGGTTTTGGAATTTGACCTTACGGAAATACCCGACACCGGCTCACTTTTTGACGGTGAGGGGCCTACAAGCCGGGCGGAAGAATTGGCCACCGCGCTTTTTGAAAGTCAAGGCAGTTTTATGAGCGCCGGCGGTTGCACACTTTGCATAAATGCCATGTTGCGCCTGGCCCTGCCTCAAGGCGGTAAGCTTGTGTGTGGTAGGGTTATTCACCGTTGTGTGATAAACACAATGGCTCTTTTGGGTATAGAGCCCATCTGGGTTTTACCGGACGACAGTGCCGGTCAATTTTTTGCGGGCAGAATAAGGCCTCGGGATGTTGAAAGGGCACTTGAAGAAAATCCGGACGCCAAGGCCGTCTTTCTTACCTCGCCCGACTACTTCGGCACCATGAGCGACATAAGGGGTATCAGCAAAATAACAGACAAATATAAGCTTCCGCTTTTGGTAGACAATGCCCATGGCGCTCATCTATATTTTTTGGAAGGAAATCCAAGCCCTCTGGCGCAAGGAGCGACCATGAGTGCCGACTCGGCCCATAAAACCCTGCCGGTCTTGACCGGCGGTGCCTGGCTTAATATCAGCGATTCAAGCTATTTGCCAAAGGTGCGCGAGGCCATGGCACTCTTTGCATCAACCAGCCCATCTTACCCCATAATGCTTTCGCTGGACTTGTGTAGGCTGTGGTTGGCCGACAGGGGCAAAGAAGACTTGAAAAAAACAGCCGATAAAGTAATGAAACTCAAAGAAGAAATTGAAAAGTTGGGGCTTATAATGCCCCAAGGCAAGGTCGACCCCATGCGGCTTGCCTTCACCTGTGAAAACCTTGCCTTAAAGGGCCGGGAGGTCGGTGACCTCTTGCGCCAAGAGGGGGTGGAACCCGAATATGCCGGGCCGGAAGGGATTATCTTGATACCCACACCCTTCAACAGTGATGATGATTTTAAAACACTTTACCGAGCACTGCTTAAAGTTTCAAAATTAAAGCTTAAAAAAGACCTTGAAAAAAGTGAGGACAATAAAAGTCAAGAGGGTTTGCCAAGGGTTGTAATGACACCGAGCCGAGCAATAAGAGCCCAAGATGAGCGCATTGCCACTCAAGGGGCTTTGGGTAGGGTAGCGGCTACGGCAGTTTGCCCCTGCCCGCCCGCCATACCCATAGTGATCCCGGGTGAGCTTATCGGTGCTCGGGAGGTGAAAGCCTTGATTGATCAAGGCTATAATGATATTTGCGTTGTAAAATAAGAACCTATACTGTATAATAAATAGGTGAGATAAGCGGCAAGTTAATTGTCTTACTTTTTATGATTTTGGCGGAGGCGGTTTTAATGAAACTAATAGTCGCAATAGTCAACAACGATGATTGTCATGCAGTGCTCAGCGAACTGTCAAAAAACAAGTTCAGTGCAACCAAGCTTTCCACCTCGGGCAGTTTTTTGCGTGCCGGCAATGCAACCTTACTTATCGGTGCCGCCGATGAAAGCGTTGCTGAAATTATTGAAATAATCAAAAATTTCAGCAGTAAGCGAACACAGATGGTTGAAACCGGGCCTTCCTTCGCGGGTGAGACTTTTATGTCCATGCCCATCGAGGTAACAGTCGGGGGAGCCACTGTTTTTGTTTTGGATGTTGACGAATTCCACAAACTGTAAGAATCAGCCGGCCTTGGTTGCTTTGCGACCATGGGCGGGCAAAATGTGATATTTATGAATTTTTGGGGTCTGGGTTTAGACGAAAACACAAAAGAATCTTTAAGCAATGCCCTGGGTCAAGGCAAGCTGCCACACGCTCTTCTTATAGAAGGCGCAGCTACCGATCGGCGCATTAAATTGGCAAGGTTGCTGGCGGGTGCTTTGGTGTGCAAAGCGCAAGAACAGCGGCCTTGTTTGGCTTGTGAAGCTTGTGTCAAGTCTTTCGCGCGGCCTGGCAAGGGCAGGAAGGTCAATATTGAAAATTTGCTTAAAAAGCCCTTGCAACATGCGGATGTGACCGAAATTGAAAAAGACAAAAATCGGGCACAGTTTTCGGTTGATATAATCAGAACCTTAAAAAATGAAGTTTACATTGTCCCAAATGAGGCCGATGCCAAGGTCTATATTATCAAAGAAGCTCAACTGATGAATGCCGCCGCCCAAAATGCTTTTCTGAAAATCTTGGAAGAGCCGCCCGATTACATTTTTTTTATTTTAGAGGCAACGAATGCCGGCCATCTCTTACCAACGGTTTTGTCGCGCTGCATGTCTGTTAATATTGGCGATTTGGACCCCGGCGACGGGCTTCAGCCTAAAAAGGCGGCATTAGCTCAAGAAACAGCCCGTAAGATGGCCCTTGCTTGTATAGAAGATGAAGACTATGAATTGCTGAAAGTCTTGGCGGTTTTTGAAAAAGAAAGGCAGATAATCCCCTTAAGCTTGGCGGCTTTTATTGGGATTATCCGTGATGCCTTGGCCTTGCAACACGGGGCCCAAACAAGGCTTGACGATGAAAAAACAGCAAGCGGGCTTGCCCGGGCCTTTTCGACCGAAGCCTTGCTTGCCATGGCAGAAAAGGCTCAAGAATTAGCCTTGGCGCCGGACAGAAACGCCAACAATAATTTGTTAATTACAAGAATTTGCGCTTGTTTGCGCAAGGCTTGTGCAAAATAATCGTTAACCCAAGGAAGGTAAATTATAAAATGGTAGAAGTTGTAGGAGTTCGATTCAGTGATGCGGGTAAAGTTTATTACTTTGATCCCGATCAAACAAAAGTTGAAAAGGACCAAATGGTTATTGTCGAAACCAATCGCGGTTTGGAATACGGCCAAGTGGCTGTCGGAAACCATGAGGTTGAGAACAAAGAAATCGTAAAACCTTTAAGGCGGCTTGTTAGAATAGCCACCCAAAGCGATATAGAAAAGGCAGAAGAAAACGAAGCCAAAGAAAAGGAAGCTTTTGACATTTGTCTTAAAAAGATCGAACACCATGGTTTAGACATGAAATTGGTCAGGGTGGAGTTTGCCTTTGACGGCAACAAAGCTACCTTTTACTTCACGGCCGATGCCAGGGTGGATTTTAGGGCCCTGGTAAAGGACTTGGCCGGCGTTTTCAGAACTCGAATAGAGCTCAGGCAAATAGGTGTTCGCGATGAGTCAAAAATGATTGGCGGTTTAGGGATTTGCGGCCGCCCCTTTTGTTGCTCGACCTTTTTGCATGACTTCCACCCGGTAACCATAAAAATGGCCAAGCAACAGGGCCTGTCGCTTAACCCCGTTAAAATAAGCGGAACTTGCGGCAGGTTGATGTGTTGCTTAAAGTATGAGCAAGAAGCCTATGAAGAACTCAGCAGAATAACCCCCAGGGCAGGGGCTTGGGTTCAAACACCTTTGGGGCGCGGGACCGTGTTGGAATCCAACATACTGACCGGTAAACTAAAGGTCAGGTTGGACCGATACGAAGACGGCTTACCTGAAGTTTTTCACCGCGATGAAGTTAAAATCAGCCGCGGTAAGGGTGATTTTGCTGCAAGAAAAAATCAGGATGAAGATTAAACCTCGGTTTAAACAGACCCGGGCAGTAAGTTATTGCTTGAAAAAGTGAGTTTGAAGTTAAAATACCTTGATTTTTAAAAAGTTTGTGATAAAATTAGTATCGATTCAAATTAAGGAGGATTATTTATGGCATATTTTATCAATGATGATTGCATCGCTTGCGGCTTATGCGAGCCGGAATGTCCTGTTGATGCCATCAGTGAAGGCGACATCTATGTTATCGATGCCGAGCTTTGCACCGACTGCGGCAACTGCGCAGAAGTTTGCCCCGTTGACGCACCAAACCCGGTTGACTAAGTAAGAAGGTAGGGCGCCCGAGCTTGGCTCGGGCGTTTTCCTTGTTATTGAGCTTATTTAAACTTAAAGGTTTGAAGTGCAAGAGTGTTTGCGTATTTGTCCGAGGCTGTTTCAATGAATAAGAATATTTTAAACGATAAAAAAGAATACTTGGGTCGCGGTATCTATGCCGTGGTGTCAAAAGCACATGGTTTTGGGACCGACGCACTTTTGTTGGCCTATTTTTCAAACGCCAAAAGAAAAGACAGGGCCTGCGACTTGGGCACGGGTTGTGGTATTATACCCCTGCTTTGGTGCCGTGAAGGGGCTTGCAAGTCAATAAGCGCGGTGGATATCCAAGAAAAAGCCATAAAGCAATTGGAAAAGGCTATAATAATCAGTGAGCTTGAAGAAGGGCGAATCCAACCTGTTTTAGCCGACCTGAAAGAAATCCAAAATAGTTTATCCCGTGAAGCCTATGATTTGGTTACCATAAATCCGCCCTATAAGGCGCTCAACAGCGGTATCAAAAGCAGTGACGGGGCACAGGCCATAGCCAGGCACGAATTACACTGTAGCCTGAATGATGCGGCAAAGGCAGCCAATATTTTGCTGCGTTTTGGCGGGCGCTTTTGCATTTGTCAAAGGCCGGAACGCTTGAGCGAAGTTTTTTCGGCCATGAAGGCCAATGCCATTGAACCAAAGAGAATGCGCCTTGTTGTTCAAAGTTTAGAAAAGGCGCCCTGGCTTGTTTTGGTTGAAGGGCGAAAGGGTGGCAGGCCCGGCATGACAATTGAGCCCAACCTGGCCCTAAAAAACAAGGAGGGGCAGCACAGCCCCGAGATGCTCAAGGTTTTTGGCCCCTATTATGAAAACGAGTTTCGAACCCCAAAGGCCTTGCAGGCAAAAGATGAAGTGTGAGGGAAAACAGTGAGTAAATTGGTTATAGTCGGCACCCCCATAGGTAACCTGGGTGATATTTCGCCCAGGGCTGTCAAGGCACTTGAAAAGTGCAACTTCATAGCCGCGGAAGATACCAGAGTAACCCTAAAATTATTAAATCATCTCGGGATTAAAAAGCCCATGACAAGCTATTTTGAGCACAACCGATTTGAAAAGGGTGAAGAGATTATTGCACGCATAGCCGCGGGCGAGAGCTGTGCCTTGGTTTGTGATGCGGGCATGCCCGGCATTTCCGACCCGGGTGAAGATCTTGTGCGCCTGTGCAGGCAAAAGGGGATAAAAGTCGAAGTGGTACCGGGGCCCACGGCCTTTGTGGCGGCACTTTCTCTGTCCGGCATGCCGTCGGCGCGTTTTTGCTTTGAGGGTTTTTTAAGCACAAACAAACGCAAGCGGCGTGAACACATAGATAGTCTTAAAACTGAAAGGCGGACTATGGTTTTTTATGAAGCACCGCACAAGCTGCCCTATACCTTAAAAGACTTATATGAAGCCTTTGGGGAGCGCGAGATAGCAATAGTGCGCGAAATCAGCAAAATACACGAAGAGACGGTAATTGGCAGCTTGAGCCAAGCCTCACAAAGATATAAAGACGAAAACATAAGGGGCGAAATTGTACTCATAGTTGAAGGGGACAGTAGCCCGCCCGAGCCGGAAGTTTCACTTGAAGATATGGTCTGCGAGGCGGAAAAGTTAATGGCCCAAGGCCTGTCTTTAAACGAGGCGGCCAAAAGTGTGGCAAAAAACACTGCTATTAAAAAAGGTGAAATCTATAAGGCTCTTGTCGAAAAAAAGGAAAGATAAGTCGATTTGGGGGAAGAAATGGAATTTATTGCGGCTTTTGCACAATATCCTTGGCTCAGCGCCCTGTTTTTTTCAGTCTGTGTTCTAACCGCCTTTGTGGTTTATAAGGCCTACAAGGCATCCCAGAAATCAGGCAAGGCTCGGCGGGAACTGCTTGAAAACTTAAAGCGCGAAAACAAACTAAAGGCACAATACGGGCAGCTCACTCAAGAAAAACTTGAAAAGGCACCGGCCGAGGACTTATTGGCGGGCTTGGCCTTGAACTTGCAAGATGAGCTTGAGAAGGCGGAGGCCCCGGAAGAACTTTACGCAAAATTGCCTAAAGTAAAAAGACACATTTATGCCTTCTATTTCCTTCTGGAAGATTCCAAAGAAAAACTCAGCCGGTTTTTCCAAATTAGCGGGCCGCCCTTGACAGTTGACGCCCAAGAGGCTGTCGAATTGATTTTAGGCGGTAAAGCAGAAGAACTTTACAAATACGAATGTCAAGCTTATGACAGTGACAATGAAGAAGTTTCGTTCATGAAAGAGGAAATAGACAAGGCAGACAAGGAGTTTGCTGCGATTTTAAAAAATGTTGATGCCTATCAAGCGGCAGCCCAATATATTAGGGAAAATGCGGCGGTTTTTTTGAAATAATCCAAACACATCTTTAATTGTGATTTTATAGTGTTTGAACACTTGAAAGATCATAAATTTATTGCTATAATTTTGCACAGATTTGTAAAATCTAATTTTTTTAGGGAGGTATCGGCAAATGGAATTAAAAGGCAGTAAAACCGAAGCTAACTTGTTGGAAGCTTTTGCGGGTGAATCCATGGCACGCAACAAGTATAATTATTATGCTTCTGCAGCAAAGAAAGAAGGCTTTGAACAAATAGCAGCTATTTTTGATGAAACAGCCGTCAATGAAAAAGAGCATGCCAAGCTCTGGTTCAAAGAGTTAAACGGTGGCAGTGTACCCAAAACCGCAGAAAACTTGCTTGATGCGGCCGAAGGCGAAAACTATGAATGGACAGAAATGTACAAAAACTTCGCCCAAGTAGCTCATGAAGAAGGCTTTACAAGAATTGCGGCCTTGTTTGAACTTGTCGCAAAAATTGAAAAAAGCCACGAAGAACGCTATCGCACGCTTCTTAAAAACCTTGAAACAGGCATAATCTTCACCAGAAGTGAAGAAGTTGTTTGGTTCTGCCGCAACTGCGGCCACTTGCATGTCGGTACAAAGGCACCTGCCGTTTGCCCGACTTGTGCCCATTCAAAAGCCTACTTTGAAATGAGAAGTGTAAACTACTGATTAATCTTACCCATAAAAGATGCTCCGCTTCGGCGGAGCGTTTTTATTTAAGCCTAAATATGGCCCCAACTTGGCTTTTGCCCTTTAAATTTATATGCGTATGTGTTAAAGTAATTGTGAAAAAATATGAAGTGGAGGCAGACAAATGGCAAGGTTTATTTTTTCGGCTTTTTCGGATGAGGCGGCAAAGGATATCAATGAGCAAATTGCCGCTTGTAAGGCAAACGGTATCACCCATATGGAGCTTCGGGGGGTAAACGGTAAAAACATTTCGGAATTTTCCGTCCAAGAAGCAAAGCAACTCAAAGAACTCTTGGATGCCGAAGGCATGCAGGTATCTTCAGTCGGTTCCTTTTACGGCAAAATCTGCATAGACGATGAGTTTGAAGAACATTTTGAAATGTTCAAAAACACGGTGGATGTCGCTCTGGCTCTTGATACCGAGTACATCCGCATGTTCAGCTTTTATTTTTCGGAAGATGAAAGCCATGAAGAATACAAAGAAGAAGTCTTCAACCGTATTGGGCAAATGGTGGATTATGCCGATAAAAAAGGCATACTCTGCTGCCATGAAAACGAAAAAGGCATTTACGGTGACACACCGGAACGCTGCTTGGAACTTTTGCAGCGCTTTGAAGGCAAGCTGGGCGGTATTTTTGACCCGGCTAATTTTATTCAGTGCGATGTTGATATCTTGCCGGCTTACGAACTGCTGGAACCATATATCGAATACATACATGTTAAAGACGCCGTTAAGGGTAGCGGCTTTGTGGTGCCGGCGGGCGAGGGCGACGGTGACCTTGAAGAGGTAATCAGGCGCTTTGCTCAAAAAGAAGGTGCACGCGTCTTGTCGGTTGAACCGCACCTGAAGGTTTTCGCCGGCTTTGAAACTTTGGAAAAAGAAGGCGAATCCCTGTCCGTGTCCGACAGATTTACCTACAAAAGCAACAAAGAATCATTTGCGGCCGCTTGTGCCGCCTTGCACAAAATTGTTGAAAAAGTGCAGCCTATTCGCCTTGGTGTAATCGGCATGGGTAACATGGGGACCAGCCATTTCAATTATTATTACTACGGCCAGTTAAAAGAAATGCGCTTGACCGCCGTAGCGGATATCAATCCCGACCGTCTTGATCTTGTAAAAGACAGCCTGCCTCAAGTGCTTTGTTTTGATACGGCAGAAGAATTGATGGACAGCGGCCAATGTGATGCGGTTGTTATTGCAACGCCTCACTATTCCCACCCCCCATTAACAGACTATGCCCTAAAAAAGGGACTGCATGTTTTGACTGAAAAACCGGCCGGAGTTTTCACCAAAAATGTGGCCAAAACAAATGAATTGGCTGCCCGCAGCGACAGTGTTTACGCCATAATGTACAACCAGCGCACAAACGCCCTTTACAGAAAGATGAAAGAAATAATTGACAGCGGCCAATACGGTGAAATCCGGCGCGTTAACTGGATTATAACCGACTGGTATCGCACACAAGCCTACTACGATTCGGGCGGCTGGCGGGCCACTTGGGCCGGCGAAGGCGGCGGTGTTTTGCTAAACCAAAGTCCGCACAACCTGGACCTTTGGCAGTGGCTTTGCGGTATGCCTTCAAAAATCAGAGCCTTCTGCCATGAAGGCAAATGGCATAATATTGAGGTTGAAGATGATGTTACCATCTACGCCGAATATCCCAACGGTGCAACGGGTGTTTTTATCACCACCACGGGTGATGCACCGGGCACCAACAGGCTTGAAATAACTATGGACAAGGGCCATATGATTTGCGAAAAAAACGAATTGAAACTTTATAGTTTGGAAGTCGCAACAAGTGAGCATTTGGTCACGGCCAAGGGTGGCTTTAGCAGACCCAAGGGCACCTGGACCACACCTGAAACAGACGGCCATAACCCGCAACATGTCGGTGTTATGAATGCTTTTGCCGCCCACATTATACGCGATGAGCCGCTGGTTGCAAAAGGCGAAGAAGGCATAAACGGCCTTATGATTTCGAATGCGGCCCACCTGTCTTCCTGGCTGGGTCAAGAAGTCAGCTTGCCCATTGACGAAGATTTATTCTATGAAAAACTGCAAGAAAAAATAGCCTCTTCCACAGTAGAGAAAAAGGAAGTAAAAGAAAGTAAAACAGAAGACCTTTCTTCCACCTACGGCAGCTAAATTATTCCGGCGCATAAAACACAAGCCTGAAAGGGGTTACTGATGAAAATTTCTTTAGTGGGTTGCGGTGGTATTTCCAAATCACATTTTGCTGCCATTAAAAGTTTAGACGGCAATAAACTTATAAGCGTGGCGGACATTAAAGCCGAAAGAGCACAGGCGGCGGCAGATCTGACCGGTGCGGAGCCTTTCACAGACCTTGACCTCATGCTGGATGCCCAGAAACCGGATGTCTTGCATATTTGTACCCCCCACTACCTACATGCCGACATGGCCTTGAATGCCATGAAAAGAGGGATTCATGTCCTTATTGAAAAACCTTGTGCCGTAAACCTGGATGAATTGCAAAAATTAAGGCAGGCACAAGATGAGACGGGCCTTCAAGTGGGCGTCTGCTTTCAAAACAGATATAACGAATCTACGGAAAAATTGATGGAAGTGCTGTCGGACGAAAGCACGGGCAAACTCTTGGGTATGCGGGGCTTTGTTACTTGGAATCGAGGTCAAGCCTACTATTCCGACGATTGGCACGGAACTTTAGACAAAGAGTGTGGCGGTGTTCTCATCAACCAAGCCATACACACACTGGACCTGATGCAAAGGGCGGGCGGCGGTGTGAAAGAGCTTATAGGCCACACAGCCAACGATCACCTGCAAGGGGTTATTGAAGTTGAAGACACCGCAACCATTTTGATGGATTTCAATCAAGGTGCCAAGGGTGTTTTTTATGCAACCTTGGCAAACTATAACGATGCGCCCATCATGATCGATTTTGTTTGTGAAAACCTTAAACTGCGCTTGGAGGGTGACAACCTTTATAAAATCGGACCCTGCGGCGAAATTGAGGTTTTGCATGAAGTCGGTGAAAAGAAACTTTACGGAAAAGCTTGCTGGGGTAGCGGGCATACGGCTCTGATAGCCGATTTTTATGACTGCATAAAAGAAGGCAGGCCCTTTGCCATTGATGCCTACGAGGGCGGCAAAGCCCTTGAAACCGTCTTGGCTGTTTACAAGTCAAGCGCTTCAGATCAAAAGATAGAAATATGACAGAGAGGGTAAAATAAATGTTGAATCATGAAAACTTAAAAGGTAGGGTAGCTGTTGTAACGGGCGGCGGCGGTGTTTTGGGCCGCGGTTTCGCCAAAGACTTGGCTGCGCGCGGGGTTAAGGTCGCAGTCTTGAACAGAAGCATAGAAACATCGCGGGCGGTAGCGGATGAAATTCGCTCTCAAGGCGGTCAGGCCCTGGCCCTTTCCTGTGATGTTTTGGTAAAGGAAGAATTAGAGAATGCACGCCGTCAAATCAATGAAGAGTTTGGCACTTGTGATATTTTAATAAACGGTGCAGGGGGCAACTCACCCTTGGGCAATACAACAAAAGAGACCTTTGAACTTGAGGACATAAGTGAAAAAGCTCAAGATGTAAAAACTTTTTTCGATTTGGATCCGGAAGGCATTCAATATGTTTTCAATTTAAACTTTTTGGGAACCTTACTTACAACCCAGGTTTTTGCTTTGGATATGGTGGGTAAAGAAGAGGCTTGCATTCTTAATATATCTTCAATGAACGCCTACAAGCCGCTTACCAAAATACCGGCCTATTCCGCGGCGAAGGCTGCCGTTTCAAACTTCACACAGTTTATGGCGGTTCATTTCGCCCCCGTGGGCTTGAGGGTTAATGCCATAGCCCCCGGCTTTTTCTCAACAAACCAAAATAAAAACTTGCTTTACAACCCGGACGGCTCCTTGACGGAAAGATCGGGTAAAATTCTGGGCCACACTCCGCTTGGGCGCTTTGGGGAACCAAAAGACTTAACGGGTGCCCTTCTCTTTTTGTGTGATGAAAAATACTCGGGTTTTATAACGGGTATAGTTTTGCCTGTAGACGGCGGTTTTTCCGCCTACTCCGGAGTCTAAAATAAAAATAGGGGGGAAAGCCGGTGCGCCTAAAAGTAAAAGCCAAAAGTGATTGTACTTATGACCTGTTGGCCCTGGGTGAGGTTATGTTACGCCTGGACCCGGGTGACGGCCGTATAAAGACTACCCGTAACTTCAAGGTTTGGGAAGGCGGCGGCGAATATAATGTTGCCCGCGGGCTCAAGCGTTGCTTTGGTTTAAAGACAGCACTGGTTACCGCCTTGGCAGACAATGAGGTCGGCCGTTTGATAGAAGATTTCATCTTGCAAGGCGGTGTAGACGCTTCCTTGATAAAGTGGGTTGACTATGACGGCATCGGCAGAAATACCAGAAACGGATTAAACTTTACTGAAAAAGGCTTTGGCGTCAGGGGAGCCTTGGGTGTGTCCGACAGAGGCAACACAGCCGCTTCGCAAATTAAACCCGGTGATTTTGACTGGGACTATATCTTCGGCAGCCTGGGTGTCAGGTGGTTTCACACGGGCGGCATCTTTGCCGCACTTTCGGCTACAAGTGCCCAAACGGTTATAGAAGCGGTTAAAGCGGCAAAAAAATACGGAACCCTTGTTTCTTACGACTTAAACTACCGCCCCTCACTGTGGGAAAATTTCGGTGGGCTTGAAAAAGCACGCCAAGTCAACAGGGAAATTGCGGCCTATGTGGATGTTATGATAGGCAATGAAGAAGACTTTGTGGCCTGCCTGGGTCTTGAAACTGCCGGTATTGATAAAAATTTGAAAAATATTAATGCCGATGCCTACATGAGTATGATTGAAAAGGCGGTCGAAAGCTTCCCAAATTTCAAGGCGGTCGGTACCAGCTTGCGAACCGTAAAAAGCGCGGGCATAAACGATTGGTCGGCCATTTGTTATGTGGGCGGTAAATTTTACCAAGGCTTAAATTTTGAAAACATGGAAATCTATGACCGAGTGGGCGGGGGCGACAGCTTTGCTTCCGGCTTTATTTACGGACTTATGGAAATCGGTGACCCTGCAAGGGCCTTAAATTATGGCATTGCGCATGGGGCCCTTGCCATGACAACACCCGGTGATACTTCTATGGCAAGCAAAAGTGAAGTTCGGGCCTTGGTCGAAGGTAAGGGAGCAAGAGTTAAACGCTGAAATTAAAAGGAGTGCCTTATGGATAAGGAAGTCGTACTCAAAAAAATATGTGACAGCGGGCTTGTGGCTGTTGTCAGGGCAGGCACTGCCGATGAGGCCCTTCGCATAGCGGACGCTTGTTTACAAGGCGGTATCGGGGCCATTGAACTGACATTCACCGTGCCCGGGGCCGACAAGGTCATTGAAAGCCTGGCAAAGCGTTATGACGGTGATGACCTGCTCTTGGGTGCGGGCACCGTAATGGATGCCCAAACAGCGAGGCTTGCAATGTTATCAGGCGCAAATTATATAGTCAGCCCCTACTTTGATTCGGCCACGGTTAGCTTGTGCAACCAATATCGCGTGGCTGTAATGCCCGGCGTAATGACCGTGCGCGAAGCAGTTATGGCAATGCGAGCGGGAGCCGATATTTTAAAGGTTTTCCCCGGTGAATTATTTGGCCCCGCCATTATCAAGGCTGTTAAGGGGCCCTTACCCTATGCCAAAATGATGCCTACCGGGGGTGTCAGCCTTGAAAATGCCGCAGATTGGATTAAAGCGGGTGCAGTGGCTTTAGGGGTTGGCGGTGCGTTGACGGCGGCTTCCCAAACGGGTGATTATAAGGCAATCAGCCAAAAGGCGGTGCAGTTTGTTGATGTAGTTAAAAAAGCACGCAAGGGTCTTATTTAAAAACCCCGGCTGTTTTGATTTAGCGATGGGAGTTTTGGATGTTTGTAGACAAGGCAAAAATAAAAATTAAGGCAGGCAAGGGCGGCGATGGGGCAGTTTCCTTTCGCCGTGAAAAATATGTTGCGGCGGGCGGGCCCGACGGCGGCGACGGCGGCAAGGGCGGCAATATAATTTTTCAAGTTGATGACAACCTTGCAACCCTTGCCGACTTTAAATATAAGCGTAAATATGTTGCCGAAAACGGGGCCGACGGTTCCAAAAGCCGAAGGGCCGGCAAATCGGGGGCTGACCTCTTAATAAAGCTTCCGCGCGGCACTATTATCCGTGAGTCGGAAAGCGGTGCCGTAATGGCCGACATGTTGACCGATGAAGCCTTTATTGCGGCTAAAGGCGGCCGCGGCGGTTGGGGCAACAGCCACTTTGCAACAGCCACACGGCAGGTTCCGAACTTTGCCAAGAGCGGAACCCCCGGCGAAGAATGGGAAATAGAGCTGGAACTTAAATTAACTGCCGATGTCGGCCTTCTGGGTTTCCCAAATGTTGGCAAATCAACCCTAATCTCTGTTGTAAGTGCGGCAAAACCAACAATCGCCAACTATCACTTTACAACACTTACACCGGTTTTGGGGGTTATATACATAGGCCAAGGGCAGTCATTTGTAATGGCGGATATCCCCGGAATTATTGAAGGTGCCAGCGAGGGTGTAGGCCTGGGCCATGAGTTTTTGCGTCATGTCGAACGCTGCAGAATGTTAGTGCATATACTTGATGCAGCCGGCAGTGAAGGCCGCGACCCTATAGAGGATTTTGAAACCATAAATTCAGAACTGCAGGCCTTTAACCCGGAACTTGCGGCTCTGCCTCAAATAGTGGCGGCAAACAAAACAGACCTGGCAAGTGAAGAGCAAATCCGGCGTTTGCGAGACTATATAGAAGGGGCAGGATATCCCTTTTACACTATGTGTGCCCCCATATCCGAAGGCACAAAGGAGCTGGTCAAGGCAATAGCGGCCAAACTTCAAAGCTTGCCGCCGGTTAAACGCTATCCCGTCCA
Source organism: Clostridiales bacterium (assembly GCA_012524025.1). Classification (GTDB taxonomy): domain Bacteria; phylum Bacillota; class Clostridia; order Oscillospirales; family Acutalibacteraceae; genus UBA1447. The sequence continues at coordinate 27,715 of JAAYSC010000001.1, read as the reverse complement.
GGCCATACCGCTTGAGTTGTTTGAAAAACAAAAAGACAGTGGCTTTTCCATCACCGAAAATGACGGTGTTTATTTTGTTGAAGCGCCTTGGATTTTAAAGATTATTCAAAGAACCGACCTTGACGACTATGAATCCCTACAATATTTTCAAAGGGTCTTGGTAAACAGCGGAATAATTGAAGCACTTGAAAAAAGGGGAATAAACAGGGGGGACACGGTTTCAATATATGATTTCGAATTTGACTACATACCATAAAGGCAAGGAAGACCCCACGCTTTTGAGTCCTTTGAATTTAGCCTTTATCGGTGATACGGTATTTAACTTGCTGGTACAAGAAAAAATCTTAAGCATGGGTAACAGGCCGGTTGGTAAATTACACGCTATGTGCGCACAACTTGTCTGCGCACAAGCTCAAGCGCAAGCGGCAGAAAAAATACTCCCCACCTTGAGTCGGGAGGAAACAGATGTTTTCAAGAGGGGCCGCAACGCCAATCCCGGCCATAGGCCCAAAAATGCAAATCTTGCTCAATATCGGGCAGCCACCGGATTTGAGGCCTTAATAGGATGGCTTTATTTGAGCGGGGACTTTGAACGCCTGCATGAAATTTTTAATCTGGCAACACAAGAGTCTTAAATTAAAGGTTCTGCATCAAGAACCGTCAATCAATTGACACAGACGGCCATCGGGTGTTAAAATCAAAGCATAAAATAAAGAAAAGGGCGGAGTAAAATGGCAGGTCATTCAAAATGGAGCAACATTAAAAGGAAGAAAGAAAAAACAGACGCCCAAAGAGCTAAAGTTTTCACCAAAATGGGGCGTGAAATTGCTGTTGCCGTCAAAGCAGGGGGGCCCGACCCTTCAACAAACGCAAAACTCAAAGATGCCATAGCAAAAGCAAAAGCCAACAATGTGCCAAACGACAATATTGAACGTGTGATTAAAAAAGCGGCGGGCGAAGGCGGCTCGGCTGATTTTGATGAGATTGTCTATGAAGGTTACGGCCCGAGCGGTGTAGCGGTGATAGTGCAAACCTTGACCGATAACCGCAACCGTACCGCGGGTGAAATGCGCCATTATTTTGATAAATACGGTGGCAATTTAGGGCAGCAAGGCTCTGTTTCTTTCATGTTTGAGCGTCAGGGCATTCTGGCAATCGAAAGTGAGGGAATAGATGAAGACACCCTCATGGAAGATGCCCTTGAAGCCGGCGCCTCGGACCTTGAAAACGAAGAAGAAATTTTTCTGGTCAAAACAGAGGTTGCGGATTTCAGAATTGTTAGGGACGCACTGGAGGCCCAGGGCTATATTTTTGCTTCGGCCGAAATAGAATTTGTTCCCTCGACCTATACCGCCCTAACGGACGAAACAGATATTAAAAACATGGAAAAGATGTTGGAAATGTTTGAAGACAATGACGATGTTCAATCCGTCTGGCACAACTGGGAAGATGAAGAATAGGGCAGTAAGGCACAAGTAAAAACAAATAAATAAAATATTTTGGCCGCAGTTTGAAGTTAATCTTCAAACTGCGGCTTTTTGCTGCCATCCACAATATATTGTGGATGGTTCTATAAATATATCAAGCCAGTAAAAACAGATAGACAAAATCAAGTGTTTTTCAAAAAAACACTTGCCAAAAAGACAAATATAGTTTACTATATGGATAAAATAGGTGATTGAACAATGTTTTTGGGGGTTCACGCTATCCGTTAGGCGGTTGAACTACAGTTTTGAAGCATATATTAGGCGCTTAGGCGGTAAAACTACAATTCTAAGTGGAAGGGGGCAGTTAAATGCAAAAATATGCCGGAGCTTTTTTGCATAATCTTGATAAAAACTACAGGCTTGCCATCCCTTCCAAGTTTCACCACCACCTGGGTGAAGAATTCATGGTCTACAAACCCCTCAACGGCACTAAATGTTTGTACTTATACAGTGTCGAAGATTGGGAAATGGCAGTGGCAGAGGTTTTTTCAGAACTAAAAGGCAGCGAGCTCAATGATACTCAACGCAGGCTTTATATGAACATTGCTTCAGCCACATTAGACAAACAGGGCCGAGCCACCATTGGCAAAAACTTTTGTGAATTTGCCGGCTTAGAAAAAGAAGTGATTGTCTTGGGTGTATGGAAACGGGTGGAAATTTGGAACCCCGATGAATACGACAAGCAACAAAAACGAAATGAAGAAAAGTTGGCATTAGGCGGCCGCACGACGAAAATTCACCTGTCCATATAGGTTATATGAGATGGATTTTAATCATATCCCGGTTTTTTTGCAAGAAGCGCTCAATGCCCTACAACTTAAAAGTGACGGCTTCTATGTTGATTGTACCGCAGGCGGTGGTGGGCATTCAAGCCCAATTGCCAAAACAATCAAGGAAGGCAGGCTTTTAGCCATAGACCGTGACCCTCAAGCCATTGAAGTGCTCAAAGAGCGTTTAGCTGCCTATCCAAGTGTAGAGCTTGTGCTTGATAATTTTACCAATATCAAACAAATACTTTCACAGCGTTCAATAAAAGGCCTTGACGGTATTCTGGTGGACTTGGGTGTGAGCTCCCACCAACTTGACAGCCCCGAACGCGGTTTTTCCTATCATAATGATGCCCCGCTTGATATGCGCATGGGGATGGAAGGTATAAGGGCGGCCGATATCATAAACACACGCTCGCAAAAGGATTTACAAAAAATTCTCTATCAATACGGTGAAGAAAAGTTTGCCCCCTCCATATCACGAGCGATTGTGAGGCAAAGGCAGTTAAAGCCTATAGAAACAACTTTGGAATTGGTTGAAGTAATCAAATCTGCCATCCCGGCAGCCGCAAGGCGCGAAGGCGGCCACCCGGCCCGCAGAACCTTCCAGGCCTTGCGCATCGAAGTCAACGGCGAACTCGAAAGGCTCCAAGAAACTTTAAGGGATATGTTTGATGTCTTATACCCCGGTGGGCGGCTTGTTGTTATAAGCTTTCATTCCTTGGAAGACAGAATTGTCAAAAACACTTTTAAGGAGTTTTGCACGGGCTGTGTTTGCCCAAGGGACTTTCCAATTTGTGTGTGTGGCCAAAAGCCCCAAGGTCGATTGCCGCACAAGCTTATAAAGCCCGACGCCAAGCAAATTCAAGAAAATCCGCGCAGCAGAAGCGCAAAGTTAAGAACGATTGAAAAACTGCAGTAATATAAGTATGTGTTTTAAGGAGGCCGGATATGGAAAGATATGAACACGGCTCAGGTGCGGCTTATGATGTAAATTCCGCAGTGCCAAAGCAGTCTCCAAAGCAGACCAAAAAGTCCGACATGAAGGTGCAAACTCGGAGCAAAAAAGATAAGCGCCGGGAATATGAAGAACGGCAAAGAAAAATACGCAGGTTTACGGCTGCGGTTCTGGTTTTGTTCATGTGTGCCAGTGTTCTTGCCGGAAGCAGAACGCGCATGCGTGTTGCGGACAGGGAGTTGAGAATTGCAAAAGACCAATATATTAATACCTTGGCTTGGGCCGATACTTATGAAAAAAATGTCAGCGATGAAATAAGCAGAGACGAACTCATGGCCTTTATAGAAAGAAGTCGCATGCAAAAAATCGAAGAATATCAAAAACATTATTTTAATTTTAATCAAAGTGAAATTCCCTCATATGTCAGAAAAACAAGCGACAACTGAATAAAAACTTTAAGACTGCGGGGCCGGGGCTCCGCAGTTTGACCAATATATAGACCGGGCGAGGGCTTGCAATGCGTATTTTACCAAAGAAAAAATTTATAAGTAAATGCAAACGGCTTGTGATTATACTTCTGGTCGCAGGCTTTGGCACCGGCCTTGTGGGGCTTGCCCGTACCGGCCTTGTCAATGGGCCGCAGTTGAGGAAAATTGCCGAATCTCAGCAGATTTATGACCAAAAGAAATTTGCAAAAAAGGGAAATGTTTACGATCGCAATATGGTTGAAATGGCGAAAACAGTAAGCGGTTGGGCAATTGAGTTGGTCAACACCGAAAGCTTGAGAAAAAAGCTGCTCTCAGACATTTCACAAGTTTATAAAATAGATATAGACGAGCTCAACAAGCTGTATGTAAAAACAGAGGATGGCGCCCTGACAATAGCAAAGTCGGACCTGGACTTTCTTTTGGAAAAAGCCTTGGATAAAAATGTAAGAATAGACTTGCTGGACCTTCTTGCCCAAAGCTTGGGGCTTGAAGCGGACGATTATTATGAAGATATTTTGCGTGCCAGGGGCAGGGTAGCCATAAAAGACAGGGTAAACAAAACAGAAGAAAAAATTGCCCGCGAAATAAAAGAATTTGAAACACAAGAAGCCAGGGTACTCAAAAAAAGCGACAAGATTAAAAATTATATATACACTGCCTTAAAAAAAGATAATAAAATAAAAAAAAATTATCGTATCGTCCAGCCCTATAAAAACTACATCTTTATCGGTATGAAAAACTATAGGGATTTTCCTTTGGGGAATATGGCTTCAAAAGTTATGGGCTTTGAAACCGAAGACAAAAAAAGTGTGGGCTATGGTGTCGAAGGCAATCTAAAAGAGCTTTTGCAAGGTACGCCGGGCAAGGTTGTAACTTTTACCAATACGCAGGCAGAAGCTATCCCCGGCGCCCCGTCCATACGGGTGGACCCCGAAGAAAATCACCTGATTTTGACAATAGATCTTGAAATCCAAAGGTTTTTGGAAGAAGAACTGAAGAAGGTCTATGAAAACTCGCAGGGCTATAAAGCCATGGGTATTATAATGGAACCGAAAACAGGTGCTGTCCTGGCCATGGCTTCCATACCGGACTTTGATCCCTCCGACAGGAATCGGGTGAGCTATGAAGAAGTGTCACAACGCCATGCAACAATAGGTGAAGCTCATCAAGAACAATGGCAAAACCCCCTGGCCCTATGGCGCTATGAACCGGGTTCTGTTTTCAAACCCTTTGTTGCGGCTGCGGCCCTGGAAGAAAAGCTTTGGTCCGAAGGTGAAACCTATACCTGCACGGGCAGGATACAAGTAGCCGATAAAAGCATGGCCTGCCACAGGCGACAAGGCCACGGTACGCAAACACTGGAACAAGCACTTGTAAATTCATGTAACCCGTTTTTCATCAGTGTAGGCTTAAGGTTGGGTAGAGATGTTTTTCAAAAGTATTTAGAAGCTTTTGGTTTTACGGAAAAAACCGGATTTGAACTGGCAGAATACAATTCCATACTCCATAAATTCGACGAAATGACTCGGGTAAACCTTGCCTCCTCTTCTTTCGGGCAAAGTTTCAATGTTACCCCCCTACAGTTGATAACGGCAATCAGCGCAATTGCCAACGAAGGCGGGCTTATGCAACCCTATATCGTAGAGCGCAGAATTGATTCCTTGGGCAACAATATTGAAAAAACGCAACCCCATCTTCGCCGCCAGGCAATCTCAAAAACCACTGCGGACAAGTTGGTCGATATGATGGAAGATGTAGTCGTAAGGGGAAGCGGTGAAAAAGCCTATGTACCCGGTTACAGGGTTGCCGGCAAAACAGGTACTTCGGAAAAACTGGAGGAAAAAGCAAATAAAATAAAAAACCCCTATGTAGCTTCTTTTGCCGGATTTGCACCTGCCGATGACCCCAAGGTATCGATTTTGATTGTGGTTGACAAACCTGTTGGAATAATCGGCGGCGGTCAATTGGCGGCACCGGTTGCGGGTCGCGTTTTGGAAAAAACTTTAAAATACCTGAATGTGGAACCTATTTACAACTCAAAAGAGCTGGAAACCTTTAATATGAGGGCACCGGGCCTGCTTGGTTTAGATATCCAACAAGTTGCAAAGGCCCTGGAAAATACAGATATCAAGTACAAAATCTTCGGCCAAGGCACCCATATCTTAAAGCAGTACCCCGCACAAGGGGCAGCAATAGCAAAAAAAGGTGTAATTGCCTTATTTACACAGACAGATGCGGAAACAGAGCTTGTAAAGGTGCCTGACTTTACAGGTCTGGATATTGACAGAGCCTACAAGTTGGCAGCGGATTTGGGCTTAAACTTGAAGGCCAAGGGCAACATATCTATTTCGAAGGCTCTTTTTGCCGAAGCTCAAAATATTGAAGTGGGCAAAGAGGTTGCCTATGGCAGTGAAATAAGCGTAAACTTTGATTCGAACACAATTACCGCGGAATTGGGCGGATAGGCCGACAGTGAGGGGAAAAATGAAATTATCTCTTTTATTAAAAGAAATAAATACAAAGAGCAGTTATGAAGACCGGGAAATAAGCGCAATAACCGATGATTCACGCAAATTGACTCCGGGCTGCCTCTTTGTCTGCATTGAAGGTTCGAATTTTGACGGGCACACCAAGGCGGCTTGGGCCCTTGAAAATGGGGCCCTGGCGGTTATGCTGCAAAAAGACATGGGGCTTGAAAATCAAATTTTGGTTGATGATACTCGTCAAGCCTACTCTTTGGCTTGTGCGGCCTTTTTTGATAATCCTGCAAAAAAGCTAAAAATAATCGGGATTACGGGAACTAACGGAAAAACAACGACAGGTTTTATCTTGAGAGACCTTCTTGAAAAGTCGGGCCATAAGGCCGGCCTTATCGGAACTGTTAAAAATTACACTTGCAAACAGGTGTATGATTCCACGCTTACAACCCCGGACCCCTTCGAGCTCCACTCTTTATTCAGGGAAATGGTTGACGCCGGCTGTCTTTATTGTGTTATGGAAGTGTCCTCACAGGCCTTGGATCAAAAACGGGTAGCCGGCATAGAATTCGAAGTGGGGATATTCACAAATCTCTCGAACGATCACCTGGATTATCATGGCAGCATGGAAGCTTACAAGGCCTCAAAAAAACTTTTACTCAAACAAAGCAAGTCGGCACTGATAAATGCCGATGACCCTCGGGCTGACTTTTACAAAGAGGGCCTGGATATTCCCGTTTTAACCTTTTCAGCAAGCTCCGACCTTGCAGACTTTACCGCCAAGAACATTCAGCCCTACGATAGGGGCATAAAATACGAATTTGTGGGCAAGGGTGTAATAGGAAGAATTCACTTTGCTACACCGGGGCTCTTTTCTGTCTATAATTCCATGGCTGCCGTCGCTTGCGCCCTTGGCCTGGGTCTTGAACTTGATGAAGTTTTAGATGCGGTTGCCAAGGTGGAAGGTGTTCCGGGCAGAATGGAAGTCGTAGAGACCGACAGGGACTTCACAGTTATTATAGACTTTGCCCACACACCCGACGGTTTGGAAAATGTGCTAAAAGCAGTGGGCAGTGCCGCCGAAGCGCGTATTATAACCCTCTTTGGTTGCGGAGGCGATCGTGACAAAAGCAAAAGGCCGCTTATGGGGGAAATTGCCGCCACCTTGTCCGACCTTATAGTGGTAACTTCGGACAACCCGAGAACAGAAGACCCGCAAGCCATAATAGAAGACATTTTAGTAGGTACAAAGAAGGTTAAAAGGCCCGTAAAGGTTGAAGTTGATAGGAAAAAGGCTATCCGCTTGGCGCTTTCTACAGCTCGCACGGGTGATATAATCGTCTTGGCAGGTAAGGGGCATGAAACTTATCAAATTTTGTCAGACAAAACGATAGATTTTGATGAAAGAAAAATAGTTGAGGAAATATTAAAAGAAGAAGCCTGACGGCATTAGGGGTGTAAGTATGGAAAAAGTAGCCTTAAAAGATGTCGCCGCGGCTTTGGGTTTAGCCTGGCAGGGGGACGAAAGCATCAGCGGTATTTGTACGGATACCCGCATGCTTGAAGCCGACTGCCTTTTTGTTGCCATCAAGGGCGATCGCTTTGATGGCCATAACTTTGCTAAAAAAGCCATTGAAGGCGGGGCCATTGCCGTTTTGGGGCAAAAAGATATGGCTGTCGGCCAAGATAAGCAGCTCATAGTTGATGACAGCCGAAAGGCTTTAATGAAAATCGCCGCCTGGTATCGCAGGCGTTTTGACTTAAAAGTGGTTGCCATAACAGGTAGCGTGGGTAAGACCACAAGTAAAGAAATGACAGCCGCGGTTTTATCTAAAAAATACAAAACCTTAAAAAATCGCGGGAACCTAAACAATGAAATCGGCCTGCCCATGACTGTTTTCGGTCTGGACAGCTCCTTTGAAGCTGCCGTGCTTGAGATGGGTATGAGCGATCTTGGCGAAATCGAGCGCTTGTCCGAAATGGCCAAGCCCCATATCGGTGTCTTGACAAATATAGGCGTGGCACATATAGAAAACTTGGGTAGTCGCGAAAATATTTTGCTTGCTAAAAGTGAGATTTTAAAAGGGATGGATAAGGGCTCAAGCTTGCTTTTAAATGCCGATGACAAACTTTTAATGACCATTGATCCGGGCGAATATGAAATAATAAGCTTTGGAATTGAAGAAGAAAACTGTGATTTTAGAGCTGTTGTAAAAGAAAGTGTCGGCAACACAGCAAGCTTTGATATCATTTACGAGGGCAAAATCCAAGCCCTTACTCTTCCCACCCTGGGCAGACACAATATATATAACGCTCTTTCGGCTTTTGCCGTTGGGGTAAAACTCGGCGTATCACCGGAAGACGCAGCCCTGGCCTTGGCAGAATATAAGCCTGCCGGCATGCGCCAAAGAATAAGGCAAGTTCAAGGTTTTACCTTTATAGAAGATTGCTATAATTCCAGCCCGGACTCTCTCTTGGCGGCGCTGGATGTCTTAAACCAATATTCATCCAAAAGGCGCATTGCGGTTTTGGGTGATATGTTGGAATTGGGTCAATATTCCGACCGGGCACATTGTCAAGCAGGTGAGGCCGTGGCAAAAAACTCAATTGATATCTTGCTGACCTATGGGTCCCAAAGCCGTAAAAGTGCCGAAAGGGCGCGTGAGCTTGGCGTAAAAACCGTTATGGATTTTGATTCCAAAAATGATTTGGCCGATAAGCTGCTGAAATTACTTTTGCCGGGGGATACTGTTTTGTTTAAAGCCAGCCGAGGGATGCGGTTGGAAGATGTCATAGATATTTTATATGGGGAGTTGGGTACAAATGAATAACTATCTTTTAATATTCTTAACAGCCGCAGTTTCTTTTTTTGTAACAGCGGTGCTGGGTTTTGCTCTTATTCCCTGGCTTCTTAAATATAAAATCGGGCAAAAAATACATGAAGACGGGCCGGAAACCCATAAGGTAAAAGAAGGAACACCTACAATGGGGGGTATAATGTTCATTGTGGCGACAGCGGTGGCCCTGGCAGTCGGCTTGTTTACCTCAAAACTTATGGGTTTAAATATTGTCACCGGTGATTTTTTGGCTGCCGAACTTATGCAAACAACATTTTGGAGCGGGGTCTTCATGGCTTTCGCCTTCGCTCTGGTCGGCTTCATGGATGACTTTATTATAATACTTAAAAAGCGTAACAAAGGGCTTAACATTAAACAGAAAACTATTTTGCAACTGGTAATTATTTTTGCATATTTGGCCAGCCTCTATTTAGGCATGAAGGGTAAGCCTTATATGTTTGTGCCCTTTGTGGGCAATGTGGAAATGGGGCCCTTCTTTTGGGTTTTTGGTGCAATTGTAATGTATGCAACCACCAATTCCGTAAACTTCACCGACGGGGTTGACGGCCTGTGCGCCAGCGTCACCTTGACCACCGCCCTGGCTCTTTTAGTCATAGCCTTGATGCGATCAATGTTTGGGGTCGGTATGTTGGCTGCCGTATTGGCAGGCGGCTGTGCGGGCTTTTTGGTCTGGAACAAAAACCCGGCAAAGGTTTTTATGGGTGATACCGGTTCACTTTTCCTGGGCGGCATGGTTTTGGCACTGGTTTATTGTTTGAACACACCTTTGATTTTATTGCCGGTCGGGCTTATATATGTTATTGAAGGTGCGTCCGATGTTATTCAAATTTTTTCATATAAAGTATTTGGCAGGCGCGTCTTCAAAATGGCGCCCATTCATCACCATTTTGAAAAAAGCGGCTGGACTGAAAAAAAAGTGGTAAAAGTTTTTACCCTGGTCAATATATTGGGTGGGCTTACGGCTATTGCAATTATGCACTACGGTCAAATTGCTTAAAGGTTGGTTGAGGCAAGATGGAAAGAACAGACAAAAAGAAAGACGGTTTTTTTAGGGGGAAAATTTTTTTACCCACAGTCGGCCTGTTTGTGAAAAGCTATGAAGAGTTTGAGATAATCAAGCGAGAAGGCTTTTTTGTCAAAGGTCAGACGGATTTAGCCTTGTCCTTGACCGCCTTGAGCTTGATTGTCTTCGGTATGATTATGGACTTTTCACTCAAAGAAAGTGCAGCCTTCAACTTGGGCGATAGTTTTTCTTTATTTGATCGTGCAACACTGATGGTGCCCTTGAGCATACTCTTAATGTTCATTGCCTCCAGAATTAACATAAGGCTCTTAAAAATGTTTTCACCTCTAATTCTTTTGTTGGCCTGCCTTTTGTTGCTCTATGCCCTGGCTTCACCCATGACCATAGCCGGTAAAGAGAGTATTAAAAGATTTATAAAAGTACCGATCATAGGGCTCAATATTCAGCCTTCCGAATTTGCCAAGTATGCTCTTACCCTTTTCCTGGCATCAAGCTTGGTTAAAAAGAGTGAAGAGGGGGAGCTGCTGAAAAAACCTTATTTGCTCTACAACTATATGGCCGTGGCTGGTTTTTTCGCTCTACTGGTTTTGCTGGGCGGTCATATGTCCGGCGCCATTATAATACTTGCCATCGGTGTATTTATGGCCCTTTTGAGCGATGTTGATCGAAAGTGGATACTGCCTTGGATTTTCCTGGCTGCGCTCGCCTTGTTTTTGTTTGTGCTTGTGTTTTGGTTGGCGGCTCGCGGGCAGGGCAGCGGGGGTATCTTCAGCGGCGCGGTTTCGCAAATCAGAACAATGGCAAGTGATAATGAAAAATCATCCCTTGCCGGCATTAAAATGCAGCTTTTAAGAATTTATTCCTGGCTGGACAAAGATTACAGTCCGGACAACCACCGCTATCAGATCAACCAAGCCTTACAAGCCATTGCTTCAGGCGGGTTTTTTGGCAAGGGTTACGGCAATTCTATAAAAAAATTCGGCTACCTTCCCGAGTCGGCCAATGACTTTGTCTTTTCAATTATTTATGAAGAGCTGGGGTTAATCGGAGCGGGCTTCGTTATCGGCTGTTTCGTCTTAATACTTTGGCGCGGCCTCCACATAGCAGACATGGCAAACAGCCGCCTTGAAAGTGTTTTGGTTATGGGCCTGGTTTTACAAATTTGTTTGCATGCCGCCTTGCATATTGCCATAGTTACAGACATGCTGCCAAACACCGGTATGTCCTTGCCCTTTATAAGTTCGGGTGGTTCCTCACTTATGGTAAACGCAATATCCATCGGCACGGTTTTAAGCGTGTCGCGTGCGGCAGACAGTAAAAAATAAAAGCCAAGGGGAAGAAAATGCTGGATGGTAAAAAAATATTATTTGCAACCGGCGGCACGGGCGGGCATGTAAACCCGGCCTTGGCGGTAGCGGGTTTTATAAGGCGAAAATGCCCCAAGGCTGAAATTTTATTTGTAGGCACCGCAGATAAAATAGAAAGCAGATTGGTGCCCGCCGCGGGCTTTGCCTTTGAAACAATTGAGATGAGCGGCTTTTCACGAAAATTCAATTACGAGGGCATAAAGCGCAATATTGAAACTCTTTTTAAAATCCTGAAATCCGGCAAGAAAATTCGGAAAATTATGAAAGAATTTAAACCCGACGCTGTTATCGGCATGGGTGGCTATGTCAGTGGGCCTGTTTTACGCCAGGCGCAAAAAATGGGCATCCCCACAGCCATTCATGAACAAAATGCCTACCCCGGTGTGGCCAATAAGGCAGTGGCAAAAAACGCCGACTGCCTTATGCTAACCGTTGAAAAGGCGGCTCGGCGCTTTAAGAGCAAGGCTCCTTTTGTCAACACGGGCCTGCCCATACGTTCGGATTTACTGAATGTGTCGCGCGAAGAAAGCAGGGCAAAGCTGGGCTTGGAAGACCGCCCCTTGGTCTTGTCAATGGGGGGCAGCCTTGGTGCACAGGCGGTAAATGAAGCGGTTTTAGCCTTAATAGCTGCCAGATACACCCCCGCGGATATTTATTTTGTACACGCTACCGGTCGCAACACTCAAGCTTTTTTGGAAAAGTTAAAGGCCCTGGGGGTTGACCCGGAAAAGGAAAAAAATGTTCATATAAGAGAATATATTGATGATATGGCTACCTACTTGAACGCTGCCGACCTTGTTATAAGCAGGGCGGGGGCCAGTTCCTTGAGTGAAATTCAAGCCTTGGGCAAGGCATCAATCTTGATACCTTCGCCAAATGTAGCTGAAAACCATCAGTTTCACAATGCCATGGCCTTGGTTGAAAAAGATGCGGCGTTTATGATAGAAGAAAAAGATTTGAGCGGTGAAAGCCTCATAAAGGCGGTGGACAATTTGCTCAAGGACCAAGAAAAACGCAAACAGCTGGGGCTTAATGCCAAGGGCATGGCCGTCTATGATTCTTCAGAGCGAATTTATGATTGCATTGTAAGCTTGGTCAATAAAAACTAAAATAAGCCGAAGGAGGAGAGCAGACTTGAAAAAGACCCCTGCAAGAAGTCAAAAAAATGCTATGCCAAATACTATCAGCAGGGCAGAAAAGCGTAAATCACAAGAAAAAGAAGAAAAGAAAAGAAAAACAAGAAAAGCCATAGTCTCGTTTTTGGCGATTTTGATTGTGCTTGTCGCCTCGGTCTCTGCCTTCTTTTTTCTGTTTGAAGTAAAAGATATAAAACTTTCGGGTGAGTCGGGCCCCTATAAAGAAGATGAAATTGTAGAAAGTTCGGGGCTCAAAGCCGGGGACAATCTTTTCTTAAGCAACATTGAACTTGCACAAGAAATGATTGAAGAAAAGTTGCCCTACATAGGGCAAGCTGAAATAAAGAGAAAGTTGTTGGGTAGCTTTGTTATAAAAGTAAATCCGACAAAAGATTTTGCTTATGTTAAGGCCGGTGAATACAAATACTTTGCCATAAATGAAGAAGGTAAGGTTTTGGATTACCTTGCACAACCGAGCAGTGATGATTTACCGCTTGTGCTTTGCAACGCCTTGAGTGAGCAAACAAAGGGGAAAAGCTTGGTTTTTGATGAAGAAAAAGATCCGGAAGATCTGGATTTATACATTTTAAAAGAATTGTTAGTCGCTTTGGCTGCAAGTGAGCTTGAAAACATAAGCCAAATCGATATCAGGGCTTCTGAAAATTTGACCGTGCTCTACAAGGATTCACTTCTTTTGCGTTTGGGCAATGTTTCGGGTTTAGAGAGAAAGTTCAAGGCTGCCCATCAGGCCATAAAAGAGCGTGAAAAAGCTTCGCTTACGCAGGGTGGAGTGCTGGATTTGCGTAACAATGATAAAGTTATTTTCGTAGCCGGAAACAATGAGTGATTTTTGACAGAAAATTAACTTGAATTTTCTTAGCGCACATGATAGTATTATTGAGACTAAATGTGTGCTGGGTAGCATATTCCATTTATAGATTTGGAGGAAGAGTAATGGCAATCGAGCTGGACAACGAATATGTAAGCGCCACTCAGATAAAAGTCATCGGTGTCGGTGGCGGCGGTGGCAATGCCGTTAACAGGATGATTGAATCGGGTGTTTTGGGTGCTGAATTTATTGCTGTCAATACAGACAAGCAAATTCTAATTCATTCAAAAGCGACCCATAAAATTCAAATTGGTGAAAGGGCAACGCAAGGCCAAGGTGCCGGCGGCAGGCCCGAAGTGGGCCAAAAGGCCGCTGAAGAAAGTACCGATGTCATAAAAGACGCCCTTAAGGGGACCGATATGGTCTTTGTAACCGCCGGTATGGGTGGCGGTACGGGCACGGGTGCTGCCCCTGTCATAGCAAAGCTTGCGAAAGAGCAGGGGATCTTGACCATAGGTGTTGTGACAAAACCCTTTAAGTTTGAAGGGCGCCGTCGCATGACTCAGGCTGAAAAGGGCATAGAAGAGCTTGCCCAACATGTTGACAGCCTCATAGTTATCCCAAATGACCAACTCCACGCCATGGATGCTAAGGGCTTAACGCTTGTAAATGCTTTTGCCCTGGCCGATGAAGTTTTACTGCAAGGTGTAAAAAATATTTCCGAGCTGATTAAAATCCCCGGCTATATCAACCTTGACTTTGCCGATGTGTCCAGCATTATGAAAGAGGCAGGCTATGCTCATATGGGCTTTGGTAAGGCTTCGGGTAAAGAAAAGGCCTTAACCGCAGCCGGCGCGGCTATCAGCAGCCCGCTGCTTGAAACACGCATTGACGGTGCAACGGGTGTTATATTCTGTATAACATCTTCGGAAGATATTGCGCTTGAAGAAGTTCAACAGGCAGCCGACGCAATTGCAAGCAAGGTACACCCGGATGCCGATATCACCTGGGGCTTGGCCTTTGATCCGGAACTTAATGATGAAGTCAGCATCACGGTGATTGCCACCGGTTTTGACAGCTCAAGTCAAGTTGCACCAACGCCTCAATCTTCGTTTAGCGACACTGACTTTAATTTCTCATCAACGGCTGCAAGCAGTTCGGGTTCCGGCGGGCAGGATGTTGCTTTTGCCTCTACCGGCAGTTTGGACTTTTTTGACGGATCTCAACAAAATCCGCAGGAATCAAGGCCACAAGATCAAACTCAAAGGCCTTCGGTCATAGAGCAAAACGACCCCCTTATCAGGCAGAGCGATGACGAGGACGGTTTTGAAGTTGTGTTCGATTCAATTTTTGATGGCGACGACGACTGATTACTTATAAAATATCAAAATAAACAAGGGGCGTTTTTACGCCCCTTGTTTTGCTTTTATTATACGATTTTATTTGGAATAATCTATTTTGACGCCGGTTACAATTTCACCCACGGTTGTTGTGAAAAAATAATCAAGCTTGTGGAAGAGGGCAAAGAAGGGGACCAGAAGCCTTGCCTTAAACTCAAGGCTGTCAAGCGAAACACCGTCGGCCGCCAGCTTTACCGGGTTGAGGTCGGCAAAGGTGAAAAGGGAAGCGAAGCGGATGAGTTCGGTGCTGTAAGTGCTTGTATCCGCTTCATTTATTTCTATCAGCCTTGCACCGTAATCCTTGCCGTAGGTGCCGACAAAGTCGCATTTGGGCGAAGCTACAAGGTCAACACCCCTGTGTTCAACCACGAAGGTGTTGGAATGGTCGTGGCCGAAAAACATAGCCAAGACATCGCCTTGCCTGACAATAGCCTCAAACTGGCCGGAATTATAATAGGGTGGGCAGGGGTATTCGTCCATACGGCCGGCCTTTGTGTTGGCAGGGTTTAAAACATAATATCTTCCATCGTAATAGATACGCTTTACGGATGTGGGCACCCAAAATGGTTTTTCTATGAGTGCGTCGTATATTTCAGGCACAATAATATGTTGGAAAACCATGGAAGGAACAAGCTGACCGCCGTTTTGGGCCTTGAGAGCATTGCTCTTATTGACATACCAGTCAATTTGCTCGGGCTGGACATAGCCGTAATGGCCTTCCTCATCATAGTCGCCTGAATCAATAACCCAAAGGTTGAAGGCGGTTTCTTGAGTTTTTGAAGACAGGATGGGGATGTTATAGGTGCCGCAACCGGGCAGAAGATCGCCGTCATCAATAGAAATTGAGTTGGGGTAGGAATTATATACGGCCATCAGATCTTCGCGGCTTATTATGCCTTTTTCGGAATCATGGTTGCCGAAAGTTACGGCTACAGGTATGCCGCAATCGGCAAAGGCAGTCATGATATCATCAATATTTTCCAATACCTCGTGTAAGGGGCCGTCCATGGCTATGTCGCCTGTGAGAATTGCCAAATCAACATCTTGGGTTTGGGCCAGCCTATTGAGCAAAACCGTGTGGATGTCATTATAATCATTGCTATGGCGCTTATGTAAGTCGGTTAAGTGCAAAATTTTAAAGCTGCCGTCTTGGCGAAACTGCATGGCCGGTGCCGTTGTGCCATCGCCTAAGCTTGCCCCTGCGGGGAGAAAAACCATGGTCATTAAAACCAGGGCCAACAAAACACTGAAAAATCTTTTCATAATCTAACAACCTTTCCTAAAAAATACCGCTGTGAATTATTCGGTTTTATTTATCCTAACACCATAATTTTTTTTAGTCAAGCAATGAAACATAAGGGCTTTTAAATTTTTTTGGTCAGGGATATTACCTTTTGTGCCAGTGCTTCCAAGTCGTCCAAAGTTTTTAATCCGCCTGCCAGCTGTCTGAAAGATGCGGCACCCCTTATACCCTTCATATACCAGGCGGCATGTTTTCTGGCCTCACGCATGCCGATGTAGTCGCCCCTGTAGCGGCACAAGAGCCTTATGTGCTTTAGCATAACATTCATTTTCTCTTCAATATGGGGCTCGGGCAGCCTTGTTCCGTCTTTTAAATAGGCATTGATTTGCTCAAAAATCCAAGGGCGGCCCAGGGCTCCGCGGCCGATCATAAGTAAATCACATCCGGTTAGGTCAAGCATTTTTTTTGCGCCGGGTCCATCGGTAATTTCACCGTTGCCTATAATGGGAACACTTGCTTGCTCCTTCACTTGCCTTATTATGTCGTAGTTTACCGGCGGAGCATACATTTGATCCCTTGTGCGCCCGTGCACGGTTATGGCAGCGGCCCCGGCAGCTTGGCAACGGCAGGCAAGGTCAAGGGCATTTATGTTATTTGCATCCCAGCCGCTTCTTATTTTAACGCTTATGGGCACGGTGGATACCTTTACACAGGCCCTTACAATCTCTTCTGCCAATTTAGGCTGCTTCATAAGTGAGGCGCCGGCACCGCTATTGGCAACCTTGGGGGCGGGGCATCCCATATTTATATCGATAACAGGGGGAGTAAAGCTCAAAGCCTTTACAGCAGCTTGAGCCATTATTTGGGGATCATTGCCAAAAAGCTGAACGGCGGCCGGCCTTTCTTTGCTTGACAGGCTCAAAAGTTCCGCAGATTTTTTATCATTTAAACTTATACCCTTGGCGCTGGCCATTTCACCGACCACATAGGCGGCGCCATATTCAATGCAAAGCTCCCTAAAGGCTCTGTCAGCCACCCCGGCCATGGGGGCCAGGGCTAACTTACCTTTTATTTCAACATTTCCTATCTTCAAAAATTACACCTCAAACGATTCAAGTTTGATTATTTTACCATAAGCTAAAAGAGTTTTCACCTTGTGTTTGGATTTATGTTATAATATTTTCTGTATGTAAACAGATTAAAGTAAGTGTATATTTAAGCTTTGCTTAAGAGGAGGGCGCAAATGAGATTGCTGGTTATAGACGGTAACAGCATTATAAACAGGGCTTTTTACGGTATAAAACTCCTGACTACCAAAGATGGCCGATATACCAACGGTGTATATGGCTTTCTTTCCATATATTTAAAGTTGCTTGAAGAAGTCAAGCCCCAGGCGGTGGCAGTGGCTTTTGATGTCAAGGGCCCGACCTTCAGGCATGAGATGTACGAGGAATACAAGGCAAAAAGAAAGGGCATGCCTCAGGAATTGGCGGAGCAAATGCCGATTTTAAAAGAACTGCTGACTGCCCTGGGCGTCCCTCATGTAGAATCGGCCGGCTGGGAGGCTGACGATATTTTAGGCACCCTGGCCGGGGCCTGCGGCGATGGGGATGAATGCGTTATTGCTACGGGTGACCGTGACAGCCTGCAGTTGGTGGACGAGAATGTAAAAGTTTTATTGGCATCAACCAAAATGGGGCGGCCTCATACAATAAGGTATGATCTTGAAAAAATAAAGGAAGAATACAAGGTCAGTCCGGAGCAACTCTTGGACATTAAGGCCCTTATGGGCGACAGTTCGGACAATATTCCCGGCGTGGCGGGCGTAGGCCAAAAAACAGCAACTCAATTAATTGAGCGGTTTGGCAGTCTTGACAACATATATGAAAACCTTGAATCGGAAGAAATTAGGGATTCTCTTAGGGCAAGGCTTGAAAAAGGGCGCGACAGTGCTTATTTAAGCAAGGAACTTGGGCGAATCAGCACAGAGGTTCCAATCGAGACTGATTTTGAAAGCTATTTGCTAAAAAAACCCGATGTCTACAATGTAACCCGAATTATGGCTGACCTTGAAATGTTCAAGTTGCTTGAGCGTCTAAACTTGGACCAAGATGCCTCGACTCAAGCCCGGCCGCAGGCAGAAAAAGAAGATGCTCGGAAAGTTACTTATTTCAAGCAAGAAGACCCCCTGGCCCTGCTTGAAGAGCTTAAAAAATTAGGTAAGGCATATTTTTTGTGTGTTTATTCCGACAATAATATCACAGACATGTATTTTTCAAGCAAGGATAGGGTTACCCATATCGCAGCCTTGGACCCCGGCTTCTTTGAGTTTTTTGCCGCCTTTGCGGAAAATGAAAAAATTAAAAAGTTTACTTATGATTTGAAGAGCTTGCACGCTTTTTGCTTAAGAAATTCTATAGAACTCAAAAGCCTCGAAGCCGATTGTATGATCAGTGCCTACATTTTAAACCCCAATTCCTCTTCTTATGACATAGAACGCTTGAGTCAAGAATATGACCTTGCCCCCTTGGTTTTTGATGGGGATGAAAAAGCTTTGGAGGCCGCTCGTTTGCCCGAGCTTTTAGATGTTCTCAAGGATGAGATAGCAAAAAACGAGCAAGAAGAGCTCATAAAGGAGATTGAAATCCCCCTGGCGGCGGTTTTGGCCTCTATGGAATATGAAGGTTTTCTTGTTGATAAACACGGCCTTATAAAATACGGTGAAACCATACAAGAGCGCATAAATGCCATAGAAGGGCAAGTTTATGAATATACGGGTTATGAATTTAACTTAAATTCCCCCAAACAGTTGAGCCAAGCTCTCTTTGAAAAATTAGGCTTGAGGCCGGGTAAAAAAACAAAAAGCGGCTATTCTACCGGTGCCCAAGTTTTGGAATCGCTGGTGGGCGACCATCCGGTCATTGATTTGGTACTTGAGTACAGAATGTTGGCCAAATTAAAGTCCACTTACTGTGATGGTATGGTGAAGGTTGTGGATGATGACGGTCGCATTCACTCAACTTTCAAACAGACGGAAACACGCACGGGGCGCCTGTCATCAACCGAACCCAATATGCAAAACATACCCGTGCGCTCCGAACCGGGGCGTGAGCTGCGCCGATTCTTCAGCGCCGGTGAAGGCAATGTTTTGGTAGATGCCGATTATTCTCAAATCGAGCTGCGCTTATTGGCACATTTTTCGGGTGACGAGGCCATGACAGAGGCCTTCAATCAGGGTTTGGATATACATGCCATCACCGCTTCACAAGTTTTTGGCATGCCTATTGAAATGGTCACCCCCCTAATGCGCACAAGTGCAAAGGCGGTAAACTTTGGTATTGTTTATGGAATAGGCGCCTTTTCTTTGGCAAAAGATATCGGCGTAACAAGAAAAGAGGCCGATGAATATATAAAGGGTTATTTGGCTCATTACGGCGGCGTAGCGGATTACATGGAAAATGTTGTGCAAG
The DNA here is from genome assembly GCA_012524025.1 of Clostridiales bacterium. Classification (GTDB taxonomy): domain Bacteria; phylum Bacillota; class Clostridia; order Oscillospirales; family Acutalibacteraceae; genus UBA1447. The sequence continues at coordinate 8,211 of JAAYSC010000001.1, read as the reverse complement.
AAGCCAAAGAAAAAGGCTATGTGCAAACACTTTACAAGCGGCGACGCTATCTGCCCGAACTTACGGCTCCCAATGCAAATTTACGGGCTTTCGGCGAAAGGGTCGCCCTTAATATGCCCATCCAAGGCACCGCAGCCGATATTATTAAGATAGCCATGGTCAAAGTGCACCGTCGGCTGGCGGAAGAAAACTTCAAAGCCAAACTGATAATGCAGGTTCATGACGAATTGATTGTGGAAGCACCCAAGGAAGAAGCGCAGCTTGTCAGTCAAATATTAAAAGAAGAAATGGAAAATGCTGCAAAACTCAATGTCGGCCTGGTGGCGGATGTTCATATAGGTAAAACATGGTATGATGCAAAAGGGTGAGAACAGATGAAAAAAATCATCTTTATTTGTAGCGGTAACACTTGCCGCAGCCCCATGGCCGAAGGTATTTTTAAGGTGCTTTTGGAAAAGAAGGGGATTGAAGGTTTTGTTTGTGAAAGCGCGGGTACCCATGCCTTTGCCGGTGACCCGGCCCAGCCCAATGCAGTGCTGGTCGCAGCGGACCACGGTGCTGATATATCCGAGCATCGTTCGCGAAAATATAATCCTTTGATGGCCCGGGATATCGACCTTTTCGTCTGTATGTCCGCCCAACATGCCTTGATGCTTGAAGGTGCGGATAAAGAAAAAATCAGAATTTTAGCAGGTGGCGTAGCAGACCCCTTCGGCGGTAGTTTAGACCTTTATAAGGCTACCGCAAATCAAATAGCCGAGGGCCTGCTTGACTTGTTGGAAGAATTAACAGCCAAAAACGAAAACAGCTTATGAAATGTGTTATAAGAATACTTGAAGCCCGGGATGTAAAATCTCTGGCTTCAATTGAAAAAGAATGCTTTGAATCGCCGCGTTCTTACAAGAGCTTGATGGCAGACTTTGAAAGCCCCCTTTCTTTTTACCTGGTGGCCACTCTCGAAGACGGTCGGGTTGCGGGCTATATAGGCACACAAGAAGTCTGCGGCGAGAGCAACATCCACAATCTTGCCGTCCGCCCGGCCTATCGGCGGCAGGGGATTGGGCGAGCACTTTTGGATAAGGCTTGTGAGGCTGCCAAAGCGCGCGCTTGCGATTTTATAACGCTGGAAGTGTGTGCCGGCAACATAGCAGCCATAAATTTATATAAAGAAAAGGGTTTTGAAATTGTCGGTAAGCGTTATGATTATTATGCAAAGCCAAGAGAAGATGCCCTGATTATGACCAAGTATTTTAAATATTCAGCATCTGAAAGAGAAGATTAGGTTGGTGTTGGGAATGAAAATTTTAGCTATAGAAACTTCTTGTGATGAAACAGCGGCAGCTGTTGTGGAAGACGGGCGGACGGTTTTGTCCAACATTGTCGCTTCACAGGTAGAAGAACACATTATTTACGGCGGCGTAGTGCCCGAGATTGCCTCAAGACGGCATATCGAGGCAATTTCAGGCGTAGTTGATACCGCTTTGAAGGGTGCCGAATGCGATTTTTCTGACCTTGATGCCATAGCAGTCACCCATACCCCGGGCCTGATTGGGGCCCTCTTGGTTGGCGTCAATTATGCAAAAGGCCTATCCTACGCCACCGGCCTGCCTCTAATCCCCGTCCACCATCTGCGTTCGCATATTGCTGCCAATTATATTGCCCACCCCAAGTTAGAGCCACCTTTCTTGTCCTTGGTGGTTTCAGGTGGCCACAGCCATATTATCAGGGTGGATGACTATACTTGCTTTGAAACTTTGGGGCGCACGCGAGACGATGCCGCAGGCGAAGCTATGGACAAGGTGGCCCGTGCTTTGGGCTTGCCCTACCCCGGGGGTCTTAATATGGACAGGGCCTGCTCGCACGGTAATGCGGGGGCTTATAAATTTCCCTACCCCAGGGTGGAAGGCAGTGAATATGACTTTAGCTTTTCCGGGCTTAAAACCGCGGCCTTAAATCAGATAAATTCTGCCAAGCAAAAAGGTGAAGAGATCTCTCTTGAAGATTTCGGTGCTTCGTATATGAAGTCCGTTACGGTCTGTTTAGTGGACAACACCCTGCGAGCAGCCCGGGATTTTGGCTTTAAGAAGCTTGTTTTGGCCGGAGGTGTTTCGGCTAATTCGCACTTGCGAAGGGGTTTTGAAGCAATCAGTCAAGCTGAAGGCTATGAGCTTTTTATGCCCCAACTTCCGCTTTGTTGTGACAATGCCGCCATGGTGGGCTCTCAAGCTTTTTACGAATACAAGGCCGGCAATTTTGCAGATTTAACACTTAATGCTTGCGCCACAAGTGCGATTGAAGGCTAAAAAGGGTTTCAAAAGAGCAAATTTTGCAACTTTGAACCTTGATTTATTCATTTTAACCTAAAAAAAGATAAAAAAAGGCTAAATCTTTACATATAGATAATTGAATTGATAAAGCTCTTGCCCTATAATTAACGGGTAGTTAATTATACTCGGGGCCTGTTCGTTTTATTTTTTGGCCTTCGAGTAAAGAAGAAAGGGGAAAACCATGCAAAACCAAACAAAAAACCCAACGGTATTACAATGGATTGAAGAAATGAAAGCGATTGTCAACCCTGACAAGGTTGTTTTTATTGATGGATCCAAAGAGCAAATCGAACAACTGCGCGAAGAGGCAAACAGCACCGGTGAAATGTACAGACTCGATCAGGAACTTTTGCCCGACTGTTATTTGCACCGCACAGCGGTCAATGATGTTGCGCGTGTGGAACATCGAACTTTTATTTGTACGCCTACGGAAGACGAAGCAGGCCCCACCAACAACTGGATGGATCCTGCCGAAGCTTACAAAATGCTTTATGACATCGCCCGCGACGGCTACAAGGGCCGTACCATGTATGTTATACCTTATTCCATGGGGCCCATCGGCTCGCCCTTGTCAAAAATCGGTGTTGAACTTACAGATTCTATTTATGTTGTGCTTAATATGGTTATTATGACCAGGGTGGGCACAGCTGTTTTTGATGCCTTGGGTGACAGTGATGACTGGGTTCGCGGCCTTCACTGCAAGTGCCAAATCGATGAAGAAAACCGCTATATCTGCCACTTCCCGCAAGACAATGCCATTATATCGGTAAACTCCGGCTACGGTGGGAATGTTCTCTTGGGTAAAAAGTGCTTTGCCCTTCGTATTGCTTCCTACCAAGGTTGGAAAGAAGGCTGGCAGGCCGAGCACATGCTCATACTGGGTGTTGAAAAGCCGGACGGCGAAATTAAATATATTGCGGCCGCCTTCCCCTCCGCTTGCGGTAAGACCAACCTTGCCATGATGATTCCGCCCGAAGGTTACCTCAATAAGGGCTACAAGGTTTGGTGCGTAGGTGACGATATTGCCTGGATTAAACAAGGCGAAGACGGTGCACTCTATGCCATCAACCCCGAAAACGGCTTTTTCGGCGTTGCACCGGGAACCAACGAAAAATCAAACTACAATGCCTTGGCTTCTACCAGGGAAGGCACAATCTTTACCAATGTCGTTCATGACCTTGACAATAATACAGTTTGGTGGGAAGACCTTGATAATAACCCGCCGACCAATGCGCTTGACTGGAAGGGCAACCCCTGGAACGGTAAAGAAAGCGATGTTGTGGGCGCCAACCCCAACAGCCGTTTTACGGCTCCGGCAGTCAACTGCCCCAGTATCAGCAGTGAATTTGAAAACCCCAAAGGCGTTCGTCTGTCCGCAATAGTTTTCGGCGGGCGTAGGGCTAAATTAGCCCCCTTGGTATACGAAGCCACAGATTGGGACCACGGTGTTTTCGTGGGTTCCGTAATGGCTTCGGAAACCACCGCTGCCGCCTACCTTGCCCAAGGTCAGGTAAGGCGTGACCCCATGGCCATGCTGCCCTTCTGCGGCTATAACATGGCAGATTATTGGCAACACTGGATAGACATCGGCAAGAAGGTAAATTCCGATGTGGCTCCCAAATTCTTTAATGTAAACTGGTTCCGCAGGGATGAGAACAACAAGTTCATCTGGCCGGGCTTCGGTGACAATATGCGGGTTTTAGACTGGATAATTCAACGCTGTGAAGGTACCATTGACGCTGAAGAAACCCCAATCGGCTATGTCCCTTACGCCAAGGATATTAACCTTGAAGGCATTGAAGATCAAATCAGCTTTGAGCGACTTGAAGGAATACTTGAGGTTGACAAGGAGCTTTGGAAGGAAGAGGCCGAAGGAATCGAAGAATTCTACAAAAAGTTTGACAGGCTGCCAAAAGAGTTGTCCGATGCCCTTGACCAATTAAAAGATAATATAAAATAAAACACAAGCTTGACCGCGGAGCCACAGGCTCCGCGGTCTTTTTAGACTTTCATTGAGCTTGTTAGCCTTTGTTAAATTATGTATAATCAGTTTAAAGCAAGCCAAGAAAATATAAATTTATGAGGTGATTGTAATGTCAAAAGTCAATAGAATTTCAAAAGTCCATGCGCGCGAAATTTTAGACTCTCGCGGCTGGCCCACACTTGAGGCCGAAGTTACACTTGAAAGTGGGGCTTACGGCCGAGCGGCGGTGCCTTCGGGTGCTTCAACGGGTATATTTGAAGCCCTTGAACTTCGTGACGGTGACAAGGGGCGCTATGGGGGCAAGGGTGTTTTAAAAGCTGTCGAAAATGTAAACGGGCCCATTGCAAATGCCCTGCAAGGCTTGGACGCCGCAGACCAAGAAGCGGTGGACAAGCGCATGATTGAATTAGATGGCACAAGCGATAAATCAAAGCTTGGTGCCAATGCCATCCTGGCGGTATCCCTGGCTAACGCCAAGGCAGTGTCTCGGGCAGCGGGGTTGCCTGTCTATAAACTGATAGGCGGGGAGGCTGCCAAGACTTTACCCCTGCCCATGATGAATGTGCTAAACGGCGGTGAGCATGCTTCAAATAATGTTGACATTCAAGAATTTATGATCATGCCCGTGGGTGCAAGCTCTTTTAAAGAAGCCTTGCGTTGGTGTGCCGAAGTTTTTCACAGCCTAAAGAATAATCTGGAAGCCAAGGGCCTGACCACCGCAGTCGGCGATGAAGGCGGTTTTGCACCAAATCTTGAAGATGATGAAGAAGCGATAAAAGCTATATTGCAAGCTATAGAAGGGGCCGGCTATATCCCCGGTCGGGACTTTATGTTAGCCATAGACGCAGCGTCAAGCGAATGGATTCAAGAGGACGGAAGCTATCTTTGGCCCAAAAAGCAAAAACGAATGACGGTTGAAGAGCTTGTCGGCTTTTGGGAAGAGATTGCTCGAAAATATCCTCTCATATCTCTGGAAGACGGTGCGGGCGAAGAAGATTGGCAAGCTTGGAAGCTTTTGACCAAACGCCTTGGGGCAAAAGTACAACTTGTGGGTGATGATCTTTTTGTCACCAATCCGTCAAGGCTTGCCAAGGGGATTGATTTGGGTGTAGCCAATTCTATTTTAATAAAGCCCAACCAAATCGGTACTCTTACAGAAACCGTGCAAGCTGTCAATGATGCCCATGCGGCAGGCATGACAGCGGTGATTTCCCACCGTTCCGGCGAAACGGAAGATACCTTCATAGCGGATTTGGCAGTTGCCCTTAATGCCGGCCAAATTAAAACGGGAGCTCCTTCCAGAAGCGAGCGGGTTGCCAAATATAACAGGCTTTTGCGTATAGAAGAAGAACTGGCCGCCACAGCCCAATTTCCGGGCTTATCGGCCTTTAAGAGTATAAACAAATAAACCCATGTAAAAAGGAGTGATTTGATGTCGTTTTTGCAAAAGTTCAGTGTCCTCAAAAAGCTTTTTACACTTGTACTGGGCTTGGTCATGGCCCTGATTGCCATGATTAACCCGCCCCTCGCTCCCTTTGAACCGCCGCCTGATGAAATTGAAACAATTGAGGTGGAAACAATGCAGATAAGTCAAGACGGGCAAACAGATTATGTTATAGTTACCGCAAACGAGAGTTCGCCGTCGGAAGCTTATGCCGCTGAAGTTTTACAAGGCTATTTGCAGCAAATTTGCGGTGTGAGCTTTCCTATTGTAAAGGACGATGTAGCCGAGAGTGAAAAAGAGATAATAGTCGGTAAAACAAACCGGGAACACAGTGGGCGCTACCAAGTAGACTGTGAGGACTTGGGCCAAGAGGGTTATATTATTAAGACAATAGGCCCCACACTTATAATAGCGGGTGGGCAAACCAGGGGAACGCTCTATGGTGTCTTCACCTTCTTGGAAGAAGCCTTGGGTTGCCGTTGGTTTACTGCCGACCTTATTCAGATACCGAAAATGGAAGACTTAAAAATCCCCAAAGATATCGATATAAAAGAAAAGCCCTATTTTGAATACCGGGAAACCGACTGGATAAGCCCCAGGGACAAAATTTACAGCCTGGCCAACAAGCAAAACGGTAATGTCTACCGCAAGCTGTCGGAAGAAGAAGGCGGCAACATGGGCTATGCGGGCAGTTTTGCCCATACCCTGACCACGGTTTTTCTACCTGCCTGGAAGTATTTTGACAGCCACCCCGAATACTATGCCCTGGGTGTAAGAACGGGGAAGAGGTCACCCGACCAGCCTTGCCTTACCAACCCCGATGTCCTCAGAATTATAATTGAAGAAGTTAGGCAGACCTTGCTGGCAAACCCACAAGCGCAGATAGTCTCCCTAACCCAGCATGACAATCAAAACTACTGCGTTTGCAGCACTTGCAAGGCGCTTGATGACCATGAAGGCTCTCAAGCCGGCACTATGCTACACTTTGTCAATGCCGTGGCCCATGCCCTGAAAGATGAATTCCCCAATGTGGCCTTTGATACCTTTGCCTATCAATACACGAGAAAACCACCCAAACATGTAAAGCCTCGAGAAAATGTTATTATCAGGCTCTGTTCCATTGAGTGTTGCTTTGCACATAACATAAGTGACCCCTTGTGTGGCGCCAATGCTCATTTTTACGAGGACCTGATCGGTTGGAAAGAAATTTGCCAACGCATTTATATCTGGGATTACACGACCAACTATTCGCATTTTTTGGGGCCTTTTAATAATTTCGGTGTTATGCAAAACAATATGCAGTTTTTTGCGGAAAACAATGTAAAAGGTATATATGAAGAGGGCAATTACATGGCAGCAAGCTCTGATGCTGAATTTGCGGAATTAAGAGCCTACCTGCTTTGCAAGTTGCTATGGGACCCTTATATTGACTATGATGCCACCATGAATGAATTTTTGCGGGCCTATTACGGCAAGGGGTGGCAATATGTGCGTGAGTATATAAACATGACCATAAGTCACAGCGGGGTAGATTACCATCATATGCATATCTTTGACGGGATGGACAAGAAGGGAATCTTCAAGCTGACCCCCAATGAAATTGAATATTGTAATGAGCTTTGGAAGAAGGCAGCCGACTTGGCTGAAAACAAGGAAGTATATGACAGGGTTAAACGCTCAGAGCTTTCCTGGCGCTATTGGAAGGCTTGCAACAAGTTAGATGAGTTTTCTCGCCTGAGCAACCCCTTACACTGGAAGGATGAAAACAAGCTTATCTACCAAGATTACAAAAAATATGGCATAAGCAGGTTAAAAGAATGGGAGCCGCTTACAGAAAATCCGGACTTCGGAAAAACCCCATGTAATTGGTACGATAAAAAATAAACCCTAAATCAGGCCAATCGAGTAAAGAAAGATCTAAGACTCTGTTGGCCTGATTTCTTTTAAAAATGTGTTTTTGCAGGGTGGCTTGCAAAAGTAAAAATGTATATGCAGCTGTATATACAAAATTCCTTAAAAAGCAAAAAAATAGGGAAAAAGGGCTGAGTAAAGTAAAAAAGCTTACTTTTTACCTTAAAATGGGGGACTTATCAACAGTTTCCACAGAGTTTTCCACAATTGCAAGTAGAAAAGCTTTACCTTAAAAAAGTGGATTTATCATTAATTAAGAGCTAAAGGAAATAAAAAAACTATTCATGAGGCGAAAATTATAAGGGCGCAAAGCAAAATTATTCATTAAAAGGTGAAAGATATCTTGACCGGCCTTGCAAGAAATTTTTGAGAAAACCGTATTGAAAAACGGAAACAAAAAAAGAAGTCGACCCCTGCAGATACTTAGTGTAAAATTATCATTGGCAAAAAATAAAGGGAAATGGCGCGAACCACTTCCCTTGCATACAAAGAATCAGTACAATGAATTTGCGAAAAAACACGAACTGAGGTGTATGCAAGATGAT
>JAAYSC010000014.1 GCA_012524025.1 Clostridiales bacterium | reverse complement strand
GTTCCATGGAACCGAGCATGGGTGCGATAAGGTTGAAGAAACCTGCACTTGTAAGGTCGGGGGGATCAATTGAAACCAACTTGATTTCAGAAATGATTTTGTTCAATTGGTCGTTTAAAACACCGCTGTTTAAAGAACGGGCCAGGTTGGGAAGCAGGCCGAGCAAGGTGCCCATGAGGTCGTCGGCCATATCATCAAGAAGGTTGGCTACCGGTACAAGGATGGGACGGATGCGATAGTCCATCTTTTTGTTGCCGTTTGTTTCTGCGTCAACAGCCAGGGTGTAGTCGTGTGAAGACATAACACCGCGAAGGCCCAAAGATTCAAACAAAACAACCAAATCTTCGTAGGCGTGGTAGGTATAGGTGCCTGCGGTGGTACTTATCTTGTTTTCGAAGGTGAGGACCAAGGTAAGGATTGAAAGAGCCCTGAAGCTTGCTGCGGCCGCATCAAGGAAACCTTCACGGTCACCGTCTTCAAAGCCCCAGTCGCCGTTTTTGAAAACAACATTGTTCCAGTCTTCAAGGTTTTTAATGGGAGCGCCGTTGTCGTTATATTCGCTGACAGCGGCTTCAAGGGCAACCCTGGCGCCGGCAAACTTTTCTTCGTCAAGTTTTGTGGCAAGGTCATTGGGGCCTTGTGCAATAAGGGAAGATTGTTCACCCAAAAGAGGGTAAACGGCGGCTGCGATGGTGCCCACCATCTTGTTGGTATAAAGCTCTTCACTCAAAAGAGCCTTAAGGTCAAGGCCTAAGCCGTCTACCAAGATGCCTTCAAGAGCCTTGTAGGTTTGAACTGCATTTTTCTTGTTCATACCCAAGGGATATTTAACCTTGGTTGAAGGGAGGTCTTCCAGTTGGGGCAGATCCTCTGAGGGGATGTCGGGGCCGATGCTGGCAAGGATAGCATTATATTTTGCTAAGATTTCCGCCGGAATTGAACTGACCAAGCTGGACGGAACCTTGCCGCGGGCTTCTTTAGAAATGTTAATGTCTTCGCGCGTGTAGGGCTCTTCAATGGAGTCAATAAGATTAATAAAGTCTTCAAGGAATTTAGCGTTGACAATATCTTGACAGGCTGCAAGAAGTTGCGAGGCACGGTAATAGGTATAGAACCAGGAGTCGCCCCTGTCAAGAGGTGAATAATAAAAGTACTTTGTGTACTTTTCTAACCTAAGTTGGTCTAAATCAGAAAGAGCATCAAAGGCATCCACGGCTTCTTGGGCTTCTGCCTTAACATCTTCGCCACTGTCAAAAGCAAGTTTAACATCCAGCATTTGCAAGCTCAGGTTCCAGAAGGGGGCATACTCGGGGGCGACGGTAAGTGCCCTATCAAGCATTTCGATTTCAAAGCCAATCAGGTACATTTTGTCATTTGCAAACCAGGTGTAATATTTTTCCGACCTAACAAGCCAATCGGCAAGATCAGCAATGTAATCAGGGTCTTCTTCACCCAAGGGATAGTTTCTGGGTTGGGGCTTTACACCGGCTGTCGGAATTTTGGGGTCGGGGTTTGGGGTTTCGGCAACCTTGTCTGCACCATATTGGGTTACGACAAGTTCAAGAGCCTTGGTTGGATAGCTTGTAACCGGATATTGAAAAACACCGTAAGACGGGTACCAAGCGCCGACATAAAGCCTGGCGTATTCGTCGGCAGCGGCAAAGGCGGCATATTTTTCTTCAGCATCTTTATTCTTGTCGTTGAGAATGCCGGCTAAGTCAGCTGCCTTGTCCATAAAGTCCGGAGGGCTAAGCTCGGAAAGAGCCAGGCCATTACCATAAATAGCTTGGTCTTTAACGGGTGCCGGGTCATTGTCCCTCTTGTAGACAGCTCTGCCATAATCGAATACGGCCCTGAAGAGCTTGTCAAAAAGAAAAACATCTACCTGCTCTTTTTGTGCTACGGACAGGGCGGCATAAGAGCTTACTAAAGAGTTGAACTCATCCAACTTTTCTTGGCCGGGGTCCGCTTCATAGCCAAAGCTTTCATAAGCGGCGATTTCTGCTTCAAGGCTTTCTACAGCTGAAACGGCGCCGGCGGCAAGAGTTGGCATAAAAACGGACAAAACCATTAATGTAGCCAAAAACGCGCTTAAAAATTTACTTGATTTTTTTATCATTTTAAGATCCTTTCTTTTTTCCCGCAGCTATGCTCGACCGGAGCAAGCCTGCGGATTATTTTTACTAAACAATGCGTACAATGGTCCTTATCACCCAATTTCAAAAAACAGAGAGTTGAAAGAAAACTTGCAAGCAAGGAAATAAAAGGCTTTTTAGAGCAGGGAGATGACCAGAGAGAAGGATTTACTTCCCCTGCACACTAAATATTTACAGCCTTGCCCTTGTATGAAAACACAAAGATACAAGCTTTTTCATAAATATGTTACCATAAAGTATACAATATTTCAACGAAAAGGACGGATTTTCAGAAAAGAGCAAAAAATACCTATTGAAAAGGTCAAATTTGCAACATTTCTCTCAAGGATTTATAAAAAGAGAATTTCAAAAAGAAAAAGCCTCCCTTTTTATATTTATAAAGAAGGAGACTTTTGCAAAGCTATTTGATTTTTATTGGCAAAAAATACCGTTTTATCTGTGTGTTTTTCTCTTAAATTATAGTCAGCTTGTTTCTGTCAAGCTCATGCGGCTTTTTCCGCTTTTCACCCTGCCGATGGCCGCAGTGAGGGCTTTTTTATATCAAATTGCAGGGAATAAATGTATTCATACTGTCGATGGGCAGGGGCTCTTCTATCATGCAGATAAGGCCGCCCGGGCCACGCTCCAATGAGGTTTTGTCTAAAACATCAAACTTCTTTATCTCACGGCGGTCCGGGTTTGCGGATTTTTTAATTTCAAGGGGGTGAATGAAGCGGCTCTCTTCAATAATCAAATCAATCTCTTTTGCGTTTTGGTCACGGTAATAGCTGAGGGCTGCTTTGTTTTGCGAATAGGCATAGTTTTTTACAAGCTCTGTTACAACAAAGTTCTCGAAGTAATGCCCGCTTGCGGGGCCATTCATTATCGTTTTTGCACTTGGCCACATGGAAAGATATGCGGCAAGGGCGCCGTCAAGAAAATATAGCTTTGGCGTTTTGGATAGACGCTTCAAGGCGTTATTTGAAAAGGGGGCAAGCAGATATATTATGCCCATTCCTTGCAAAAGCCTTGTCCATTCTTTAGCTGTGGAGGGGGAAATGTCCGCTGCTTCCGCAAGCGTTTTGTAATTAAGCTGCTGGCCGATTAAGGCAGCACAAGCCGCAATGAACTTCCCGAAACGCAGCGTATCCGTGATGCCGCCAAGCTCTGCCGCATCTCGCATAAGATAGGTGTTAAGGTAGGCGCTAAAATAATCCTGCCTTTGTTCGGAATCCGCGCCGAGGGTTTGGGGCATTCCCCCCCGCCAAATATAATCATACACATCCAAAATATCGGTCTTACCTGCTTTTTTTTGACGCAGCTGCAAACTGTCAAAGGAAAAACTTAAATCCTCATCATGCCGAATACCATCGACTTCTCGCTTTGACAAGCTGAAAAGCTCCAAAATTCCAATGCGCCCGGCAAGAGACTCGCGGACATTTTTCATCATATTAAACTGTTGAGAGCCTGTAAGCCAAAATTGCCCCGTCTTTTCGCTTGCATCGCAAAGGATTTTTATCTGCGGGAATAACTCCGGCGCATATTGCACTTCGTCGATAATCACAGGTGGCTTATAAGTTTGAAAAAATAAGGCAGGGTCAGCCGAAGCAAGCTCACGGACGGCCATATTATCTAATGACACATAGGTGCGATTTTGCCCCTGTGCCAAATGTTTGAGCATGGTTGTTTTCCCGACCTGTCTTGCGCCCGTCACAAGAACAGCCTTAAAAAAATCACTTGATTTAAGAAATTTTCTTTCTAAATCTCGTTTTATATAAGTCATACCTCACCCCAATCTTAAGATATTACACGATCAATCGTATTATATCTTAAACTTGTGTGATTATCAAGCATTATTTAAGATATTCCGCGGTCAATCGCATTATATCTTAAGTTTATGTGTTTTTCTCTTAAATTATAGTCAGCTTGTTTCTGTCAAGCTCATGCGGTTCTTTTCCGCTTTTCGCCCTGCCGACCAAAACCGCAATCCCGAATTCATAGCCATCCGGGAAATGCATGCGCTTTTTAAATTCATCACCGCGTGGGCCGGAAAGCGGAATGCGGGCCATGCCGCAGATAAGGCTGCCAAGGCCAAGTGAATGGGCGGCAAGTGCGACATTTTGGCAGAGGATGCCGCAATCCATCTGGGCCCACTTTGAACCGTCGGAAGAGACCATAAGCATGCAGGGGGCATTGTAAAAGATCGTCCCGCCGCCGGCCATAACGCGATCGTAGCGGGCCTTGTCTTCGCCTTGTAGGACATTCAGAGCTTCTGCGTCCATTTCCTCAATCAGGGTTTTATCGCTTATGACACTAATATGCCAGGGTTGCCGATTGACGGCACTGGGCGCGGCAAGGGCTGCTTCTGACAGTGCTTTGATTTGTTCATCCGTGAGGGGTGTGTCCGCAAAATCACGGCAGGAAAAGCGTTCGGCTATTGTTTTGAGTGTTTCATTCATTGTGGTGCTCCTTTCAGCTCATAAGTCATAAATCTATAGCTGTGTCGTCTAATAAAAATTGCTCTATACCTATATATAGAATCCCTTTTTCATCATGCCATGGAATAATGTTATCTTTTACAACAATAATCTTTTTAAACGAATCATCAATTCGATACAGAGAACGGGTCTCCTGCTCTCTCTTTTCTTTATCCGAGATAGAAAGAGCCGATTGGATATAATATCGCTTGCTGCCCTTATTGGCAACAAAGTCTACCTCAAGTTGCGAACGCTGGCTCCCGCCACTCTTGTTTTTATAATTGTATTCAACAAAACCAACATCGACATCAAAAGCTCGCGCTGTAAGCTCATTATAAATAATATTTTCCATAATATGATTTTCTTCTTGTTGGCGAAAATTTAAATTAGCGTTTCGAAGCCCGACATCAGAAAAATAATATTTTAACGGGGTATCAATGTATTTCTTGCCTTTTATATCATATCTATATGATTTATATAAAATAAAGGCATCAATAAAATAATCTAAATATGTGCTTATCGTTGAGGAAGCAATATTGATTTTTTTAACACTTTTGAAGGTATTCGAAAGTTTGGTGGGATTGGTAAGCGAGCCGATAGAAGATGAAATAATATTCAAGAGATCTTCCAAAACTTCCTTTTCATTTAATATTTTATGTCGTTCAATTACATCGGTAATATATGTTCTGTCAAAAAGATCTTTTAAATATTTGCTTTTTTCTTCATGTGTTTCTTTTGATAAGACTACCGGCATTCCACCATAGGTGAAATATTCTTTCCATGCATTTTGTTTTTCACCCTTATATGCATCATAAAACTCTTTAAATGTTAAAGGGTTTACCCTGATGTCATCTCCTCTATCTTTAAATTCGGTTAATATATCGGAAGAGAGCATTTTTGAATTAGAACCGGTCACATATAAGTCGACATTTTTGATTTTCATAAGTCCAAGCAAAACGTCAACAAAACCAATTTTGGCGCTCGTGTTATCAATATAAGGGTTTTGTATTTCCGCTACCATTTGGATTTCATCCAAAAAAACATAATAGATGGTGTTTTGGCTAGTGATTTGATTCCTTATATAATTATCAAGTTCTAAAGGATTTCTATATTTGGCATTTCGCACCTCGTCTAAGGCTAAGCCTATAATTTGTTTATCCTCAACACCAAGAGAAATCAAGAATTCACGATAAAGGTTAAAAAGCAGATAGGATTTTCCGCATCTACGCACGCCGGTAATGACTTTCACAAAGCCATTTTCCCTCTTACTAATCAATTGTTCTAAATATTTTGGCCTTTTAATTTCCATATTTACCTCCGGTTAAAAATGCGTATATACGCATTTTTGGGACGAGTTAACTTTAGCATATAAAAACACCTGCGTCAAGCCATGCTTATAAAAATTCTGCGTAAATACGCAATAATATCACGAGAAGAATGATTTTATCATGAAACCGCAAGCCCCCGATCAAAAGGGCTTGCGGTGTTTATGCTCGCTCGCTTATTACATAAAGGGTAGAAACTTGCCCCTCTTTGGGGACAAAAAAGAGCACCGAAGGCAAAAACCTTCAGCGCTCCTTAAATAAAATATTCATTAATAGCTGCGAATACAAACGCCTTTATATAAAATCAAAATCATCTTTGAATCTGTCTTTAAAGATTTCAAAAACCGCTTGGAGTTTTGCCTCGTCTTCGACACCTACATAAGATTCTGTTCCATCATCTGCTTTTTCAATTTTTAGGATTATGACTTCGCCCGAATTTTCAAGCTCATCGGCAGGCAGCAGAGTAACATATTCTTCACTTTCATATTCAATGATGCCTAAAAGTTCAAATTCCATCGTATTTCCGTCTTCGTCGATAAGTTCAACAATACTGTTGTAATCATCAAAGTTGTCGTTCATCTTAACCCTCCTTTCTTGTATTATACTCAAGCTTTCTTATGGGCTTCAGAGTGCCTGAGGCTGTATTTCTGCCATATTCATTTCGGTAACATTATTTTCTTCTAAAGCATAGCATAAACCAAAATCGGAACAATAGCAAGGATTTTTTTGACGGCCCTTGGGGATATAGCTCCGATTTATCTATACCGGAAAATACTTGCAAAAAACATAAGTTTTTATGGTTATAACCGGAAAAACTCTTCCAATTCCCCATGTTTTTCGGTATACTATGTGTGCGGAGGTGGTAGCTATGATTGAAAGACCGCTTTATACAAAAAAAATCATGTCCTATGTAGATACGCCATTTGTAAAAATCTTAACAGGTGTGCGTCGCAGCGGGAAATCCACTATATTGAAAATGCTTATGGAAGAACTTAAGCAGCGCGGTATTGCCGAGGATCGCATACTGCACTATAACTTTGACTCCTTGGAGCACGAAGAGCTAAAAACATCAAAAGCGCTGTTTGCAGAAATCAAAGATCATCTTTCAGACAAGGGCAAAACCTATCTTTTCCTTGATGAAATACAGGAAGTAAAGTCTTGGGAGAAGGTTGTCAACTCATTGATGGCCGACCACGATGTGGATATTTATGTGACCGGTTCTAATTCAAGAATGATGTCATCTGAAATATCCACATATCTTACCGGGCGATATGTATCTTTTCGCATCTACCCGCTTTCCTTTGCGGAGTATTTAGTTTTTCGGCAGACTTATACTGAGGTGGCGGACCCACATTCAGAGCTGCCAAGATTTCTTCGCTATGGTGGATTTCCGGCCATTCATTTGCAAAACTATTCATACGAAGAAGCTTATACCATCGTTAGGGATATCTACAACTCAACGATTTTTACGGATATCGTAAAGCGCAATCAAATTCGCAAAGTAGATCAGTTGGAGCGTATTGTTCGGTTTGTGTTTGATAATATAGGCAGAACCTTCTCGGCGCTCTCTATATCCAAATATTTGAAAAGCGAAAACCGAACCATCAACATTGAAACAATATATAATTACCTTTTAAAGTTGGAAAGCGCTTACATCATTCACCGTTGTTCGCGCTACGACATTCAGGGCAAAGCTCTTCTGAAAACACAAGAAAAATTTTACCTTGCAGACTCTGCGCTCAGATACAGCGTTTTAGGCTACTCCCCCGACAGCGTTGCAGCCATGCTGGAGAACATAGTTTATCTGGAACTGCGACGCAGGGGCTATGATGTTTATGTTG
>JAAYSC010000013.1 GCA_012524025.1 Clostridiales bacterium | reverse complement strand
GTTCGCCGCTATCAAAAGTAAGTGTGAAGTCTTCCCCAAAACCGCCTCCACGTAAGGGCGAAATAACCATGGTGTTGCCGGGGAAGCTGATATCGATACTCTCAATTTTTTCAAGGGCCGGCATGCGGGATGAAAATCCGAAAATGCCGGTGTAAAAAATCGCAATGATTGCAAAAACAATGCCCAGGTGAATGGGTAGCTTGTAGAGTCCTTTTATCCATTCTTTAAAGTTTCTGATCAAGGCAAAATCGACTATAAGATAAAGAAGAATGAAAATTAAGGCGCCGACTAAAATCCCAAGGGGAAGGCTGGGAATTGACATAATGGAAATCCCCATGGGGAAGAAACCAATAAGGAAGGTGGCAATGAAGTTAAGCCACTTATTTTCACCCAAGAAACCGCAAATTTCGGCCTTGCGCTTTTTGAAGATGACCATGCCGATAAAAAACAGGGCTAAAGCTATAAGAGCCCAAATTATAATATTTGTATAGCTTGGTGCTTGCCAGATAAGCTTTTTCTTTTCATCATATTCAAGGGCTAAATAACCATGTTGGGTTATATCTGTATAGAAAAACATAAGAGGGTTAAAGCGTGCCAAGCCGGAGGCCAAGGAGTTTGTAAGCATGTTTTCGCTGCTGTAAAAATGTCCGTAAGGGGAGCCCAGTGTCAGTTTATCCATCAAAAACTGGGCCGAATAATAGGCGATAGTCGGGCCTAACATAAGTATGCCTGAAAATGCAATGCCTTCCATTATGGTGCCTACCGCACTAAAGACTGTTGCGGTCAAAGTGAAGGCAACAAGTGCAAGCACAAAATAGCCCAAAACATGGAAAATGATAGTTGCCAAAAGCTCTTTTGAATAGCCAAAATATTTTATGTTTATTAAGAAGGTAAGTAGGAAGGGTATGCTGACAGACACAAAGAGTAAAAGAAGCCCGGCTAAAAATTTTGATGCAAAAAGATTTTCCCTCTTTATGCCTAAACTGTAATAGACATTAACAGTCTTTTTGTTGGCTATGAAGCGGAACATAATTATGCCCAACAATATCGATGCTGCTATAACAAGTAAATGCATGAGAATGTTGTTAGAAAGGGCAGAGTATTCATCGAAAATATAAAATCTGAACTTGTCCGTAATTTGCTCGCCTTCTATCAAGGCACCGGTCATGGGGTCACGCCCTTGTTTGATAAGCTCAAGTATGCTAAATAAAGAAGTGGTAGGTACAGCCAAGATAAGGGCAAGCATAGCTATAAGCGGGATTATAAAGCCTTCTTTGAGCGCAGAGAAAAAGCTGAATGAGAATGTATTAAGCGAAGATTTTTGAGTAGTCATAACCCGTGCCCTCCATTTCTTCAAGGAAGATTTCTTCAATATTTAAGGGGAATGTTTCAATTAAGAGGGGGTTCAAAGCTCGCAATTTACTTTCGTTCTCTTGGCTGTTACCCTTGAGCGAAAAGCTGACGGACTTCCCGTCTTTAACAAAACTTTTAATATCGAAACCCTCAAAATCCTTGATATCAACATCTCTGTCAAAGGTTAATCTGTACTTGTATCTGTCTTTGCTTATGTCATCCATGGCAGTGTCAAGTACGATTTTTTTGCCGTTTATCAGGCCTATGTGGTCGCACAAGTCACCCAGCTCGTGTAGGTTGTGGGAAGAGATGATAACAGAACACTCTTTTTCGGCAACATATTCCAAAACAAGGTTTTTAACCACATTTCTCTTGGCCGGGTCCAGGCCGTCAAAGCTTTCATCCAAAAGCAAAATATCGGGGTGGGTGGCAAGCCCCAGCACCAACTCGGCCTGCCTTTGCATGCCTTTTGAAAAACCGTTAATTTTCTTTGTTTTGTCAAGCTCAAAAACTTCTGCTAAATTATTAAAAGTTTTATCGCTGAACTTGGGGTAATACCCCTTGTAAAAGCTTGCCATTTTTGCCATGGTGGCATTTGATTTGAAGTAAATGTCATCCGGCACATAAAACAAGCGCTGTTTTACGGCAGGGTTTTCATAAACATTCTCACCAAAAATTTCCACACGCCCACCCTCGGGCTTGAAAACACCGGCAGCTACTTTTAAAAGGGTGGTTTTACCTGCTCCGTTATAGCCCACCAGGCCATAAATTGAAGCCCTGCCAACCTTAAAAGAAAGGTCTGAAATAGCGGTGAAATCACCGTATTTTTTGGTTACGCTTAAAACATCAATCATTTTTTTACTCCAATTTCTATATTCTAATATTTGCTTCTTATTTCATTTGCGGGGGTAAGCATTCAAGTATTTCAAGTGCTTGGTCGCCATCTGTGCTTATCTTAAAGGCTTTTGCCTTGGCGGGCACAAAGAGGCAATCACCGCTTTTTACTTCAATCCCGGCAATTTTCCCCCTGCCGGCCGTCACAGCCAGGGCATAGGGGCGGCCTGAATTCTTGTGAGTATAACTTTCTTTTACACGCAGTCTGTTCAACATGAAGCAAGTTGTGGTGTCGTAAGAGATAACTTGCCTATAAGTGTGATTCTCATCTTTTGATATTAAGCTTTCTTCCAATTTAAATTCACCCAAGAGCTCATCTAAACTGTGTTTTTGATAATGGAAGCAATCAAACATCTTATCAAAGCCCAAGCCCTGGTGGCAGAGGAAGTCCGGCAGTTTTTCACCCAGGGTGTTACATTTTTCCAAGCTGATGGTGTAATCTGTCGGCTCTTGAATTTCAAGCAAGAAGCAGCCGGGGCCGATAGCATGGGGGGTACCGCCCGTGATTATATACACTTCACCGGCCTTAACGGGGATTTTGTGCATCAAGGCCTCCATGCCCTTGATGTCTTGCTTGTCAAACAGCTCTTTGAGTTGTTCTTTTGTGACTTCTTCTTTAAATCCTAAAAGAATATAAGGCTCTTGCCCATCTATTTTACGCCCGCCCAAGATATACCAGGCTTCGGTCTTGCCGTAATCGGAATTAAAAAGTTCACGCGCTGCGATTTTATCAGGATGGACCTGGATGGGCAACCTTTCGGCAGAGTCTAAAAATTTTGTTAAAACACCGAAGTTTACACCAAAGTTATCTATATGCTCTTGCCCTAAATAGCCCGCGGGGTCAGCATCTATCAAATCTTTAAGATAGGCTTTTTCACCGTCGGGCAAAACAACCGTGCTCAAACCTTCACGCCGGGGCTTTCCCTCACGCTCGGGGTTATTGGCTTCAACCACAGATGCCAGCCAATCTTCGGGGAAGTAGCCGTCCTTACCTTCCTCCCCCCTGAATTCGTCCAACAATTTGCCGCCTAAATATATGCGCCAAACCCTGTTTTCTTCCATTTTTAAAGGTGGGTATGCAAGCATATCGCCACTCCTTTCCTAACTTTAAACTGCGGCTTCTATGGTACACCAAAGCACTCAAAAACACAATCGATATTTATATGTTTTAACCTTGCATTGACCCCGTCAGTGTACTATAATGTTGTGGAAAAATCAGTATATTTTTTATGAATTTATTGTGAAATATTTACAGGTAAAAGGGGGCGTGCAAGTAAGGAAATCTATCTAAAAACATGGGCTGAGCTCCATGAAGGCTTTGCGGTCAATCCATCTCAACTTGAATTTTATTAGGAGGCGGAAAATGTACAAACCCAACGACATGAAACAATTTGAAGGTGTCTATACTTTGGTGCTAACCCCTTTTAAAGATGACCTTTCGGTCGACTTTAAAGCTTTGGAAGCTTATGCAAACTATCAAGCTTCTCAAAAACCGCAACATCTTTTTGCTGTCTGCGGATCGGCGGAAATGAATAAATTAACGCTGGACGAACGCGTAGAGATAGCCTCTACGGTAGTGAAAAATGCCGGCAATGTCCCCGTGGTGGCTACAGCAAATCTTGAGCCTTCTTGGTATGCTCAATTAGAAGAAATCAAGCGCATTGAGGCTACCGGTGTGTCGGGCCTTGTTTTTGTAACAAAAGGCTACGGTGACGATCAAGAAAGAATGTTTACTTACTTGGCTGAACTTTCGAGTCACTCCACGCTACCCATCGTCTTGTATGAATACCCCGGGACCTCACCCCATAAAATGACCGGTGAAACTTACGCCAAGTTAGTCGAAACCGGCCATTTTGTAGCCATAAAAGATACTACTTGCACCATGCCTTTAATTGAAGAAAAAATAAAGATACAGGGCAAAACTTCTGTCTTGCAAGCCAATATACCCTATCTTTATGATTCATATGTGGCGGGGGCCAGGGGAGTCTGCGCAACCACAACCACCTGCGGCACCCACCTTTTTGTAAAAATGTGGAGTGAATTTTGCAAAGGGGAAAGGGATAAGGCTAAAATAACCCACCAACACATTTGCCTTTTGGACAATGCCCTAACGGGCGGCTTCAGTGCAACGGCAAAATATCTCTTAAACCTTCAAGGCATTAAGATGAATCACAACACCCGTGACGGTAAAGTTTTAAATGCACAGCGCTTGCGGGCACTTGAAGTTTGGTACGACTGGGCGAAAGCCAACGAAATTATGCAATAATTTTTAACGGAGGTAACAGATATGGGCGAAAAATATTTAATCATCAATGCGGACGACTTTGGTATGTGTAGGTCAGCCAACCTTGCAACATTTGATTTGTTTGAAAAAGGCGGCATCACCTCGGCCACGGTTATGGTGCCCTGCGGTTGGTCACCCGAGGCTTGCAAATGGGCGGGCGAAAACCCTCAATATCCTGTGGGGGTGCATCTTACCTTTACAAGCGAGTGGAGCAAATACCGCTGGGGTCCGGTGAGCTTGGATAATAACTCAACACTTTGTGACAAATTCGGCTACTTTTACCATGAAAATGATGAGTTTGAAGAACATTGTGACATTGACCAAGTTGAAAACGAAATCAGAGCCCAGGTTGCCAGAGCCAAACTTTTGGGGCTTAATCCCTCACATTTGGACAATCACATGGGTTCACTTTACGGCCTTAACGGCAATTATGAAGTCATGCCCAAAACTTTTGAAATCTGCGGTGAAATGGGCTATGCCTTCCGCATGTTCAAATATTTCAGAGTCGAAGAAATTCCGGAAGATTTTCCCGAAGATGTTCCGATTGAAGTGGCACAAATGCTTATTGACGGCTATGTCAGAAATGCAGACCAAAACAAGGTACCGCTTATTGACTACCTTCTTTTCCCCGACTGGAACGACGAGCGTAGGGCAAACTATGAAACCTATCGCGAGCATATGCTAAACCGCCTTACAAATATTCCCGAAGGTATCAGTGAAACCTTTATTCATCCCGCTTTTGAAAGTGACGAAATGAAGGGGATCACATCAACCTGGCATGAAAGAAGTTGGGAATACAAGCTTTTTGCAGACCCTAAAACACGCCAGCATTTAGAGAGCAAGGGTATAAAATATATCAATTATCATGATGTAGTGCGTCTGCGCGCTCAAGAGCAAAAATAAAGATAAAAAGGAATGAGACATTTGCTTAAAAACAAAATTTTCCTCATTGGCAATGCCCACCTTGACCCTGTTTGGCTCTGGCGTAAAACAGAAGGATATGCCGAAATTAAGGCCACCTTCCGTTCCGCTCTTGACATAATGAAGGAATTTCCCGACTATGTTTTCACCGCTTCTTCCGCTGCCTACTATAAATGGATAGAAGAAAGCGAACCCCATATGTTTGAAGAAATCAAGCAGAGGGTTGAGGAGGGGCGCTGGGTTATAGCGGGCGGCCTTTGGGTCCAACCCGATTGTAATATTCCAAACGGTGAATCCTTTGCCCGCCATTTGCTTTACTCCCAAAGGTATTTTTTGGAAAAATTCGGTCACATAGCCAAATTCGGCTACAATGTTGACTCTTTCGGCCACAACGGTATGTTGCCCCAATTACTAAAACATGGCGGTATTGAATCTTATGTTTTTATGAGACCCGACAAGATTGAAAACCCTGAGCTTCCGACCGGGCTCTTTAACTGGCAATCACCGGATGGCAGCAGTGTTTTAACCTTTAGGTTGACAACCGGATATGGCGACGGTAACTACCCGGTAGACAGGTATCCTCAGTTCGAAGGTCTGACCAAATATGAGGCCAGGGCCCTTGATGTTTTGGAACAATCTGTCCGGGAAGGGATCCCCCTTATGAGCTTTTACGGTGTGGGCAACCACGGCGGCGGCCCAACGGTTCGCCATTTGAGTGCCCTGGAAGAAATAATAGCAAAAGACCCGGAAAAGTTTGAATATGCGGGTCCGGGCAAATATTTTGACTATGTCCGCAAGGTTTTAGACACCGAAAATCTCCCAACCGTCAAAACCGATTTGCAGCACCATGCCAGCGGCTGTTATGCCGCCAACAGCGAAGTCAAAAGAAGAAACCGCAAAAGCGAAAATCTGCTTATGGCAGCTGAAAAATATGATTGGTTGGCAAGCCGCCTAACCGATTCAAAACCACGCTCAGGTGAACTTTCAAGCGCCTGGGAAAGAGTCCTCTTCAATCAGTTTCATGATATCGTGACGGGCTGTTCTATAAGGAGCGCCTATGAGGAAGCATTTAACTCTTACGGTTATGCCTGTGATGTGGCCTGGGAAGTAGGCAATTTTGCTCTGCAAAAAATTTCCTGGCGTGTCAATACCAAGGCTCTGTTTGAGGTTGAAGGCAAAGAAGACGGTGAATCACTCTTTGCTCAAAACGGTGAGGGTGAGCCTTCTGTGGTTTTCAACCCCCATTCCTTCCCGGTGCAAACACCCGTTTACATACCCTATGTTTCCAAGGGTGTCTGTGACGACCGAGGCCGCCCCATACCCTTCCAAACAGTCAGGGCGGAAAAAACGAACGGTTTAGACAATTATGAAACCATGATAATGGCTGAAATTCCCGCCTACGGTTGGGCTACGCATTATGTTTATCGCAAAGAGAAGCTTGCAGAAGCTCCGCCGGCATTGCCAAGTGTTGAGGCTGACGACAATGTGCTTGAAAACGACTTGGTGCGCATTGAGTTTGACAAACACACAGGCTGGGTAAAATCTTACTTTGACAAGGCCAAAGACAGAGAAATGTCGGCGGGCCCCATGGCAAAACCCCTGATCATACGCGACGACGCGACGGACACTTGGTCCCACGCCGTGTTTGAATTTAGGGAAGAACTGGGTGCTTTTACGGATGCCCAAATCAAGGTTCTTGAAAACGGGCCGATAAGGGCTGCTATCAGGGTAATAAGCTACTACAACAAATCTAAACTGGTGCAAGATTTTTATCTTTATGCCGGCAGTAAGAAGCTTGAAGTCCGCGCCCTCCTACACTTTGCGGAAGAGCTTAAAATCCTTAAATTATCCTTTCCCTTTGCCGGGGCCGACGGTAAGGTGGCTTATTCAATGCCAAATGGCTTTATCTACAAGGAAGCGGATGGTCTTGAAGAAGCTTCCCAAGCTTGGTTGAGTCTTTCGGATGGCCGAGGGGCGGGCTTGGCTCTCCTCAATGACAGCAAATACAGCTTTGATGTAAAAGGTGACGATATACGCATGGCGGTGGCACGCGGCTGCGGTTATGCCGACCACTTCGGTGTTCGTGACGATTTAATGGAATTCCAAGACCAGGGTGAGCAAATTTTCAACTACACCCTCATGCCCCACGAAGCCGGCGCTTTTGCGCAAGTTGTTAAAGAGGCAAGCTTGCTCAACACTCCACCCGAACTCGTGCGCGAAACCCACCACGACGGCCCCTTGCCCACAAGCTATGAGGGGATTAGAATCAGTGCGGAAAACTGCTTGGTCCAAACCCTTAAATACGCCCACACCGGCTCCGCCACTGTTATAAGGCTCTATGAAACGGCCGGGCTTGAAACAGAGGTCAGTGTTGAAATTGCAGCACTTGATGTCAAGTTTGAAACAAATTTGAAGGCGCAAGAAATAAAAACATTCCTGATAGAAGAAAGCGGCCAAGTAAAAGAAAGCAATTTCTTGGAATTGTAGAAGGTGGAGTTATGAAGTTTTTGTGGGTAACCTTGCGTGTTAAAGATTTAGAAGAATCGCTAAAATTTTATCAAGATATGCTGGGCCTGGAAGTGGACAGCCGCTTCCAAGCCGGGCCCGCTTCCGAAATAGCCTTTTTATGCAAGGGCCAAACCAAGCTTGAGCTTTTGTGTGACAAAAACGAAAAGGTCGATACGGGCCAAGGCGGTGTAACCATAGGCTTTGAAGTTTCTGCTTTGGAAGAGGCTATGGAACTTGTAAAGAGCAAGGGCTATGAAATTTTAGGGCAACCCGTTGTCATAAATGAGAATTTGCGCTTTTTCTTTGTAAAAGACCCTGACGGCTATACCGTTCAGCTGGTTGAAAATAAGTAGAGCTTCTGGCAAACAAATTGGAGGAAACAAATTGAGGAAAACCTTTACCTTTAAAATCCTGTGCTTAATCATATCGCTTTCCCTTATTACAATCACACCGGTAGCAAGGAGCAAGTCGGTGTCCCTAAAGGCGCCCCGTTCTATTGAGAAAGCCGATGAAGTAATTGTAAAAAGCCCAATTGTGGTTGAAGAGTCAAGCGGGCTTGTTGAATCTTACCGTCAAGTTGACCAAGTGCCAAAATCACCTGCTTTGGATTTGTTGGAAGAAGCGGAATTTGCTTCAGCAGCTAAGGAAACTCAAGCCGAAAGCCGGGTAGCTCTTGCGGCAGAAGAATCGCGTGGTAACCCGATTGACAGCGTCAAGTCTTTCTTGGAACTCTATAAAGCCGGCATAAATGATTTGGAAGTTTATTTAGTGGATATTGGTGACGGCTTACAAGAATTTTACGCCAATTACTATGACAATGAAGGCCAAGAGCATGTTTTTATATCCGGAATCTATTATGACGAGGCAGCGGCCCTGATTTATGGTAAGGACAATAACGGTGTCTTCGCCCTAGGTTTTGACTTTGACATTCGCCAACTGACCATCTATGCAGCCGAAGACGGCTGGAACAGGGCTTTCGGCTTTTGTGAGCTCTATGACCATCTGTCACCCCTGGTAAACTATGAATATGAAACCATCAGGGTTAAATTTAATTATGATGATAAGGACTGGCTTATAAAACTTTGGAAGGGGCGCTACATAGTTGCTATGGGCGGTGAAATCGGTGTCTATTACAAGCCCGAGACCCGTCTTATAGAATTTTATGACTGCGCCGATGATGACCACCTCCTACCCATTTCCATGCGCCTGTCAATGGGCAGATGCCTCCTCTTTGAGCGTGAGCTTCAGGATACCTGGTGGCAGTCGGGCTTTAGAATTTTAACCCCCATCGTTAAACCTTCCATGCTGACCATGCAGTCAACCATAGTCTTCCCCAATGATGAAATGAGGCAGGCTTTTGTAACCGCCTTGGATGAGCTTGAAGCAGGTACATTGACTTATGATACGGATAAAAATGCGGTTAATATTCTTTGGTGACAAGAAGGAATTGCTACCGCAGTCTATTTTTGAGGGCAAGAGCCAAACTTACAAATTATCGGTCAAAAGCCGTACAAACTATCGAATGAAACGCTCACAAATTATCGATTAGAACCTGCACAAATTATGGGTTGAAACGCTTGCAAATTAGCGAATAGCATATTTAACCGCTTAAATTATCAAAAAACAATCCGAACTCTTTTCCAAAAGGAAAGGGGTTCGGATTGCTCTTTCTTAATATCAAGAAAAATTCAATTCAAATAAATCCGTTTTCACCAAGGAAACTTACAGTGTCTTCAAAACAGAGCATGGCTTTTTCGTCTGCCAATTGCATTGCCACATACAAACAATTTGAATATACCGCCTATTTTTATTGCCTTAATAGGTATTTATTTACATTCCTGATCTTTTATGTTATGTTTTATCTATAACATTGAGCAACCGGCAAGGGGTGATTATTTTGGATCTTACAAAAACCTATCTAAATTTAAAACAACTCAATGAAGAAGAGCAAATAGGCTATGCCTATTATGAGAAAACAGGGGACTACTTGAGCTATATTTCCATGATGTACCTTATGCAACAGGAAAACCCCCTTGATTTGTCACAGCTTAACAGTTCGGAAGCCAAAGAGTTTTCAAAAGAAATTTTCAAAAAGTTTGATAAAAAGTTATCCGGTGTTTTAAATGAACAATTTTTTGTCGGAAAAGATAAAAATGTTAAAATTAGGCGCCTTCCCAGGTACATTGAAAGTCCTCCCCACCGCCATGATTTTTTTGAAATGGTTTATCTTTTGAGCGGAAATTGCCTACACAGGGTGGAGGGGACTGAGACACGGATGGCTAAGGGCGATTTGACCATTATCTCACCCAATGTTCTTCATTATCTTTATTCAGAATCAAATCATGACTCCATAGTTTTGACAATCAAAATAAGGCAAAGCACTTTTGACAATGTTTTTTCAAGGCTTATGAGCAGCGGCACCATCCTGTCAGCCTTTTTTTCTAAAACCCTTTATGCAAAAAATTATAGAAATATAATCACTTTAAACTGCGGTGAAGATAATTTTATAGCCGAACTCTTCTTACACATGTACACCCAGCAGATTGAAGGTAAGCAACATAACAAGCATATACAAGAAGGCCTGATCTCTGTTTTGTTTCCCTATCTTGTGCAAAACTATGAGGACCATATAAAAATACCGGAGGGTGAAAATCCCTTAAGCAAAGCTATGATAGAGATTGAAAATTATATCCGCCAAAATTATAAGACGGCAACACTGGCGGGGACTGCCGACCATTTTAATTTTAACCCCTCATATTTAAGCAGGCGGATAAAGGAGCAGACAGGCTTTACCTTTTCTTATATCTTGCGTAATTTGCGTATGCAGAAGGCGTCGGAACTTTTGCTTGAAACAGACCTTAAGCTGGATTTGGTGTGCGAAAAAATCGGCTACAGCGACACAACTCAATTTATCAAAAACTTCAAGGAGTTTTATGGTATGACACCCAACAATTTCAGGAAAACAAAAAATATCTAAAATATTAAGGGATGAAGTCAAGATAAGACCTCATCCCTTTAAATTATTAGGCGAAAACTATTATTCGCTGTCTTTATTCAGGTTATCGTTTATAAGCTTTATTAATGCAGCCTTAAAGCTTTTATCTTGCCCGGGCTGCCTTTTTGGCGGCCCCTTTAGCCTTCCGCCGCCGCGGCGGATTTTACCCGCCTTATGGCGTGAGTACAAAAGGTTGTCAATATTTTTATCTGTGTAAACCCTGCCGTTTTGGTCAATAACATAGGCTTGCCTTGCCAAGCACATGGCGGCCAAACCATAGTCCTGCGTGACGGCTATGTCGCCGGCCTTCAGCATGTTGACCAAGGCAAAGTCTACACTGTCCGCACCCTTTGAAACAGTTATGGTTTTGGCACCGTCTTTTTCAAAAACATGGGCCGTATCGCAGACCAGTAGGCATTCAAGCCCAAAACTCTTTGCCACATCAATTGCAATATCGACCACCGGGCAAGCATCGGCATCAATTAAAATCCTCATAGCTCAATCATCTCAATCAGCTTGCCTATACCTGCTTCAAAATTAATGCCGTAACGCAAGTCGGTACCGGCAGCCTTGGTTAATTTTATCCCCGAAACGGTGTAGTCAACCGCGATTTTTGTGCTTTGGGCCAAGGACTTTCCCTTTAGGTGGGCGGCCAACATTGCGCTTGCAAAAACATCGCCCGTGCCATGAAAGGTGCCTTCCACAATGTCGGAAAAGGCGTAAGAAATTTCACCGCTTTGCTTGTCATAGGTAGCGGCACCCAAATGGTCCCTGTCAAACATAACACCCGTTAAAACAACTTCACAAGGGCCCAACTCACCCAAGCCTTTTAAAAGTTCTTCGATATATTCCTTGGTATGGGGGCCTGCTATATATTCTTTTTCTAATAAAAAAGCGGCTTCTGTTATGTTGGGGCAAATAATATCAGCCATGGCGCAAAGCCTTCTCATTTCCAAAGCGAAGTCCATATCAAAAACCGAATACATCCTGCCGCTGTCTGCCATGGCTGGGTCAACCAAAATCAGGCAGCCCTCTTTCTTAAAATCTTCAATAAATTCTTCTACAATTTCAATTTGCTCAATTGAGCCCAAAAAGCCGCTATAGATGGCGTCAAACTCAAGGCCAAGCTTTTTCCAATGCCGGGCAAAGGGGCGCAGGTCTTCGGTTAAGTCGCGGTAAGTGTAGCCTTCAAGCCCGCCCGTGTGGGATGACAATACAGCCGTCGGCATAACGGCAACCTCAATACCGGCAGCCGAAATAATGGGCAAGGCAACCGTGAGTGAACAACGCCCAAAGCCGGATATATCATGTATGGCAGCGACCCTTTGTTGTTGCATATACAGCGCATCTCCTAATCTGATCAAATAGAGTTTTAATATAGCACTTAAATTTATCAATTGCAAGAAAGGGCAAGCCCTTAAATGCTTTCTTGCCAAGTCACCTTGGCCATGTTATCATAAGGCATGTAATAGTTAAAATATAAAGGGGGTTGCAAGGTGAATGACGGTTTTGTAAAAGTGGCCGCGGCCGGCTTTGAGATAAGCTTGGCCGACCTTAAAACAAACACTCAAAAGCTCAAAGAACTTTTAGACTTGGGTGACAAACGATCGGTTAACTTGATAGTCACGCCGGAATTGAGCCTGACCGGCTACACTTGCGGTGACCTTTTTAACTCGCAAAGCTTATTAGAAGGTGCTCAAAAGGCTTTGGCGGAACTTGCCGACTACAGTCTTGGCAAATACCCCTTGATGACAGTGGGGCTACCCTTAAAATACAAGGGCAGGCTCTACAATGTGGCCGCCCTTTTGCACGACGGTGAAATCCTTGGCATTGTACCCAAGGTGTTTTCAAAAAATCGAGGTCAGTTTTCGGGCAGGAACTATTTTGCAGCCGCCCATGATTTGAAAGATGGGGAAATAAGCCTGGTGGGCCAAAATATCCCCTTTGGCAATAACCTGATATTCAGCCACCAAAGTCTTGAAAACTACAGCCTTGCGATTGAAATCGGGGCGGACACTTTTGAACCCCTTGCGCCCGCCGCAAGGCTTGCCGCAGGGGGGGCGCTGATTATTGCCAACCCCGCCGCCTTAAGTGAATTCATTGGCACGGCCCAAAGCCGCCGTATGCTTGTGGGCTCGGCTGCCATTCGCAACATCTGTGCCTATGTGCATTCAGGCGCCGGCCAGGGGGAGTCCACGGGTGACTTAGTTTTTGCCGGCCATAAAATGATTGTGGAATATGCCAAACTTTTGGCAGAAAACAAACCCTTCAAAAAAGAAGATTTTTTAATCGGCCTGATAGATACAGACCTTTTGGCAGCCGAAAGGCTCAAAACAGGCTTTGAAGTCACAGAAGAAGGCTTCAAAAAAATCCGATTTAATCAAAAAAAAAATGAACTTGACCTAAAAGGGCGGTATTCCAAAACACCTTTTGTGCCCAAGTCCAAAAAAGAAAGAGCCCAAAGGGCAAAGCTTGTTTTAGATATCCAAGCCCATGCACTGGCCAAACGCATAAAGCACACGGGCAGTGAAAAACTGCTTATAGGTATATCCGGCGGGCTTGACAGCACCATGGCTCTTTTGGCGGCAGTCAAGGCTATGGAGCTTATGGGCCGCCCTAATAGAGACATCTTGACCCTTACCATGCCTTGTTTCGGCACTTCACAGCGTACCTTAGATAATGCCCAAAAGCTCTGTCGGCTACTGGGCACCGACTTTAAAAAGATTGATATCACAGCCGCTGTCTTGCAACACTTTAAAGACATAGGGCAGGGCGAAAATGTTCATGACATTACCTTTGAAAACTCCCAAGCCAGGGAGCGCACCCAGGTTTTGATGGACATGGCCAACAAATTAAATGGCATGGTTTTGGGAACAGGCGACTTGTCGGAACTGGCCTTGGGTTGGGCTACCTATAACGGTGACCATATGTCCATGTATGCTATTAATACGGGGCTCCCAAAAACTCTGATGCGTGAAATTGTGAGTTTTGTTGCGGATGAGAGTGAAAGCGACCTGGCCCGGGTTTTAAGAGATATTGTCGCAACCCCGGTCTCGCCCGAACTTTTGCCCGCAAAAGAAGGGGAGTTGACCCAGGTTACGGAAGAATATATCGGCCCCTATGAACTTCACGATTTCTATCTGTATTATATGCTGCGCCACGGTTTTGGGCCGGCTAAAATTTTTAGGCTGGCTCAAGCAGCCTTTGAAGGCCAATATTCGGATGATATAATAAAAAAATGGCTTGAAGTTTTTGTCAGGCGTTTTTTCAGCCAACAGTTTAAGCGCTCTTGTCTGCCCGACGGTCCCAAGCTTGGCAGTGTCAACCTTTCACCCCGCGTCAGCTGGCATATGCCCTCGGACGCGCACGCCACACTTTGGCTTGATGAAATTAAAAACCTACCTTGACTTTGCCGGTGGCCGATGTTAACATATATTCACAATTAAATCGCTTGCGGTTTTGCATGTTCTTATGTGCAATTTAAGGGAATACGGTTCAATGCCGTGACAGCCCCCGCTACTGTAAGACGGACGAAGCTTTAATTTGTCACTGTTTTTAAAAATGGGAAGACTAAAGCCAAGGTTGATGTCAAGTCAGGATACCTGCCACAAGCGAACCGGTCAAAACTTTCGGTGGGAAAGCTTTGGTTCGCCCAAAAATATGAGCGAAATTAAAGCATACGAGCCGATCGGCTC
>JAAYSC010000090.1 GCA_012524025.1 Clostridiales bacterium | reverse complement strand
GTACTCCTTTGCTTCTATTTTCGCAAGCTCTTCTCTGTTCACTCTTTCAGCATCAGCTTTTTTAGGGAAAAGAGTTAATATTCGCCTCAACTCACTCTTATCTGCTTTTCGATCTATATGGCGTTCATTAAGACAATCTATATCTTCTTTCGTTGTTATGCCCTCACGCATTCTATTTAAAATATCAAAAAAAGCCTTATCATCTTTTTGTCGATGATTGGTTGATAGTTCAATAAAATTGAAACGCCCATTACTATAAGCATTCGAATTGAAAAAGAATATTCCCCCGTAATAATCTGTGAGATACTTTGTTTCCTGCCACATAGTAATCGGTGGGAGTTGGAATAAATCTCCAAATACTATCATTTGCTTTCCGCCAAATGGTTTTGCACTCTTATTAAGCACTCTTAAAATCTTATCAATCTTATCGAACGTATCAACACGAACCATTGAAATCTCATCAATGATAATTGTGTCAACCTCTTTCAGAATGCGCACTTTATCACTCTTTAATCGAATCGTACTCACGGATATATTTTCAAGGCTAATTTTTTCTAGATTGTCATATCCGAATGTGGAATGGAGTGTAGCGCCCCCTATATTTAATGCAGCTATGCCGGTCGGTGCCAGTTTTATTGTTTTCTTTGATGTTGCTCTCACAAATACATCAAGTAAAAAACTTTTTCCTGTTCCTGCTTTCCCTGTGATGAACAAGTTTTCGTCTGTCTTGTTCATAATGGTAAAAGCTATTTTCTGTTCATCATCTAAAATACTTGGTGCATCGCTCGTTAAAGGCTTTGCTGATGGAATTTCTTTCTCTTTTTCTGCATGTTCATCTATTTCTTCTTGTTCAGGCACAGATTCAGCTTCCTCTGGCTTTGGTGCAGATACCATTTCTTCTGGCTTGTGTTCAGGGACCGGTTCTTTTTCAAAAGATGCAACCGTTTTTTCGGGTTCAGGTGTTGGTTTAATAGTGGTCTCTTCTGTTGATGGATTTGAAAGCTCCGCCAATGCCTGTTTAATTAACTTTTCACGAGCTTCTTCATCCTCTGTTTCATTTAAATTTTTAGAATCTTCATCTATTTCAGTAAAAAATTCGAGTTTTTTCTTCAGCTCTGCATTTTCTGCAATAACCTGATCTATAACTTTAGCTAATAGAGCTATTTTATTATCAACCATTGCCTTGTTTTTCTTTAATCCCTCGTCAAACGTCCCAGCCAATTCTTTTATCGAGTTGCTAGTCATGGTTTGCAAGTCGGATTGTGTTGTAGATATAAGTTCCTTAGTTTCTGAAGATAAGCTATTAATGCTTTCTGCAATTTTTGTGATATGCTCCTTAGTATCATTGTCTAGGCTTTCAATGTTCTGACTTAAAAAAGTATTCAACTCATTGTTTGCCATTTCATACTGATGTCTTAATGACTCTATTGATTCTGTTATATTTTTTTTCAGAGCTTCCTCGCGTTGGTCGTTTTTCTTTTTTTCCAGAACAAACAAGATAATGATTGCAATTAACCCTGTACATAATACACCTATTAATACGCTCTGCAACATGTCAAGCTCCTTAGTTTAATATCTATTTCTAGTTTTATATAGAATAAAGTCGCTAAATTATGGTCTGTTACATATTTGTATGATCAATTTGTAATGATTATCTATTCCGAGATAACTATACCATAATTGCTCGTTACTTCAAAGATCATCCGGGATCTTAGTAACTAATTTAGGTCATTTATTTTTATCAAATATGGTCTTATACTACAATTACAATGCTATTTTGTAATTACATATCTATATTTCTATGGTACTGAACAACATAGTTATCTATGTGAAAATACAACAGAAACGCTTTTTTGGTAAAAAGTTTTAGAACTAACATCTATTAGGTATATATTCTACCATCTTCTGTATTTTCGCTAAATTCTTCCGGATTACTAAAACATAATTTAGCCCCAGTCCGAACCAAATCATAAATATTTGGTTTTATGTATCTGACCTTTCACAGAAAAGTTTTTAGAAGAGTTCACTTTAATTTGAATACTGTCTTT
>JAAYSC010000012.1 GCA_012524025.1 Clostridiales bacterium | reverse complement strand
ACAACAAAAGCAAAGTATAATTGTTGTGCGGTTAAGCCTGACCGCAGTCAGACTTAACCCTTGACTGCAATGAAGTTAATGATTCTTTTTGCAAGGTATATTTTGCCAACGTTTACTTGACACATACAAAGGGGCCCTTCTATTTGACACTTATATTTTTTGAATGTATAATTGCCCTAACTATATATTAAATTATATTGTATGGAGGAGGGAGTCATTTAATGGGCGAACCCGGCTTTGACACAAGTCTTTTATTGCAGCTTATGGGGCTGTTTATCCTCATTTTGTTAAATGCGTTTTTTGCTATGGGTGAAATTGCCATTATTTCCCTCAATGACAATAAAATCGCAAAAATGGCGGAAGAAGGCCACAAAAAAGCTAAACAGGTTGTCAAGCTGACTGAAAACTCCAGTCGCTTCTTGTCCACCATTCAAATCGGTATAACCTTGGCGGGTTTTCTGGCCTCTGCTTCGGCTTCACGCACTTTTGTTGACCGTTTGTCCTGGCTTATTATGAAAATCCCCCATATAGGCGAACAGGCCCATGGCTTTGTCAGTGTTTTTGCAATGGTTGTCATAACCGTGATTGTCTCTTACTTCTCTTTGGTGCTGGGTGAACTTGCACCAAAACATATAGCCCTGCAAGCACCCGAAAAAATTGCTTTTGCCACGGTTGATGTCATTTTATTTATTTCAAAAGTCACAAAACCTTTCGTCAAATTTTTAGCTTTTTCTACCAACACGGTCGTTAAGCTTTTTGGCTTTGACCCAAACGCTTCACAAAAAACAGTAACCGAAGAAGAAATCCGCATGTTGGTTGATGTCGGCGGCGAACGCGGCGTTATCGAGGCTGATCAAAAAGAAATGATCAACAACATTTTTGAGTTTGATGATGTTGATGTCAGCAGCATAATGACCCACCGCACCAATATATTCGCCGTTGAAGAAAAAGACCCCTTGCTTGAAGTTATCAGCATTGCAATTGAAAAAGGTTATTCGCGCATACCCGTTTACCGTGAAGACTTGGATGATATTATCGGCCTTGTTTATGTCAAGGATTTACTCAAATATATCGGTAACAAGTTGCCGGGCGGCAACATCCCCAAAGAGCTTATCAGGCAGGCTTATTACATACCCGAAACAAAGCTTTGTTGGGAACTTTTTAAAGACATGACCGCAAGTCATGTTCAAATGGCCGTTGTTGTTGACGAGTACGGCGGCACAGCCGGCCTTGTGACCATGGAAGATTTGCTTGAATTTATAGTGGGTAATATTCAAGACGAATATGACAACGAAGGCGAAGAGATTTCAAAAATAGATGACACAACCTTCACCATAGACGGCATCACCCTGATTGACGAAGTAGAAGACCTTTTGGGGCTTGATTTCCCCGAGGGGGAATACGACACCTTGGCCGGCTTCATAATCAGCCTCTTGGGCTTTTTGCCGCAAGACGGTGAGATGAATGAAGTTTTGTACAAGAACCTGCGCTTAACCGTTTTAACGGTTGAAGACAGGCGCATTGACAAGGTGCGGGTGGAAATTTTGGCCGAAGAAGATGTTTTGCCCCAAGAGGGCGACCGGTAAATATTTGTTTTTAAATTTATGGAGGGCTTACAGATGGAAAACCTTAATATCGTCCCCTACCTTGATATCGTCCCTTACCCCAACTCAATCAGGTTTTTTGATTCTTATACGAATTTACGAGCGATAGATCGCAGAAAATCCACAAATATCATAAGCGATGAAATAGTCAACCCCGAAGCCTATCGTCTGCAAGTAAAAAAGGATCGTTTCCTAATCACTTCGGGCGGCGAGGCCGGTAAGTTTTATGCCCAGCAAAGTTTGCTGCAACTGGTGGACTCGGCCAAGCGAAACGGCGGCCGTATCCCCCTGGTGGAAATTGTTGACGAACCCGCCTTTGAGTACAGGGGCTTTATGATAGACTCTGCCCGCCACATGATAAAGGTTGAAGACATTAAAAAACTGGTAGACGCTGCTGCCTTGCTCAAGCTTAATGTTATGCATTGGCACCTGACAGACGACCAGGGTTGGCGCATTGAGATTGAATCTTACCCCAACCTTGTCAGGGTCGGCTCCGTCAGAAACGGTTCCCATTTCGGCCATGACCATGTTGATGGGGAATATTCCGGCTACTACACCAAGGCCCAATTGTCTGAAATAGTTGAATACTGTGCCGCGCGCCATATTAGGGTTATACCCGAAATTGATATGCCGGGGCACATGATAGCCGCAATTGCCTCTTATCCGGAAGTTTCCTGCACCGGCAAACAACTTGAGGTGGAAAGCCGCCAGGGTATTTTCCCCGATATTTTGTGCGCCGGCAAACCTGAAACCTACCAAATGATTAAGAGTGTCTTGCAAGAAGTGATGGAAATCTTCCCCTCGCAAGACATTCACATAGGCGGGGATGAAGCGCCTAAAAAACGCTGGAAAGAATGCCGGCACTGCCAAGCCCTAATCCAAAGATACAGACTTAACGATGAAGAAGAACTTCAAGGTTGGTTTATGAACCGCATTGAAGAATTTCTTCATGAAAACGGCCGCCGTGCCATTGTTTGGAACGAAGCCCTCAACAGCGGGCTTTTGAACGAGGGCATCACCGTCCAAATGTGGATGGATCGCAAAAAATTAAGTGCTGATTTTGCCAACACGGGCGGTAAGGTAATAATTTCACCCTTTTTCCATTATTATACCGATTACCCTTACGGCATGACCCCGCTCAATAAAACATATAAATTCGACCCCATTTTAAGGCAAATAAACCATGACGGGGCAGACAATGTTTTGGGTGTTGAGGCAACGGTTTGGACCGAACATATTCGTGATTTTGAAAAACTGTCATATATGACCTACCCACGCTTTGCGGCTGTCGCTGAAACCGGCTGGACCTTCAAGGCAAATAAGGACTGTGAGGATTTTAACCGGCGTTTGCTGACCCTTTTGCCCATGCTCAAGGCTCGCGGCATTGAGGCCGCCGACCCCCGGGACTGGAACCCCAACCTTTGGCGCCGCCTTTGTGAAACTTTGGGCTTTTACCGCAAAACCCTAACCAAAGATATGATTTTTGGCTACAAATAAGGCCACAGCCGGAGGTTCAATCAATGTCTTTTAAAAAACCCGATAAAAAAGCCCTTTCCCTCATGCGCCTGACGGCAAGTGCCTGGTCGGGCCTTTTTATCTTGCCCTTGCTACCCCTGCTTGCCTTCTTATTCTTGGGCGAGCAAAAAGTTTTTGCTCTTATTATATCGGCCCTTGTGTTTTTGAGCTTCCTGCTTTTTATTTGGCTTTACCCCAAGTTGCGCTATAAAAACTATGGCTATTTGCTTGACGACAAGTTACTTAAAATAAAGCAGGGGGTATTTTTTAAAAGTGAACACATGGTCCCGCTTGATCGTATACATCAAATTGACATAAGGCAAGGCCCGCTGGATTTGTTGACCGGCAGGGCCAAGCTTATAATCACCACGGCGGGCTCGGCAGCCATTATAAAATTTTTAAGCCTGGCCGGGGCTCAAGAGTTGGCTGAAAACCTTAACGCCAAGCTTGACGAAAAACTCAAAGAAACCAAGGGTGAAGGCCATGTTTGAAAAACCCATGCGCAACCACTTTACCGTAATTTTTGAGCGCCTTGGTTTAGTCATGATCCTCCCCCTCCTTTTTGGTTTTTCCTGGCTGCAGGGCTCTTTGACTAATATTTTTAAGCCTGATTTCTGGGCTGACTTGGGCAATAATGTTTTAGGGGCAAATAATCTTTTTATCAGTCTGGCCGCTCCGCTCTATTTTCTGGCCCTATTCTTAACCCTGGCCTCTTCTGTCCTTTATTGGATTGGAATCTCTTTTTACATAAAAGAGGGCTTTTTTGTTTTTGAGAGGCGGACAATTTTCAGAAAAACCGCCAAACTGCCCTTGGCCAACATCGCCACCGTAAATTTAGAAAGGAATATATTTCAACGGCTTGTCGGCACTGCCAAGGTAAAACTTGACTTGGATTCTGCCCATACCGCTAACAGGACCGATTTTGTCTTGGTCCTACCCCTAAAGAAGGCCCAAGGGCTCCGTGATGCCTTGCTTGAGCAAAAAGAAGGTGAAGACCATCGGGAAGGCAAAGAAAATGACGCAAGCCAAACAGGTGAAATTATAAGTTTTTCTCCCCTCTCGGCCCTGCGCCATAAGGTGCTCAGTGTCCCCCTCTTCCAAGTTTTGATGGGTATGACCTTTGTTTTTACAAGCCTCTTTGAAGAAGCTCAAGCCCCCGGTCAACTCAAGGGTTTCTTCATTTTGCTGGTTTTTCTGGGTTTGGGGCTTATCTTTTCACTGGTTTGGGGCAGCCTTAACTTAAGCGACTTTAAACTTAAATATGATAGGGAAAACTTTTATATATCCGCCGGTCGTTTTAAAAAGGTTGAATATACCTTTGCCCGCCGACGCATCAATGCCCTGATAATTAAAGAACCGCTGCTTGCCAGAATTTTTTCCTTGAGTTGGCTGGAAGCCGCAGTGGTGGGTTTGGGCAATGAAAGGTCTGAAACACCCCGCCTTTCCCTCTTAACCGACACCGAAGACCTTAATCGGCTGATAGACGAGCACCTGCCCGAGTTCGGCTCCCCTGCCGGCAAAGCAAAGCCCTCCCACAAGGCCGCCCTTTTAGCCCAAGCCTTTAAGGTCTTCTTGCTTTGTTTTCTTGTCTTCGCTTTTTCACACCTTACCTACAGCTATCTTTGGCAGGCCTTAGCCTTAACCTTTATCTTCAGCGCTTTTGGCGGTTACCTGGCTTACAAGACAAAAAGCCTGGCCTATTATGACGAAAGCCTCCATTATTCCAAGGGGATTTTCACCAAACAAAGGGCTGTTTTTAAATATAATGACATTCAAGATGCTAAGATTGTCACCAACCCCTTGATGGAAAAATTAGGGGCCGGGCGCCTAAACTTCCACATACTTTCAAGTTCGGGCATGAAAAGCCACAAGACCGGCTGGTTCGATTTGGAAGATTTAAGGAAAATTTCAAAAAAAATTGCAGACAGTACGGATTCTTCCACAAGCCTTTTTGATTAAGACTTCAAAAAGGCTTCTTTTAACCGTAAAGCTACCTACCTTTACAGGTTTAATTTTACAAGTTCAGTCGCCCAAGTTTGAATGAAAATTTAGTAAGAAAGGATGACTCTAATGGGTGCAATACCAAGCTTTGTCAAGTTTTTTCTACCCCTCGTCTTAAGTTTGGCCCAGCTCTTTAGTCTTGTAAGCACGGGTGATATCTTCCGCCTGCCTGAGACGGATTTAGGCATCTCTGCCGATTTGCCGGTCTATGAACGAAATGTTTACCGAGGTCAAAGATTGGCCGATGGCTATTACAGGAACTTTTGGTTTGAAGATTTAAGCCTTCTTACCTCCAGACCCCGCAAGGATGTTGAATTTAATTGGGGCTACGGCGGCCTTCTTTCCCTCAGCTATAAGTTGGCGCTTTTGGATGAAAGTCACCTGCCCCGCTGTGAAAATGTGGTTAAAGGCCTGCCTTATTACAGGCAGGAAAAGGACGGTGTCTTTGACGGTTATTCCCATACCCGCGCCATGGTCAAAGACAAGGCCGACAGGGGCGTTTCTTATGATGACGACATGTGGATAGCCCGTGACCTGATAGCCCTGCATGAATTAACAGGCGAAAAGCATTACTTGGATTTGGCTATAGAGGTTGCCGATTATCTTATAAGAGAAGCCTTTGTGGACATTGAAAGTGAGGTTTTTATCAAAGCCGGCTACCCTGCTTTTGAAGGCCTGAAATATGGCGGTTTCTATTGGAATGACGGGCATGATGCCCTCCATACCTGTTCCAACGGCCCGGCAGCCCAACTCTTGGCCGCCCTTTACAGGCTGACCGGTAAGAGGATTTACTTGGAGCATGCCGAAAAATCCTATAATTTCTTCAAGCTTTTGGTAAGACCGGAAGGCGTTTTCTGGGATTTAATGCGTTTTGAAAAGGATGAAGATAATCGAATAATCGGCGTTAAGGAAGTTATCGGCCCTTCCTACAGCTATAACAGCGGCTCCCCCATCACAGCCGCTATAGAACTCTACCTGGCCACCGGCGGCAAGGGCTACCTTGCGGACGCCAAGTATTGGGCCAAAAGCGCCGATGAATATTTTGCCAAAGATTCCGATATTCCGGGAGTCAAGCGCTATCCTCGCGGCAACATTTGGTTTCACCTCATACTTTTAAA
Organism: Clostridiales bacterium; assembly: GCA_012524025.1. Lineage (GTDB taxonomy): Bacteria > Bacillota > Clostridia > Oscillospirales > Acutalibacteraceae > UBA1447. The sequence continues at coordinate 383 of JAAYSC010000012.1, read as the reverse complement.
CGGTTACACCGCCTTGGCACCCTTTGACCGTGAAAATACCGACCGCTATATAGACCATATGCAGTCGGCTATTGATTATGCTTATGACAATTATGTGACAGATGCAGAGTTTTTTGCGGGCCCCTACCTACCCGATGACTGGTTTTTGGGCTGGGGCGATGAAAACCCCAGGGATGTTTGGGTTTTGAATGCAAGCGCCCAAGCGGAGATTTATGTAAGCTTGGCCTTGTATCACCAAAACAGATAAATTTTATATTTATAGGCTCTTTGTCAATAGTTGGGGTAAATCCAAAAAAATGGAAACAAACAAGTGGTGGAAGCGTTAAGCGGAAACCACTTGTTTTTCTAAGAATCTGTTGTGGAACATGTGTAAGATACGATTT
>JAAYSC010000011.1 GCA_012524025.1 Clostridiales bacterium | reverse complement strand
GGAATCAAAAGCATAATTGTTGTGCGGTTAAGCCTGACCGCAGTCAGGTTTAACCCTTAATTGCAAAGCTTTTACTGATTTTTTAGCAAAAGGAATATTTTGCCAATGTTTACTTGACACATACAAAATTCATAGTCCGCTGATTTTGCAATAAAATATGATATAATAAAAAACAAGGATTTTAAAATGAATAGGGAGTTTTGCAAAATGGGCAGACGCTTTGTAATTTTCAGCATTATATTAGCCTTGGTCGTCGGTATTACTCTGTCGGCTTGTAAGGATAAGGAGGAAATTAAATTGATTCAACCAAATTTTAGTTGGGAAAACCTGGCCGCAGGTGCAAGCATTGTTTATGAAAGTCTAAAAGAGGAGCAAAAAGCAAGCGCCGCCAACATGCTTTTAGAAAATGATGCGGTTTGGGAAGTGCGAGATCCGGACCGCAACCCGGCCCAAGGCCAGCCCGATGTCTGTAACAGTGTGGCGGAAATTAAATTGCCCGCCCCGGTAACCTTTAACACGGCAGTGATTGAAGAAGTGGGCAACGAAGTGCAGTATTTCAGGCTCCAAGCCTATGTTGACGGCAAGTGGCAAACAGTTTACCAAAGCGAAAAAATTCAAGAACTCCGCCTTTGCAGTTTTGACTCTGTCACCACAGATAAGGTTCGCCTTTCTATTGACAAATTCCGCAGTAAGGAAGAAGCGGCAAAAATAAAATCCCTTAAACTTTACAACGAAGTTTTAAGTAAAGCCGAAGATTTTAATGTTACTGTCTACCAACGCTTGGACGGGGATGTTCCATCGGAAGTTTTAAAGCGCTCGGAAGAAGATATTAAAACCTTTGCCCGCTACTATGATGTTTATAATACGGTTTTGATTTTTGATGCCATCAAGTGGGACGGACACAAGATGGTCTTTAATGTAAAAGACGGTGAAGAAGGTTTTGCCCGTGAGCTTGCAGCTTTGCGTGAAATTGTTGCACAGCGCAGCAACCTGAACCATGAGGTTAAGTTTATCTGCACCGGTTTGGCCGACGGCACCGGCGGCGGGCACCATGGCGTCAACTATTATATGGCCGAACATTGGGAAACGGTTGTTGAAAAACTCTTGGCTTTTTATGAAAAATATGACCTGGATGGTCTGGATATTGACTGGGAGTACCCGCAAACAGAAGAAGACTGGAAATGCTTTGATAATTTTATAAGACGCTTGGACGACGGGATGAAGGATATAAAACCGGATGCCATTCTATCCGGTGCTCTGTCGGCTTGGGCCTTGGGGATGAGCGAAGATGTTCTCAAGCGCTTTGACCAAATCCAATACATGGCTTATGACGGCAATGACCAAGACGGCTACCAATCTTCCCTTGACCAAGCCCAGAGGGGACTGGTTGATTTTGTTAAAAATGGAGCAGACTTGAAAAAAATAAATATTGGCATAGCCTCCTACGGTCGCCCGGTAAACGGTGCGCCCTGCTGGCCCTCCTGGCGCAGCCTTGAGGGTAGGCATCTTTATTGGAACAGCTTACATCACAATGTGCTGTGCGCCGACCAACTCTTTGACGCTGCCTATTGTGCGCCTGCCTTGGCGGGGGATAAAACCGCCTACGCCCTTATGACCGGTGCGGGTGGCGTGATGGTTTTCAGGCTGGCGTCGGACAAGACAATGGACGACCCCAATGCCGTGGCTTGCGGCATTGAAAACGCCCTAAAAAGACATATTGAAGGTTTTTAGATTGAGGAGGTTATAGGTTGAAACTTATTTCATGGAATATTGATTCATTAAACGCTGCGCTTACAAGCGATTCCGCTCGCGCGCTTTTGTCGCGCGAAGTTTTAAAAACAATAGTCTCTTATGAGGCCCAAGTGATAGCCATACAAGAAACCAAGCTGCCCTCTAAGGGGCCTTCCAAGAAACACTTGGAAATTCTTGAGGAGTTTTTCCCCGGCTATGAAGTGGTTTGGAACAGTTCTGTTGAGCCCGCCCGTAAAGGCTACTCGGGTACCATGTTCCTCTATAAAAACGAGCTTGAGCCCAAGGTCAGCATGCCTGTTCTGGCCGCACCGGGAACGATGGATTTTGAGGGCCGAATCATTACGCTGGAATTTGATGATTTTTACCTAACACAAGTTTATACACCCAATGCCGGCGATGAACTACGCCGACTTGAAGACAGGCAGGTCTGGGATGAAAAATATGCGGACTATTTGGCTGAACTTGACAAGGAAAAACCCGTTCTTGCCACGGGTGATTTCAATGTGGCCCATAAAGAAGTTGACTTGGCCAACCCGGCTGGCAACCGTAATTCAGCCGGTTTCACCGATGAAGAACGCGAAGGCTTTACAAATCTTTTGGCAAAAGGCTTCACAGACACCTTCCGCCTTATACACGGTGATGTTGAGGGTATATATTCCTGGTGGGCTCAAAGGGCCAGGACCAGCAAAATAAATAATGCCGGCTGGCGTATTGATTACTGGCTGGTCAGTGACCGCATAGCAAGCAAGGTTTTAAAGTCGGAAATGATAGATTCGGGCCCGCGGCAGGACCACGCGCCTATATATATGGAAATTGATATATAAGCTAAAAAACAAGTAGGAGAAATAGATGCAAAATTATATTTTTTACGCAATTGCAATTACCTTGCTTTTGCTTGCTTTTATAAAAGACAAGAAAAAGGCAAAAATGTCTTTACTTAAAGCTTGGAAGTCTCTTGAAAATATTTTACCGCAGATGTTGGCAATGATTATATTGGTAGGGCTTGTTCTGGCTCTCTTTAGCCCCGAAACCATCAGCAAGGTTATAGGTGACTCTTCAGGTTGGTTGGGGGTCATTATAGCCGCCGTTATAGGCTCGGTTACCTTGATGCCGGCTTTTGTAGCCTTCCCTCTGGCAGCAATGCTTTTGAAAAGCGGTGCCGGTCACATGCAGTTGAGTGCTTTTGTTTCCACCCTGACAATGGTGGGCCTGATTACTTTTCCACTGGAAAATAAATTCTTCGGTAAAAAATTTGCAATAATTCGTAACACTTTAGCCTTTGGCTTTGCTTTCTTGGTAGCCTTGGCTATAGGAAAGGCGGTGGCCTGATTGAAAAAAATTCTTAAGAAGTATGCCCTCTTGATTTTTGCCCTTGCGGCCTTGGCAATAATGGCCCTTGTAAACCTTGAGATGGCCAAGGGTGCCACAAAAAGCATCTTTGTCAGTTTAAAAGAAATGCTCTTTATATTGCCGCCTGTTTTCGTTTTACTGGGTCTTTTGGATGTACATGTCCCCAGGGAAACCATGGTCAAATACATGGGCGAAGGTTCCGGCCTTATTGGTATTGTTCTTGCCTTCATTGTCGGTTCGGCCGCAGCCGGTCCGCTTTATGTTGTCTTCCCCGTGGCAGGTGCTTTCATGAAAAAAGGCGCCAAATTTTCCAACATTTTGGTTTTGATCGGTGCCTGGTCAACCACTAAAATCCCCATGCTTTTGTTTGAATTTTCCTCTTTGGGCCCCAAGTTTATGTTGACGAGGTTGGCAATGAATGTGCCCATAATTTTTCTGATGACCCTTATAATGAACACAATTTTCACCAAAGAAGAAAAAGAAGAAATCGGCAAAAGAGCAAGCGAGCAAGCTTAAAAAGCGAGCCCTTGTTAAAAAGAAAAAGCAAGCCCGAACAAAAACCGGGCTTGCTTTTTTATAGGCGAATTTTCTAATAACTCACAAAAATAGTCACATAAACATAGCCAAACTTAGGGCTTGGTGCAATGCCGATGCCCACATGTGTGTAATTGGGGTTTAACATGTTTTTCCTGTGACTGTCTGAATTCATCCAGCAAGTATGGGCCGAATCCACACAGCTGTTACCGGCCAAATTTTCACCTGCCCAATTGGGGTAGATACCAAAGCGGTGCAACATATTTCTTGCATCACCGTAAATTGGCGATGTGTGGCCAAAATAGTTGAGGGTTACCATCTCCCCCGCTTTTCTTTGGGCGACATTGGCGACTTTTTCATCCCAAATTAAGGGCGGAAGACCTTTTTTGGTTCTTTCCTGGTTTATGCAAGCAAACATCTGCCCCTTATCGCCGGATGGCAAAACCGGTGTCGATGGCTTTGTGGTAGTCGGCGCCTTGGTTGTGGTCGTCTTCGTGGTAGTCTGTGCTTTGGTCGTGGTGGGCTTTGTGGTAGTCGGTGCCTTGGTTGTGGTCGTCTTTGTGGTAGTCGGCGCCTTGGTTGTGGTGGGTTTTGTGGTAGTCGGCGCTTTGGTCGTGGTTGGCTTTGTGGTAGTCTGCGCTTTGGTCGTGGTGGGCTTCATGCTTGTCGGGTCGGTTTTGCTCGGTTTTGTTGAGGCTTTTGCCTCGGTTGAAACTGCTTTGTCGCTTGTGCCTTCTTGGCTTGAAGGAGTTGACGAAACTTCCGTAGTTCCATCTGCCTGTGTTTGGGTAAGGTTATCCAAGGCCTTTGCATCCTGCATGGTGGTGCTGCTCGAATAAGATTCGGTAGTGTCAAATTCTTGTAAGTCCGAATGCGCCACAAGAACGCAAGCCGACAGCCCGCTTAAAGCTAAAAGCGAGAAGGCCAAAACATAAAGTTTTTTAAAAATCAAAGAAAATCTAAATTTAATTAGACGCACCCCCTTAAAGGGTATGGATTTTAAGTAGTCAATCCATTACAATGTAAAAGAAGTTTTGTGCGTCTATATTATACAACAAAAACAAGAAGATAAATTCATAAAAAGACAAAATCGGTGTCTGAAAAGCACTGATGGCCAGTATAAGTTGGCTCGTAATCCAAAATTATTTATAGAGAAATATCAACAAATTCAAAAGTTGTGGTCCTAGGGGCGGAAAGGTGACGGGGATGAAAATAGTAAGCATTGATATCGTAGCAAATATTTTGCCGGAAGGCGCTATACCCCAAGTGGGTAAGGAAGTCGAGCAGCATCTGTTTTTTTCAAGGAACGGCAGTGTCTTCTTTATGGCCTATGAAATTTCGGATCAGGCGGGCAACTTTAAACGCAGCCGTTTGGATAGATTGATTTTGGAAGATGAAAGGTTAGGGGAACTTATTTCATTTTTGGCAGACTTTTTCTTTGAAGAAGTAAAAGAGTATTACGGTGATGAAAAAGACGGCAGCTGGAGGGCAACCCTAACCGATGAAGACGGTCAAGAACACAAATTCACAGGCCCCCTAACCACGGGCTATGTTTATAAGGGTTTGGATGTGTCGCAAATGATTCGTGATGTGGCCGGCTTTTCCTCTATGTTGGCCTTGGACGGTGAAGCCGGCGGGGACCGAATAAATCGTATTTTTGTTGAATACAAACACCGGCTAATGATTTCGCCCCAAGGGTATGAAGGAGAAATAAGCTGGGATTATTCCGAAAGCCTTTTGCTTGACCGTGCCCGGCAGGAACTTGAGCTGGTGCAAAAAGTCAGCCCCCAATGTGTAATAACACACAACTATAGGGTTGAAGAAGGTATAGATGTTTTGCTTGCCGCCCTTGAGTCGGAAGAGTTTTTAAGCCAAGTTGAGGGCAACTTGCCCGATGTGATTGAAGACCCAAAAGACCGGCGAACCTATAATATCAGCGTTGAATTTGAAAACACTGAAACTCTGAAAATCAGCGGCAGTTTTGACCAAAAAGGTCTGCCGACCGACTGGCATCGCTTTGCGGACAAGGTATTGTCTTTTATAAATTTCTACGGTCAATTTCAAATGTTGATGGCAGGCAAATATAGCCGAAAAAGGCGCAGAGAAGGGGAACTTGTTTTTTACTCGGTAATTTTCGGGGAAGAAGAAAAGACATATTATTATTTAGGTGATGATGACAGCCTTGAACTCTACGATGAAGTTTGGGTCCCGGTCGGTGAAGAGGATGAAGCCGCCCTTGCAACCATAGTGGAGATTGAGTATTTTAAGAAAGAAGATTCGCCCTATCCCTTTGATAAGCTGAAAAAAATAATAGGTTCGAGCAAGGGCGAACATTAAATAAGGGGGAGGCTTATGTTTTTTAGGAAAACAAAAAAATCGAAAAAAAAGGCTGACGAAAGAAAGCAGCAGGTAAGCAAAAAAGCAGAACGCCTCGAGGGTAAGAAAAAGCAAAAAAAGAATTGGATAGATGAGCTTGAGGCATATGATGCCATCTTTGATGATTAGCCCAAAATAAATTTGAAGGAGAATAATATGGAAAAGAATACCAGCCCACATGCACATAATCTTGCAATAATGGCCGCAACCAAGCCCGCCTTGGCCTATGACGGCGGGGACTTTGAGGCATGGCAAAACAAAGCAAGGGCAAAGCTTAAAGAACTTTTGGGTTTTGACAAGTTTGAAAGCTGTGATCCGGATTTTGAGCTTGAAAGTGAAAGCCAAGATGAAAACATGTATGAATACCGCTTCAGCTTCCAAAGCGAAGAAGGCTACTATTCTCTTTGCCATTTTTGTGTGCCCAAGGGTAAGGAAGGCCCCATCCCTCTGGTGGTTTGCCTGCAGGGTCATTCCATGGGTATGCATGTGTCCTTCAACAGGGCGATATTTCCCGGTGAGGAAGTTGGCACAAGTGAAGTGAGGGGCGACTTTGCTCTACAGGCCATCAGGAACGGCTACTGTGCCTTGACGGTCGAGCAACGCAATTTCGGCCAAAGGGGTGGGACAGCCCAAGGTACAAACTGCTACAACTCATCCTTGGCAGCCCTTCTTATGGGTAGAACAACCATAGGCGAGCGAGCGTGGGATGTCATGAGAGCCCTGGATATGGTTTTTGAAAACTTTACCCAAGCAGACCCGGAAAAGATAGGCATTATGGGCAATTCCGGCGGTGGCACCACCACCTTTTACACGGCCTGCTTGGATGAACGCATAAAGCTTGCCATGCCATCATGTGCGGTTTGTACTTATGAAAAATCGATAGCCCCCATCAGGCATTGTTCTTGTAATCATGTCCCCCACATAAGGGAGTTTTTTGAAATGGGCGACTTGACCGGGCTGATTGCCCCGCGTAAGTTGCTTATTGTTGCCGGCGATGAGGACGATATTTTCCCCATAGATGGAGTGGAAGAAAGTTTTGAAGTCGCAAAAAAGCTCTATCAAGCGGCGGGTGTTCCTGAAAACTGTAAGTTAGTGGTAGGTCAAGGCGGCCACCGGTTTTATCCGAATGAAGCTTGGCCTGTCTTCAATCAAATGTTTTAAAATAATTTTGAAGGGGAGAAGCCTTATGAAAAAGGTCTTAGTCTTAACACTGGCCTTGTCTTTTTTGTTGGCTGCTTGCAGTTTTGGCAAGAGTGAGGAGGCAAGCGAGCCTGACACTTTAGAAAGTCAGTTTCAAACACAGGGGGATACTCAAGAAACAGCAGGTCGTGCAAATGAAAGCACCGGTAGCCGGCAAACCGAGCTTGAAACAGAAGCGCCAAGTGAAAATAAGGAAGATTTCTTCAATACTTACGGCCTGTTTCAAGAAAGGGACTTTATAGGCCGCCCCCTCAGCCAAGCTCTTGAAAAATATGGGGAAAACTATGAACAAGGCGGATTTTCCGGCAGTTGGACCTTCATGTATGATGAAATTACCTTCCTTATAAGCGCTTTGGAAGATATAGATGAAAGCCAACCCATTACCCATATTATTGTTTACGGCAAAAAGCAAGATGCTCAAGGCAGGCCCTATAGCAAAAACTATGCCGAACTCAAAGAACTTTTGCCACAACTTGAAGAACCTTCCTACAATATTTTGGACGAAACTTATGTAAGCAGTATTGATGACGGTCTTTACCATTATGCTTTTTACTGGAGCGATTCCGATTATCTAAACGAAAACTTCGTATCCGTGATAATAGGTAAATTAGGTTTTGAGGGCTAAGCCCGGAGGTGGAGGTGTGATTTGGACAAATACGAAATATATGTCAATTTAAGCCCGTCTGAAGCAGTGCAAGTGATTAAGCAAGATATAGGAAAAGACGCCCTCTTGCATAAGGCAAAATTATTGCACGAAAGTTATATAAATTTTCCTCAAACCAAGACCGTGGCGGTCTTGGTTTATGAAAGGTTTTACATGCGCTCGGACAACCGAGGAAGCCTTACGATTATAATAGAAAACTCAAGCGGAAGAACCCTGGTTCAATCCGTGGCGTCGGGCACATCTTCCAACCCTTTCTTTAGCTTTGACTGGGGAGCGGGCGACGACTTTGCGGCAGTGGTTTTAAAAATTTTAAAACCTTTTGAAATGCAAAAAGAATGAAAATGTCGGTGACTTTGTTACATATATATCTCCAAAAATGAATTATAATTCGAGACAGTAAATCAATTTTGGAGGTAATCGCAATGAAAAAGCTATTAAACAAAGGCACGATTTTAGGCGTAGTCATCGGTCTCTTGGTCGGGGTCTTGCTAACCGGTCTGGTGGTATTTAAGATGGCACCCGGTCTGATGATGCTGGAAGATGTCAGCAAGTATGGTTTCGAAGAAACCGTTGATAAGTTTGAAAAAGAAGTTACCGATGCCGGCTGGAAGATTTCAACCGTGCATGACATGCAGAAAACACTTCAGGGGTTTGGGCATGAGGTAGGCGAGATTAAAATTTATGAACTCTGCTCATCCAAATACTCGGCAGAAATCTTGAAACTTGACGATGAAAGAATAGTCTCCCCCATGATGCCTTGCAGGGTAGCCATATACACCAAGAGTGACGGCAACACCTACATCGGGCGCATGAACTCACCCTTGGTTTCCAAATTCTTCGGCGGTGTTATTGATGAAATTATGCAGTTGGCCGCAGGGGACACGGAAGAAATGCTCAAAGTTTTGATCGACTGATAAATTAAGAAATTAAAAATCGTCGCTTACAGCTCAACTGCAAGCGGCGGTTTTCCTTTGTAAAAAAGTTTTTTATGTGTAAAATATAATTAGCTTAAAGGGGGGGCCGGTTATGTATCATGCAAACCAAGCGGCTTGGAATGTGAAAGACTTATCCTTGAACATTAAGAGGCTATCGCCGGGTGACGCCTGCCTGGAGCTTAGTTGGAATTATCCTAATAAGGGCAGGGCTGCGGGTGATGTGTTTTTTGAGCTGACCTTTGGTAAGGCAGGGGAAAAACAAGAAGGTTTAAAGTTTAATATAAATGAGACTTCAGCCAAGTTATCAGGCCTCGAGAACGGCTGTGATTATGAAGTTACGCTCTATGTTAAACGCCCGGGGAAAAACAGGCCGGTGGAAAAAAGTGCATCCAGGCTCTTTAGGCCCGGTCTAGTACCCGGCAGGGTTGTCAATTATATCCATCCGGATGATTTTGCCTATGGCTTTTCCGGCCGTTCACCGGCCAGCCCTTCCATACTTAAATTACCGGATGGCTCTTTGCTGGCCTCACATGACATTTTTTGGAGTTCGGGCGGGCAAAATCTGACTAAAATTTTTAGGTCTGACGACGAAGGCAGAAACTGGGAATTTTTAACAGACCTCTACCCTTGTTTTTGGGGTAAGCTTTTTCTTTACCAAGGCCAAGTCTATATGTTGGGCACAAGCACCGAATACGGTGACCTTTTAATCGGTAAGTCACAAGACGGGGGTAAAACTTGGGGCGAACCCACAGTCTTAATAAAGGGCGGCGATGGCCTCAAAGGCGGCCCCCACAAGGCGCCCTTGCCCTTGGTTGAACACAAGGGCAGGCTCTGGGCAGCTATTGACTACGGAGCCTGGCTTGCGGGCGGACATGCTTCCGGGGTAATATCCGCTCCGCTCGGTTCTGACCTGCTCTTGGCAAGCAGTTGGACGATCAGCCCCTTTTTGGCCTACGATAAAACCTGGCCGGGGACGGTTGAAGGCCCTTGCAATGGGCTTTTGGAGGGCAATCCGGTTGTTTCACCCCAAAATGAACTCTTTATTATTCTGCGTTACCAAACCATTGAAGCCAAGCCTTCATACGGCAAGGCTCTTATGCTAAAGGTAGTTGAAGCCGACGCCCCTTTGGAATTTCACAAGGCAATTGATTTTGAGGGTAACCTTTCAAAGTTTACAATTAGCTATGATGAAAAATCCAAACGCTATTGGTCCTTGGTCAACAAGGTTACTTCAAAAAATTTAAAACAGAGGAATGTTTTGAGCCTGGTAACTTCAAAAGATTTGGAAAACTGGGAGGAAGCGGAAGAAATTTTAAACTATGAAAATAATGCCTGGCCGGAGGACAGTAGCTTGGTCGGCTTTCAGTATGTGGATTGGATTTTTGACGGGGACGACATTTTGGCCCTATCCCGCACGGCCATCAACGGTGCCAATAATTTCCATGACGCCAATTATATTACCTTTCACAAAATAAAAAACTTTAGGTCGAAAATATAAGAAAACCCCGTCGACTTCAACCGACGGGGTTTAAATTTAGCCTTAAATTACATATCGATCTCTCTTAACAAATCGAAATAAAACTTGCGGTATTTGTTTGACCACTTGGCTACCTTAAAAGACTCACGCCGTTTGGGCATTTGGGCTGTGATAAGAGTGACTTTGGCCATATTGGCAGCCAAGCCCAAAACTTTTTTAAAGAGGGGCGGGTTGTTTTTTAAAGCCTTGAGCCTGTGTTTGGCTTTGGTAGGGGACATCCTGAAGAGAGCAGAAAGATTAATGCTGTCTGAACCCAGGGCAAGGTCACGGGCCGTTAAAATCCCTTCCTCAAAACAATAGTCAAGCTCTTGGGGGGTTACATTGAAAAGCATGTTTTTAAGGCAAGCAATCTGGGCCAAGCCCGCACCGATCTCTTTAAAATAACGGGCTTGGTAAGGCCAAAGCGAGTCTGCACTGAAGGCTTCCGCGCTGTCTTCAAGTATGGTTTGGGTCAAGAAACCGGCGGCTTTGAAAGTGTTGGCTATGCCGGAACCGATGATAGGGATGGTCATGAAGGCACTGTCACCTATGGCGGCGTAACCGTCACAAACCATGACGGCAAGGGGTTGGCGGATGGGGATTTGAACAAACTGCCCGCCCCGTAAAAGATTTTTGCCAAGCCAAGGATTAACTTCGCGCAGGTAGTCGGCCAAGGATTCAACTTCATCCTCACCGAAGGGCTCAAACTTGCCTATCAATAGGTCGCTGTAGTCGTCACCTTCCGTTGCAACCCAAGCCACGCCTTTTTCGCCTCGAGGCAGGAGGAAGACCTTATACTTTGCATCTTCCTTTACACCTTGGGGTTTGTCGTAAAAGGCACGGTAGGCATAGAGTACTTCAAATTTAGCGGGCATGGATTCAATTTGGCAGGCCGCAGGCAGTTTTGCCCTGACGGGGGAGTTTACCCCGGCGGCGTCAATTATAAGGTCGCCGTAAAAGTTGCCCTTTGCTGTCTTGAGCCCCACTACACGGTTGCCGGCCATGATGGGCCCCTTAACCTCGCAAGCGTATTCAAACTTAACCTTGTGCTTATTGGCGTGTTCTATAAGGTGGTCATAAATATCGGTCCGCTCCATTTTAATCTCAAGCTCATCTTCGGGTATGTTTTGCCTGATGGGGATACGCAGATTGGGGCTGTAAAAGGTCATATCTTCTTTTATTTCAAAAGTCTCCTGCGGGGGCATGCCTATACCGGCGGCAGCCCAGGCTCGGGGCGAAAAAATGTCGGTCCAATCATAACCTAACTTGCCTTCCTCTGCGCGTTCAAAGACCGTTACATCATAACCGACCTTGGAAAGCAAGGCTGCGGCGGCAATTCCACCGTGACCGCCACCGGCAACAAGAATTTTTTTACTCAAGGCAAATCACTCCTTAAAGTTATACTTACAATGCGAACTATATAACACATATATTATAGCCTTGCAGCCTAAATGACTCAAGCTCTGTCGGTGAAAACAGGCCTTACTTTAAATTTTTCTTTTTATGGGTTAAAATATAGGCAGAAAAATCAATGGGGTGAGCTTATCAAGAATCATAGGGGAAAAATAGAAAGCTTATGCAAAACAATTAAAGAATCACGGAGCATTTGTGTTTTTACCGGGGCGGGTATAAGTGTGCCTTCCGGAATACCGGATTTCAGGTCGGCCACTGGCCTCTATGCCACCGAATACGGCGGATTCAGACCGGAAGAAATTATATCCCGTAGCTTTTTTGATAAAAGGCCGGAAGTTTTCTACCGTTTTTATGAAGAAAAAATTATCTTTCGTGATGCCAAACCCAATGACGCCCATCAGCTCTTTGCCGCTTTGGAAAAAGCAGGTAAGCAGGTAAGCGTTGTTACCCAAAACATTGACGGCCTGCATGAAGCGGCGGGCAATAAAAATATAGTTGAACTCCACGGAAGTGTCCATAGAAATTATTGCATGGAATGTAACACTTTTTACAGTTTGGATGAACTCCTAAAGCCGGGTGACCTGCCCCGCTGCCCAAAAGACGGTGCCCTTATAAAACCCGATGTGGTTCTTTATGAGGAGTCGTTAGACAATGAAATAATCAACGAAGCCTTGAAAGCCCTGGCCTCCGCACAACTTCTATTTGTTGTGGGAACCTCCCTGACGGTATACCCGGCGGCCTCATTTGTGGAATATTTTAGGGGAAAGCATAGGGTTTTAATGAACAAATCAAGCACCCACTTTGACGGCAGTGCCGACTATGTTTTCAATGATGATGCAGCAAAGGTCGCACGTGAACTGGGTCAGCTTCTAAATCTCTTTTAGTTTTTAAAATCAGATATTTTTAAAGCAAAAGTTTTGTGTTATTATAAAACAAAGAAATTAACAGCCAAAAGGGAAGGGGAAGGGTTTTATGGAATTAGTTTATAAGGGCAAAACCAAGGATGTTTATAAAAAGGATGACGGCAACTTTCTTTTGAAGTTCAAGGACGATGTCACCGGAGCAGACGGGGTCTTTGACCCGGGTGCCAATACCGTGGGGCTTAGCATTGAAGGTGCCGGTAAGGCAGGACTTCGCTTAACAAAATTTTTCTTTGAAAAAATTAAGGAAGCAGGTATCGCCACCCATTATCTTGATGCTGACCTTGAAGAAGGCACTATGACCGTTAAATTGGCCGAGTTTTTTGGCAAGGGGGTCGAGGTTATTTTACGCTATAGGGCGGTGGGCAGCTTTGTAAGAAGGTACGGGCTTTATTGCCGAGACGGCGATAAACTTGACGCCTATGTTGAAGTAACCCTTAAAGATGATGATAGGAATGACCCTTTAATTACCGACGAAGGCCTTGAAATGTTGGGTATAATGACCAAGGCCGAATATAAAACCTTGGTTGACATGACACGGCAGATTGGGGCTATAGTAAAAGATCAATTGGCTAAAAAAGATTTGGAGCTTTATGACATAAAGTTTGAATTCGGCCGTGTGGGTGAAGACAAGCACATAGCACTTATTGACGAAATTTCCGGCGGAAATATGAGGGTTTATAAAGGCGCAAAATCCGTCACACCTTTAGAGTTGGAAAAAATAATGGCAGAATAAGTTTTATAAGCTTCTTCGAGGTCTTGTCTTTTTATATTGAAAGGAAGTGGTCTAATGAAAAAGAAAAAAATTCTAATCGGTTTTTTGGCCATCCTAACCAGCCTGTCAATACTGCTACCGGGCTTTTCCTTTGCGGTCTCTGCCTATACGGGAAATATATCTTCGGAAATTATTGAACAATCGGCCAAAACAGCCGTGGATATTGAAGCTGAAGGGATAGTCTTACTTAAAAACGAAGACGGAACCCTTCCCCTGGCCGGTAAAAAGCTCAATGTGTTTGGCAGTGCCTCCATAACCCCATTTTTAGGAGGGACCGGGTCGGGTTCCATAATATCGGAAAATCCTCTCTTGTTCTACGATGCCCTTGAGCTCGCAGGTATAGAGTACAATGATGAACTAAAAAATCTCTATGAAGAAAATAATGAAAATGAAATTTTTAAAATCGGGAACCCCCTTACGGACTTCCTCTTGCAGATGCTTCTTCTAAAGCAGACTTTGAAAGAGATGCCGGTCGAAAAAATTTCAGATCAAGTTATGGAAAGAGCCAAGGGCTTTTCCTCCACGGCCCTTGTCATGATTGGTCGCACCGGCACCGAAGGTGAGGATTTACCGGCGGAAGATTTGCGCCTGTCGGAAGAAGAGGAAAGGCTTATTAAAAAAGTTACGGAAAACTTCCAAGAAGTTATAGTGCTTTTTAACATAGGCAATGTCATGGAAATGGGCTGGTTGGAGGCCTATCCTCAAATAAAGGCAGCCGCCATAGTCTGGATTCCTGGTGAGTTTGGTATGGAGGCCGTGGCCAAAATGCTCAAGGGGGAAATTAGTCCTTCCGGCAAGTTGGCAGACACTGTTGCCTACAGCCTTGATGACCATCCTTCATCGATTAACTTCGGTGATTTTACCTATTCGGGCAGTCTTGAAAAATATTTAGACTACCGCGAAGGTATTTATGTTGGCTACAGGTACTTTGAAACTTTTGCCAAGGACAAGGTCCAATTCCCTTTTGGCTTCGGCCTGTCTTATGCGGACTTTGACTTTGAGTTGCTTGAAATTTTTGAGACGCCCCTTGAGTTGGGCTTCAAGGTCCGAGTGACCAATACAGGCGATAGAGCCGGCAAAGAAGTGGCCCAGCTTTATTTCAAGCCGCCTTATGAGGTCGGCGGTATAGAGAAAAGCGAGATAGTTTTAGGGGCCTACCAAAAGACCAAGCTCTTGCAGCCCGGTGAGTCTGACACCCTGATCTTAACCATAGACCAAACCGATATGGTCTCTTACGATTATAAAAAAGAAGAGGCCTGGGTATTGGATGCGGGGACCTATCAAATAAGCTTGCGCCGGGATGTGCGTAGGGAGATTTTTGCCTTTGATTATAGCTTGGGCGAAAAGACTGTCTTCAAAGCAGACAGGCACACGGGTAAGGAAATTAAGAATCTATTTGATTTTGCTTATGACGGCTTTGAGATTCTGTCACGCCAAGACCCGGTCGGGACCTTTCCCATCTTGG
>JAAYSC010000088.1 GCA_012524025.1 Clostridiales bacterium | reverse complement strand
CTAACTTGCATCGCTATTTTCTTGCTGGCTCTCCTTGCTCTTATCATCGTTCTTGCCAATACGCGATATTTTGCTCAGCACAGATATGCCAATCACGATAATAACAGCCTGTAAACCTGCAATTATCCCCAAGGATAGTTCAGCTGCCTCAGAAAAGGGGATAAGAAAGACGATGTAACCGACAAGAATAAATGCTACTATTGAAATTAGGATCATACGGTTCCTCCTGTTCTACAACTCCCGATTAAAGGTCTCATTTTAATATATCTCAACTACCTAACCCCTTGGCTCGATAGTCTGATATCAATAAATTCATAAGGGAATCTGCCTTCCCAGTTGTTTCGTGAAATATTGCATATGTTCCGTCAGGCTTAGTAATACACACATGGCCATCCCCAAACATTTCGTAGATTAAATAATCTTCTTCTGCATAGATTAGCTTTAAGTGCCAGCCTCCCCCGGTCGGAATCGCATATTTGTCCGCCGGCTCCAATTGAAAGCTTTTGACAATTTCTAAATACTCGTTTTGCTGTTTTGTGGGGCAGGTAAGCCATTCTTTCCCCATCATGACCATATAGCCGTTGCTATATTGTACAAGCGTCGGAGTCCCTACATTTGGGACTGCAAACGGTTTATAGTTTTCTTTCATTTGAGTTTGCTCCACTGTTTGATTTTCTGTTCCACTATTTTCTTTTGTTTCCTCAACATTCAGTTCCGACAATGAAACCGTCACAAATTTACTTGCATCCATCAGTTTATTTTTTGAAAATGTATTATGTTCGGTTTTAAAGTGATGATAGTAATCTATCCCCTCTTGAAAGGAAAGATCCTTCAAGTTTCCGTTTACACAATACATTTGCTTATTCGGCGCAAGGATTACCTCTATTGTATTATTGATATATATAAATATCAAGTCATCATCCGGATTTTTAACGAAAGCTTGATTGACAGTAGCCCAAATCTCTCCCCCCGTTAACAAAGTCCATTGGATTTCTCCGTCACTTCGGAAAAGCCTTACCGAGGCGATAATTTTACCATTCGCACAAATGGGAAGTGTTAGGTAGTCAAGGTCAAGCATATTTTTGTTTGCTCCTGTGTTCACATGACTATATCCCTCTAATGAAATCTGTATTTCATGAATATCTTTGTTGAAATCCGGTTCCGCCTGTAAAAGAAACGCAATGTTTTCTTTGTTTTCATCAACCACTTTTTTGACTTGTTCCTCTGTGAATGCAACTCCACTCACAGTGACGGGAGCTAAGGAAATTGCATTTAGCGTCTCCCCACCTTCGATTGGAGGGGACGATATAATCCTAAACAAATATGCACCTCCAACAACACTAAGCGTAGCCGTAGTCAATGCTAAAAATATAGCGATGACAAAACAAGCTGCCCTTTTGGCAAATGTATTTACAAATACAAAATATGGCTTTTTCTCTAATTTAATGAGTTTTTTAATTTTTTCCTCGGTTTGCTTATTAGGTTTCATCTGTTTGTTGCAGTCTTCAATTGATGGGTATTTAACATTGATTCTTTCGATTTGATATTTTAGAAGGGCTTCCTTCAAAATATCTTTTTTAATAGGCATAGTAGTTTCCATTTAAATTCACTCCTTATTTAGTAACTCGGTTAATTTCATACGAGCTCGTTCCAATCTTTTTCTTGCTGCCGAGTTTGATATTTCTAAAACCTCGGCGATAGCTTTATCCGATAAATCATTAACAATTTTTAATGTTAAAATTTCCTTATAAATATCCGGTAGCAACTTTATTTTATCCATCACAAATTGAACGGTCTGTTTACTTGAAACATCCTCTTCTAAATTGTTACCATCACTAATTTTATATTCTATTTCATCAAAAGAAATAGAATGTTGTTTTTTTCTTTTGTTATACATGGTCTTGGAAACGTTCTCAATAACTATAACCAGGTAAGCCTTTGTTTTGCGACAGGAAACTTCATCCAATTTGTGTAAATGACCGGCTATTTTTAAAAATGCATTATGTAAAGCGTCATTTGCCAGATTGTAATCTTTTAATATGTCAAAAGCTACGTGTAGCATTAACCCTTTGTATGTATTATATAATTCTTCCATTTTGCTTTTTTCTTCTTCTGTGCCAAGCACGCTTAAGTACAAAGTCAGCATATATTGCTCCTTATAGTTTCTATATATTTTAATTCTATTGTAACGAAAAAGTGTCAAGCTCACAATCTTGGTGCAAACTTGATTTTGAAAGCAAGATAAGGTCTCCTATTATCTATAACCACCGAGGGAGGTGTTTTGTGACAAGTTTTTTCTTATTTTTTGTTTAATGACTGCCGAACAAGCAAAACCTCTCGAAGACACCGGCGAATCAGGCTCGACACTACCAGTCTTTGTTTCCCCCAATGTTCTTCAAATTCTTGTGGGCGAGTTCAATATCTCCCCCATTTCCATAGTGGAAGAAGACCTGAAGAAGATTTTAGACTAAAATAATTTTGGAGCTGTAAAAAAGCTCTTAAGAAACAAAAACCTCGCTCATCTGCAAGGATGGGCGAGGTTTTCATTGTTTCTTAGATTCAGTTTTCCCAACAAACTCATAGGGTCGCTTATCAAGCTCCCGCCCCAGAGGTTGCCGGCGGTAAAAAACAATGCAAGTTCTTACTAACTATATCTATCCTCTTATATTGCCAAATAATCCCGCAAAAGCTATAATTAGTCAATGCTTTCAAAGGGGGGTGGCCTATTATGATTAAAAGAATTGTTTCAATTTGTGTCGCAGCACTTGGCTTGAGCCTGCTTTTCGCCTGCTCAAGGCAAACCGCAAAAGAACCCGCAGGCGGGCAAACAAGCGACCCCACCACCGTGCGGGTAACAGTTCCCGAAGGCTATACTGCCTATGAAATTGCGGTTTTGCTTGAGGAAAAAGGCGTTTGCCCAAAGGATGATTTTATAGCCGCCATTAACGAAAGCGGCGAGCAAGACTATTATCCGGTTATAGAAAACCCGGGCGAGCGCCCCTTCTTATATGAGGGCTATATTTTCCCCGACACCTATGATTTTTATATAGGTGAGTCCGCAAAATCTGCCTTAGGGCGTTTTTTGAAGAATATGCAAAACAAGCTTGCCGTGGAAGATTATGAGAGAGCGGCAGAGCTTGGTTACAGCATGGATGAAATTATCACCATAGCTTCCCTTGTTCAAGAAGAGGCCGGAAGGCCGGCACAAGACGCCAAGGTAGCTTCTGTTATTTACAACAGGCTAAACAGCAAGGACTTCCCCCGCTTGCAGTTAAATGTAACCTTTGAATATTTAGATAAGTCCGTAGAGCCGATTTTTCCACAAGCGCGGGAAAATTATGATGAACTTTATAACACCTATAAGCGCCAAGGCTTACCCGCAGGGCCCATAGCCAACCCCGGCCGTGCCTGTATTGAGGCTGCTTTATACCCGGCCGAAAGTGACTATTATTTTTTCTTAACCGATAAAGACATGAATTATTATTATTCAAAAACCAAGGCCGAACATGACAGTTTATGGGCCATACACCGCCATTGATTTCAGGCTCGCCTGACCAGAGCTATGGGTGTTTGCTGTGAACCCTGGCCCAGGGGATTGTCTTTAAAAATTTTTGCACACTCTTCTTCGGTAAAGCTGTCATCTGAAAAACCCAGCACATTGCAGCCTATATCATTGGCGTCAATTATAACAACGGTGTGGCCGGTATAGGCCTTAAGCTCTGCCGCAACCTTGTCCGGGTCTTTGGGTGCTAATTTTGCATAGTTATTGTAGGGCGGCAGGGTATAGTCGCAGGGGCCGTCGATTGCCCTGCCCTTGGTTCCCACTATATTGTAAAACACACCTCGTTTGCCAAAGGGCTTGGTAAGAGCCGAACAAAAGGCAGCAAATAAAATCTTGGGTCTGCCTATTTCATCTATAGCCAATTGCATGGTTTCCGGCATACCCAAACCTATACCGTAAGATGTTTTTTGAACAAAGCGTGAAAGGAATCTTGCCAAGGGTGTGACCTTAATGTCTTCAAGCTTAAAGGCCCGGCCCTGGCTTATGGCGACGATTTTTTCACTTATGAATATACTGTCGCCCTCTTCCAAATAAGCTTTTACATGCTCGTCAATGAGCGATTTCAGGCTGTCACCGTCTTTGACAACATGAGTTTTTACCGGGTAGCGCAAAAACTTACCGAAATCGGTTTCTATTAGCAGGTTTTTGCCTTCATTGGGCAAAAGTTCACTTTTTACTGACATTTTATCCCCCTTGGTTAATTTTAATTCAGTTTATTTTACTCCTTAATTTTTATCTTTGCAAGGCAAAACCACTATATATGCGCTTTGTAATGTCAAAGAGCACTATTATTAAAAATAATATGCTCTAAAGCTAACTTTTTGTTGACAAATGTGAAGTTGTGGCTTATCATATGAGCGTTCCTTAATCGCTCGGTGAGGTGAATCAATGGGTCATCAGAAAATTGAGCCGAGCAAGAATGAAGAGCTCGTTCTTTTAGCAAACACGGGTGACAACGGCGCCATGGAACAATTATTGTCTTCTTTCTTACCCCTAATAAAAATAAAAGCTGCGGCTTTTAGGGCAAAGGGGATGGACGAAGACGACCTGGTCCAGGAAGGCTTGTTGGGGCTTTTGAATGCCGTTTACACTTTTAACCCAAAGGCAAACACATCTTTTGCAACCTATGCCTCCGTTTGCATCCAAAACCGTATGACTTCCGCAGCCCGTTCACACTTTGCCAAAAAGAACATCCCCATAAACTTCGGCGTCCCTTTTGATGATTTCATACACGCAGGCAGCAGCAACTACGACCCTCAAGAACTCCTGGCTGCCAAAGAAGAAAGCGCACGCTTGCTTGAGATAATCAATTTTAAGCTATCGGGGTTTGAAAAATCGGTCCTCAAGTGCTACCTTGCCGGTAAAACATACAAACAAACGGCCAAAGCACTTGCCACAACAGCTAAAGCGGTTGATAATGCCTTGCAAAGAATCAAAAGAAAGCTCAAATCAACCGATATATAGCAAAGTCAATATGCCCGCGTAGCTTAAGCAGAGCGTTGTTATCCAAAGGTGACGGTGCGAATCCGTCCAAGGGCAAATATTATTTCAAGCGAGGTAAAAACATGTTCGAAGACAAAACACTCAATTGCAAGGACTGTGGCAGCGATTTCGTTTTCACGGCCGGCGAGCAAGAATTTTATGCGGAAAAGGGTTTCGAGAATGAACCCCAACGCTGCAGAGAATGCCGTACCGCCCGTAAAAATGCAGCCCGCGGTGAGCGTGAATATTTCACAACCACCTGCTCCGAATGCGGTGGGGAAGCTCGTGTTCCCTTCCAACCCAGGGAAGACCGTCCCGTCCTTTGCAGCGAATGCTTTGCTAACTCAAGGGCTTAACGCACGCGTCAGGCAAATTTCTTTGAGATTTTAAAAGCAACTAAGCGCCCCGGCAGCAGCCGGGGCGCTTTTTTAATCTTCTTTTATTTTGTACCTTACCCTATTCCCATATCTTTTTGAGCTGAGTAAACCGAATTCCTCAAACTTAAGCACGAAGGAGCGTATGGTTGCATAGGCTGCATTGTTAAAATCCCTCTCCAACCTCTTTGTGGAAAACTCTTCAAAACCATAAGCCGAAACCGCAAAGAGCCAGAGCTCCTTTTCTTTGAGCGTCACCTTGCCCTGCTCTACATGGCTGTTAAAGCTTTCTGTAAGATTCTTGCCGGGCTTGTTTAGATCTAACTTGCTGTAAACATTATCGTTAAAATAAATTAAAAAGGGTGTAATATCCGTAAGACCGCTCAAGAGAGAATTTTTATGAATTTGGCTATAGGCCTTGTAATAGGCGTCGCGGCTTTTTTCAATATGCTCGGAAAGAGTTACAAAGAGCGCGGAAGGATAGCCCTTTTGAACAAGATACCACAAGTGTAGCAACCTGGCCATCCTGCCGTTGCCGTCAAAATAGGGGTGCAGATAAGCCAAGTAATAATGGATAACAGCCGCCTTGGACAAATCGTTAATACCCGATTCTTCATTTATAAAGCAAACAAAGTCAGCCATATAAGTCATTAGTTTTTCATGGGGAAGGCCCGTATGCTCAAGTTTGGAGCCGACAACAAAAACGCTGTCATGTCTGTACTTTTTGCCGGGTAAAAGCCTGTCTTCCTCTCGCAGGCAAGAGGCTATGGCAAGGCTGTAAAGTTTGTAAATATTTTCTACTGTAATAAGATTTTCAGCCGAACTTATAAAATCCAAACCCTTTTTCATGCCATAGATCCGCTCTTCGCCCTCACTCTTGGGGGCGCGGCCGGCCATTATCTCGCCAACACTTTCCCTTGAAAAATCTACTTGCTCGATCAAAAGAGTGTAAGCAATTTCTTCCTCCATAGCCTTTATACCATAACTGCCCTTGGTCTCTTGCGGGTTTAAGAGCGTTTTTACCGCGGACAAGTGAAAGCTTGCGTGACTTTCAAGAAAAACTATTTCTTTCCCTTTAAAATCTTTTAGCGGTATTTTTTTATAGAAGCTTTGGCCAAGCAAGCTCACAAACTTCTTAATATCGACCTGCGGATATTTATAGCTTAGTTTTTTCAAGTCTAAAAAATTTTTGTCAGCCAACATTTTTGTAAATAGCTCTGCATTCATAAAGCTTTACCCCACTGATACTAATTGATATCAATTAGTATCAGTATATCATTTTATAAAAAAAATGCAAATTTTTTCTTTAGGGCGCAAAAAAGCGAGGGGCGATTGATTTAATCGACCCTCGCTTTTAATTCTCGCCTATCAGAGCAGTTCCTTATACTGGTAAGCTCTTACATAATCTACCAAATAGTCGGCCGGATAGTCATTTTTTTCAAGCCCGGCCGGCGGTATGGCATCCTTTCCCCCAACCTCTACCGACAAAATCAAATATTCCGGCTCATGGGACAGGCCGTAGTCGGTTCTGGTTGATTCAACACCGTTTATATAGAAAATATAACCTTCCTCATTCCATTCCAAACCATAGGTGTTATATTCTTCATAAGGGTTCTTGACATAGAAGGCCCCCAGGTGTTGCGACTGATGGTGCTCGTCATAGCCGTCAAAATGTATGGCATGGGTCACGGTGTTGCGGTAGAGGGGGCCCTTGCCCCAATTTGGGCTTTCGAAAATATCTATTTCGGCACCGTCTGCTCCGCTTCCGTCAACATTGAAGGTGCCCTGGTTTATCAGCCAGAAGGCAGCCCACAAGTCATGCCCCTTGGGCAGTATACAACGCACTTCAAAGTAGCCGTAAAGCTGTTCATAAGTTCCCCTGGTATCCATACCGTAAGAATAGTAGCCGGGACCGCCCCCGCCCAAGCCCTCTTCCTTATATTCTGTTCTTATTATCAGATTGCCGTCTTTTACAAAGGACATGTCACGATGAAAATAACCGCCCCGCCTTACAGAGGCCGTGTTGCCATAGGTGTAATGCCCCTTCCATATATCACGGTTTACCTCATTGCCGTCAAATTCATCCGCCCAGACCAACTCAAATTTGTTCAAGTCAAGCTCGGGGCCGAAAGGTTTCACCGGCGTATCAAAGACAACCAAGCCCAGCAGCTGGATAAAAGCTAAAAGAATTGCAAAAATGCGGGCTATCCCTTTTGCTCCTCCCTTATAATCGAAAAAAATGGTCATTGCCCTTTTCAAGGCATTTAATTGGCGTGGAGCCAAAATAGAACTTAACATGCTCTCCCTCCCTAAAGAATTAAAAAGCCCGGCAAACTTTAGTGCCGGGCTTTTTTACTATTGAACTTTAAAATCTTCCAACATGGCCATGAAATATTTAGTCAGTGTCGATGCCCCTGTTCTGCTGATGGAAAGCATCTCGGGATAGTGGCCGTTCCCCTCACCGTAAGGGTGCTTGCCAAAAATACCGCCCAAGGCGTCCGCCAAGGTTGTGGCAACTTCATTGTCGGGTATAATGTAGCCGATTTGGTCATTGGTAAGGCCAAACACAAGCAATTTCTTACCCGCTGACTCTTGCATGGGCGGGTAGTTCCAATTTTTACCGTTCCATGATTCAGCTGCTGTTTTGGCACCGCCCCAAGCGATTTCCGGTGACATTTCACCGGGAATCATGGCTATTGCAAGTTCTTTACCGAATTCGGCATAGCCCAGTTCGGAAACCAAGAGGGCATCTTCAAATTCACCGGTGGTATCAACGCAAACATTGTTAATAATGCTAAGCTTTGCGGCTGCCATCAAAATCGGGTTTTCGATGGGTAAAAAGATTTCGGAATGGGTGATATTCAGTAAGGGTTCGATTTCCACATCATTTTCCGACTCCATAATGCGTTCGACAATTTCTTTACCGTAAGCTTGGACCTTATCAAAGGTACTCGCATCTTCGGGAACATCCAACTCGAACTCCCCGCCTCTGGTAATTTCTGCCTGCGCACCTTGATAAAAAGCCACATCGGCACCGGCAAGTTCTTTAGCATACTTTGCAAGAGCGTAGGGGAAGTCCGAGGAAACTTCGGTGGATTCTCTCGAAAAGCTGGTTGGGTGAATACCGGCGTTAAGCAGCCAAATTTCGTTGGCGCCTTCATCGTCCGGCACGAAACGAATAACATTGGCATTGGGGTCAAAAACAATCGGGGTTTGCTTATCGCGAATCATGTCTTCAATATCTGCTGTTCTGAAATAAAGACTGCCCGCCTGCATGGAGGATACAGCGTCTTTAACCGCTTGACCGCCTTTTGCAAAAAGGCCTTCCATGAATCTGTCATCGGTGGAGCTTATCTTTTCCGTTCCTATAATATCGGCTAAAATGTTTTCACCTATAAAGGGCAAGAAGCTGACGCCTAGGCCGGAAGTGTCAATACAATAATGGGAATGGGTTGACACAATATTAAGACTGACTATATTCTTTTCTGCAATAAAGTCTGCCAAGCGTGCACGAAACTCCCTGACATTGGCGTTTGAAATCGAAAAGCCGTCAAGCGAAATAAACACGGCAATGCCACTGTCGCTACCGTCACTGACTGCCACCACCCTCATGCATTGGTCGTCAAGTACACCGGTTATTGGGTTTTGACCCAAGAAATTATTGAAATAACCTGCCGTAAAGTACTTGCCTGTCAGCAGATCTTCCGGAATTATGCTAACGCTCTTGTAGCCGACATTCCAGCGGGCATCGGCTGCCGCTTGGCTGCGATATTGGCCTGTGCCTTGCAGAAAGTTTTCTGCCACATAATCATCATAGTGCACAAATTCGCGTTCGGGGAAAATTTTGATAATCTGTTTAATCAAATTGTCTGCCAAGCTGCCTATAAGTTCCACCAAGAATTTTTTTATGACATGTTCCGGGCTGTTGGCTTCACCGCGAGGAGTTATAACCCTGAGCGGTGTCATAATTTCGTTAATTACTTTTTCAAGCTTGGTTTTTTTCAAGGCATCGGCAAGATATTGATCGGCCAAAGCCTTTGTCGCCTTTTCTTCCTTTTCTGCCGCTGCAAGCAAGGCGGGTGCCGCAGGTTCGGCTTGCGCTTTTACCTTGGCCGACTGTGGTTCTTCCGCTTTTACGGTGACCGAGCTTGCGGCCAAGCCAAGGCTTTCGCCTGCCATAACTTGTGCCGCCGGCATCGCAAGGCCGGTGGCCGAAATTATAAGCAAGCTTACAAGCAGAACACTTAAGATTCTTTTAAAAGTTTTCATAGTCTACCCCCGTCATTTAAAATACCCCTACATTATACACACAAAAAAGGCGTTTATCAATTCTTTTGTGTGTGTTTGTCTGAGTGTTTTTAGTTCCCGTCACTGTTTAAAGGCCTTATAAAAATCTCAAACTCGTGCTTTCTGCCGCTGCGCAGTTTATAGGGCTTGTGGAGCACGGTGTTACCGGGCAAATCGCCGCCGACCCCCCTTTGGGCTATGTCAAGGTTGAGGGTTATGAAGTCATCCTTTTCCAACTCATGCAGGTGCCCGGCTTTGTCAAGTTTTTCTTGCGAATAATAGCCGGCGCTGAATCCGAAGTGACTGCCCGTCTTGGCTGTTATTCTGATGCCTTTGCCGGCCTCATCCCTAAGTTCCAACATGCGGACATCTGTCCTATTACCGTTTTCTTGTGGTCTCATATATCTATGCTCTAAATCGGCTACCTTCTTTGAGTGCAAGGCCAGCTTGCCACCGGTTTTGCGGTCAACATAAGTTTCATGCGGCCCCCTGCCGTACCAAAGAGCATGATCCAAATCCGGTGAAATCCCGGTTCTCAAGCCGATCTTGAGCATGGGTAGGGCTATACCGCCCGCGGCATGGCTGATTTTAAGGCTACCGTCGGTATAAAACCTATAAACGGTCTTTACACTGTGGGTAAAGGGAGTTGTCCAGTTGACGCTGACTTCATAGGAAGCGTCGCCCCTTCGCCTTGCGCCGACCTTGTAAGCCTTGACAAGCCGGCTGCTGTAATCCCACAAATAAAGCGGGTGCAAACGAGCTATGTGCGGCACAAAGTTAAGGTAGCTGAGGTCATTGTCTATCAAGGCCCTGAAAAAGTTAGGTTTCATTGCCTGCTTGTCGCAAAGCATCTCTTGCCCATCGTATTTTAGCGAAACCAAGGAGCCGCGCTTGAGCAGAGCCGAGAAACTTTCACCTTTTACTTCTATTCTGCTGCCCTTTTTCTTTACATCCAGGCGGCCCTTGGCCGGCGGTTTTTCCACCGCGACCGCTTCTTGCAAGACAAACTGGTCAAAGCTTTGCTCATAACCTGCCTTTACCCAAGGGCTGTCAAAACGGGTAAGATAGCTCAAGGTTAGCAAGGCTTCGCCCGGGGGCAAGTCATTTGTTTTTATGGGCAGGCTATATTCTTTTTGGCTCAAGGGTAAAACATCCAAAACATCTATCTTGCCCTGTGAGTGGGTTTTTCCGTCAACTGTAATTTCCCACTTCAAGCTCCAGTTTTCTAAAGATATAAACAGATTTTTATTTTGAACCGAGATTAGGCCCTTACCTAAATCAACCGCGTGGCTCTTAATGTTTGAATAAACCTTCTTAACTTCATAGTAGGAAGGATGGGGCTGCCTGTCCGCCCCGATTATGCCGTTGGCACAAAAGTAATAGTTTGTCCAACCTTCATCAAAGTCACCGCCATAGAGCCATCTGTCACCCTCGGGTGTTTTTTGGCGGATGGACTGGTCCACATAATCCCAAATGAAGCCGCCGCACATGTGGTCATACTTTTCAAAATCATCCACATACTCTTGGAAGTTACCCAGGCTGTTTTCCATAGCGTGAGCAAATTCACAATACATAACCGGTTTTGTTTTATACATTTCTTTGGGCACGGGCTTTTCATCGGCTGCCAGGGCATTGGCAACCTTGTTGAAAACATTTTCCTTAACCTCTTCTTGGTTTCGTAGTTTTTTGACAACCCCCTGTAAGGGATACATACGGCTGATAAACTCGGATTTTCTGTAATCGGCCTCACCTTCATAGTGGAGGGGCCTGGTGTCATCCAGGGCCTGGGTTGCCTTTCGCATATGCATAAAGTTTTCACCGTCGCCGGCTTCGTTACCCAAGGACCAGAAGCAGATGCAGGCGTAGTTACGATCACGCAGGACCATCATTTCCATCCTGTCGATAACTGCTTGTTTCCACATGGGGTTGTCACCGGGCACATTTTTACGGCGGACACCGTGGGTTTCCAGGTCACATTCGTCCATGACATAAAAACCCAGTTCATCGCAAATCTCATAAAAAATCATATCATCCGGATAGTGACTGGTGCGAATGGCGTTGATATTAGCTTTTTTCATAAGATAAAGGTCTTCATAGTAGCGGTGGCGGGGAACGGCCCAACCATGGTCCGGGTCAAAGTCATGGCGGTTGACCCCCTTGATAACCACACGGCGGCCGTTGACCATAAGCACATTGCCCTTAATTTCAATGCTCTTAAAGCCTATCCTAATGCTCTTTGAAGATAAAACCCGGCCCTCACTTTTGAGCACAAGCCCCAGCTTGTAGAGTTGCGGGTCTTCGGCCGACCATTGACGAACATTTTCTTGCTTATGTGAAAACTCCAAAACATTTTTACCGGGCTCGGCTTCCAACTTGGCCTCGGCTATTTTAACTTTGTTTTCGCCGTCAATCAGCCAGGCCTCTACTTCTGCTTCAACATTTTGATTAAAGTCATTGCGCAACTCAACTTCTAAATCCAACAAGCCCTTTTCATAACTTTCATCCAAAGTTGCCTTGGCATAAAAGTCCCTGATGCAAAGCTTGTCTTCCGCATAAAGATATACTTCCCTATAAATGCCCGACAAGAACCACATGTCCTGATCTTCAAGATAGGTACCGTCGGTGTACCTGAAAACTTCAACCGTTAAACTGTTTTCGCCCGCTTTTAAAAATTCTGTTATCCTAAATTCCGCGGGTGTCATGGAACCTTGGGAATAACCGACCCTTTCACCGTTTATGTAAACGAAGAAGCCGGCCTTGACTGCACCGAAGTGGATAAACACTTCCTTGCCGTCCCAGTTTTTCGGAAGCTTGAATTTTCGCCTGTAGACACCCAACTCATTCAGATGGTCCTTTATGGTGGGTATTTTGCTTTTTATGCTTGAAAGGGCCGGTGGGTAAGAGTTACAAAGGTAAATAGGCTTACCGTAACCTTGCAATTGCCAAAGCGAAGGCACAGGGGTATCTGCCCAGGCACTGTCATCAAAATCACTGCGGAGGTGGTCACTGCCCCTGCTCTTGGCACCCATTTGCCAGTAAAATTTCCAGTCACCGTTTAAGCTTTTCTTATAAGGGCTTTCGGGCATGTGACTGCCGGCTTGCTCCAAGGCATCTTCAAGGCTGTCGTAGGGCAAGGCCAAATCGCGGGCCCTTTCCTTGTTTTCGCCTATCATATAAGGATTTTCCCAATATTCCAATTTCATTTTTTTGTCCATCTTTCTCCCTTTCAAATTCAAATTTTTATTTTCTGTTTAAAAGAATCAGGGCTTCATCCCGACTGATCTTACCGCAATTTGCGTCGGCCATAATCTGAACATCCTTGTCACGCAGCTTATAAAACAACCAAATGATGAATGCCGCCACCATACCTATTATAGGCACTGCGTTGTAAACGAACCACAAGCCGCCCATGGCTCGGTCGCTTTGGCTTATGGCCAACCTTTGTAAATCTTCAAAGCTTTCCGCTTTTACCGGGGTCCAATCATATAGTTTTAGCAGTATCAAACCAAGGGAACCCGAAATTGCCCCCGTAAGCTTTGCCATGAAGGTTTGTATAGCGAAAGTTATACCTTTAGCGTCAATACCCGTTTCAAATATACCGTATTCTGCACAGTCCGGTGTAAACATAAACATGGTAACACCCACAATCGCTGCCGGTGCCGAGCGCAAGGCTGAAAGAAGGGCAAAGGTAACCATGCTTTTGTAACCCACAAGCCAGATTATTACACTAATAACAATTACAGCGGCATTGCAGATAAGATATAGGCGCATTTTGTCGATGCGCTTTAATAGTTTCGGCACAAAAAGAGCGGCAAAAAGCATAGGCAAAACAGACAGGGCCAGGATTATAAGGCTAAACTGCGAGTTTTTAAACATATAATATGAAACGAGCAACACCAAGGGCGGGCCAACGGCCAAGCTGCCTTGAACAAGAAAGCCCCAATAATAAATCAGTAAGTATTTATTACCGAACAGGTAGGTAAACATTCTTTTTACGGTAAACTCTTCTTCACTTTCGGACTTAAAGCGCTCTTTGACATTAAAGTTGACCGGCAGCATGGTGGCAAAGGCAATCAAGGCAACAATTACAGCCGCCAAACCAAAGTTCAGGCCAACCTTTTCGCCGACCAAAACCGTGCCCAGTATCATGGCTATACCCGAACCCACCCCCGCCCAAATGCTCTTGAATGAAAGCAGGCTTGTGCGCTCATCAATGCGCTGGGTCATAGCGGTTACAATCCCGTAAATAGGAACATCACAAAGGGTATAGGCGGTGTCCCATAAAATATAGGCCACGGCAAACCAGGCCAGTTTCATAGTTTCATCCAGGCCGCGGGGAATGGAATATATCAAAACCGTTGTAACAGGAATAAGGAAGGTTGATACTTTAATCCAGGGTAAAAACTTTTTCCCGCTCTTAAAGCGTACGGAGTCAAAAACGACCCCGAAGACAGTATTATTTACAGCGTCCCAAACTTTAACGGCCAACATAACCAAACCCGATTTGGCCGGGTCCAAGCCTTGAAAAAGCAGATAGGTGGTAAGAAAAGTGCTGACCATTGTGTAGATGGCATTTTGACCGAGAAAATAGGAATAATAACTGATTCGTTCTTTTTTCCCGGTTATCCAGTCGGCATTTTTTACTTTAGCCATAGCATTTCCTTTCAAAGATTCGGAAATTCTTCAAATTTTCTTCCAAAAGCAAGGAAAAGACCAAGGGGGAAACGGCGATGAGCGCCGTTAAATGTTTTCCGTTCATAAAACACCGCAAATTATACTTCCCCACAAATAACATAATACAAGAAGCCTGTTAAAAGTCAAGGAAGGGACGCTTGTCAAATCAAAAAAATGCAGCCCCTATTAAGAGGCTGCACATTTTTTATTATAATTATTCGTTTACATATTCATCATAGCCCACATCATACTCACGGTAGGTAGCGGCATATTCCGTCTCAATTGTGGACAAAACCTTGCCGTCTGCCATATTGTAGGCCGTCAGGGCCAGGGCCGAAGCCGTGTACATGTTTTCGCCTATGTAAGTGCCTCTGTAAATGCCGCCGTAACCATAGGTATAATTATCTTTGTTGACCTCCCTATAGCTTACAAGCGGTAGGATAAGATTATCTTTTATTTCAAAGCTTTCAAAAGAAGAAAAATAATATCCATCGCCCGAATAGGAACTTGAAATGCTTTCGTCCCCTCCGGACGACTCTCTATCGAAACCAAAATCCCTCTTATCGTAACGCACAATGGGGATTGCGAAACCCTTGTCTGCGGGCAGGGTCAGGAAGGCCCTATGGTTATGCATGGCCGCCGTTTCCGTTTGCCCTTTGATTATGAGTTTGTCAATTTCTTTGGGGGCTGTCGGGTCATTTACATCAAAGAGTGAGAGCTTAACGCCCGGCAGCGTTCCCCTGTCGTCACCGTTTTGGCCGATACCCAAAACCAAGCCGTCGCCTACCGGGTGGAGGTAGCTTGAAAAACCGGGTATTTTAAGTTCGCCCAAAAGCTTGGGGTTTTTGGGGTCTTTAAGGTCCAAAACAAAGAAGGGGTCGGTTTGTTCAAAGGTTACCATGTAGGCAGTGTCCCCCATAAAGCGAACAGCGAAAATCCTTTCGCCCGGGGCTATGTTTTTCACGGCACCCACGGTCTCAAGCTTCTCGTTTAAAACGAAAACATTGTTGCTGCTACGCTCCCAAGAGCCCGAAGTTGTTGCAAGCCTGAAATAGCCCTCATGCTTGTCCATGGAAAACTGGTTGAGAATTTCGCCGTCAACAAGGCCCGAGTTTTTAAATGTAATCTTACCGCCACCGATATCAAAGCTGTAAATTTCTGTCTTATAATTTGAAGGTTCTCGCCAAATATCCGGCAGGGCACCCTCGTTTTCGGAATCTTTGACTTTTTCATAGACCGTGCGGGCAGCAAACAAACTGTCTGCCGTGCAGTAGGCCTCGTGCCCCCCGCCCAAGACTGCTTTTTTGTTAGGCTCTGCCGTCAAGTCGTCAAGCCTTGTGCCGCTGGCTATCAGGTAGCCCGGGTCGGGCTTTTCGGTAATATTAATATCTTTGACACCAATAACTTCTTCTTCACCGTTGTGTTTAAAGCGGGGGAGGCAGTCCTCTTCCAGATTGTCCGAGAAGACATCTACATTGTAAGAAGACAAAACATAAATTTCATCACCCACACGCCTGGCCGTGATTAGGTTTCCGTCTTGTTCGAGACTCTTTACAAGCTTTGGCTTTGAAATGTCGCCAAGGTCATAAATGTCGCAGAAACTTACCCGCCGACCATAGCTATAAATCCCACTGCCGTAAGGACGGCTTTCGGACATTTCATTTTCGGTCTCTTCCCCTTCAACAATCTGTGTACCTTCACCCAAGACTACTAAAAGTTCACCGCTGACAAAAATCGAATTTATGGAATAAAACCTCGAATTTTCTTTGGTGATTGTTGTAATCTTTTTCATTTTGTCGGCCGGTAGGGCATCATATATACCGACGCTTTCACCCGTCGTTGCCACAATATAAAGATATTTCCCATCATTTTTCAGGACATCGGGTTCGTCGACGCCCTTTACTTGCACATTGGTCTCGCCGTAATCGCTTTTTTCACTGCCGCCGGCATTATCGCCTACCATTTCCCCTTTGACCTCATCAAAGCTTTCAGGCAGTGCGGCGTCTGATTTGCTTTTCATCCCCAAGATATCACCGAATGAAAAGTTTCTGTATCTTTCAAGCCTGGCTTCTGTTTTCATCTGCTTGAAAATGCTTATAATTTCTTCATTGCTGCTTGCGCTTGCAAGGCCGGCCTCATGATCAAATTCTATCGTCACCCTGCCTTGAAAGAAGTGGTAGAAAGAAAAAGCACCGACAAGAACCACCAGGGCCGCCGCCGCTGCCGCAATGCGCCTGACAGCGCCTTTGTAGCTTTTCTTCTTGGTCTTGACATCTTTTGAGTCCAATTGCTCAACAATGGCCCGGCTGCCGAGCTCTTCCGGCAGTGCTACTTGCTCATCAAAAGACTGCATTTTATCTCGGATTGTTTTTTTTGTTTCTTTATCTCTTTTTTTCATAAGTTACACGCCCCTCCCGAACTGTTTTATAGGGTTTTAAGATTTTTCTAATTCTTCCCGCATTTTTTTGAGGGCTCTTGCAAGCTTGGACCGGACGGTCCCCGGCGTGGACGAAATCATCTGCGCCACTTCACGGCTCTTATAGCCTTCCACAACACACAAAAGAACAATTTGCCTTTGGACTGGGTCCAGCACGGTGAAGGCTTGCTTCAAGTCCATAATATCCTCTGCCGGTACAGCCGAAAGAAAGGCCAAACCGCCCAAGCCGTCATCATAAACCAAGGTATTCCTTTGCCTGATTTTTTCGCTTATGTATTTGTTGCAGGTGTTGGACAAGATTTTAAAGATCCAGGCCTTGAAGGCCTCCGGCTTGCGCAAGTTTTTTATCTGTTCAAAGGCTGAGATCACCGCATCTTGAACTGCGTCCGCTGCTGATTCGGGTGAGCCTAAAACAAAATAGGCGTAACGGTAGAGCTCTTTGGCATACAGGGCATACAAATCACCAAAGGCTTTCTTATCCCCTTTTTGAGCTCGTTTGCAAAGGTCAATTTTAGGATCCATAAAACTACCTCTTTTCTGCCCTCATACATATAGTGTCTAAAAGATGCAAAAGTGTTGCATATAAATTTAAAAATATGTTTTCCTGTGTTATAATCACAGTGTCATTATAGCTTATTTTTACTTATGCGTACATATTTTATACTTTTATTACGATATTGGGAGTGTGTTTTTAATGAAAAAGGCTCTGTTAGCTTTATCCCTCTGCTTATGTTTAGCGTTCTTGCCCGCTTGCTCTGTTTTCAATGTGGATACGGACGACGCTTCAAGCACAGAAGAATCCATGTCAAGCCTTAATACCACCGCCGAGCCCGCGATTGATACAAGCGCCGCAACAAGCCAGCCGACTCAAATTACTACTCAAGAAACCGGCACTGCTCCGGTTACAACCACTACACGCCCCACTACCACCTTGCCGCCAAAAGAATACCCCACTTGGCAAAATAAAGAGGCTGTCACGGGGGCAAATACGGGGACCGGCGCAACCTTCACCGGCTTTGAGCCCTTGCCGCCTATAAATTTTGAAGTTTATGACCCGGAAAACACAAGAGGGCTTGACACCACATCCAAGGGCTACGGTTTCGGTTTGGGAAAAAACGGGGCTCCGCCCGAACTTTCACTCAATAACCAAAAATATTTTAACCGCTTCAACGCCCTGGCTATAGATACAAAAACAAAAGCAAAGGTGCTTTACCTAACCTTTGATTGCGGCTATGAAAACGGTTATACCGGTAAAATTCTTGACACCTTAAAGGCCAAACAAGTGCCCGCTGCATTTTTCTGCACTCTGCCTTATATTAAGCAACAAACAAACCTGACTACCCGTATGATAAAAGAGGGCCATATAGTCGGCAATCATTCCGACACTCACCCCGTTTTCCCTAAAATAAGCAGGGCAGAAATGGCCGGTGAAGTTCAGCGTTATGACAATTATCTTCGCAGTAATTACGGCTACACCGCCCCTTATTTCCGCTTCCCCGAGGGCGCTTATTCGGAATCGGCCCTTGACTTGGTTCAGTCCATGGGCTTCAAGTCAGTCTTTTGGTCGGTAGCCTATGCCGATTGGGACACCAACAATCAAAAGGGTGCTCAATATACTTTTGACACGGTAACAGGTCGCCTGCACCCGGGTGCTGTAATTTTATTGCACGCCGTTTCTTCGGACAACACCGCCGCCCTGGGCGACATTATAGATTGGGCCCGAGCCCAAGGCTATGAATTTAGGCCCTTGTAATCTTTTTTATATAACCGCAAGCAGCGGTCTGTAATTATATAAATCAAGGAGGCTATTGTGAAAAAGTCAAGAATTACCCGCCCACCCTTTCTGCTTGAAAACTTTGAAGACGCCCGTGTGGACGCCCAAGGTGCCGGCAGGCGATGGGGTTCAATGGGGGAAAAAACCTATGCATCCGTCGAACTGGTTGACAGGCAAAGTCACCCGGATATTATCCGCAGCGGCAAGAAGGCCTTAAAGTTTAATTATGACTTTCGCTTTGAAACCACCGAAGGGGGTAGCCGTCGTGCCTATTTTAATACCTATGGCGGTGAAAACAGCCATATCAAGGCCGATTTGGAAGTTGTAAAAAACGACCCCAATATTTTAGTCATACCCGACGGTGAATACCCCAGTCATTTGGGTATGTGGGTATATGGTGATAACAACGACGCTTGGTTTAACGGTATGCTGATTGACTCGGAAGGCATTGATTTTGAAGTCACCTGCGGGGACCAAGACTGGGTGGGTTGGAAGTTTATTAAGATGGACATTCCTCCCAACTTAAAATTGCCTTTTTATATCATCTATCCCGCCCGCCTATTGACCGGCAATCAAACCATCCACGGTTCACTTTTCATCGGGGAAATTATGGCCCTTTACGGAGGAATTGACTTTGACGCACTGGAGCCTGAGATAAATAATTTCACCTGCAAGGAAGATAGCGACCAAATCGGATATCCTGAGATAAGCATAAAGCTTGAAGACCCTTATGACGGAGACAATGAAATTGACCCTTCGGGCATAGATGCCGAGAGGACCGAAATTTATATTGACTCTGTCCGCCATAAAAACTCTATTTCTTTTGATATAAAGGATAATAAGGCCGATCTTAACTTTAAGCCTGACTTCGCCCTTTGTGGCGGCAGCCACAGGTTTGACATTAAAGCCTTTGACAAGGCCGGCAACAGCAGGCAGGAAAGCTTCTTTTTTGACCTTTTGGCACCCTCACCCCGTCTTGAGCAAAGCCTTAAGGGGGAAGCCGAGCTGGGCAGTCTGCTTGAAATTTCCTATAAGCTCATTGGCGCTAAGCCCTTCCATAAGCTGAGCTTGGAATTGGGCTTTGATTCAGAGCTCCTAAACCCCTGGCAAGAAATATCGGAATCCGCCCCCGCTGTCTCTGCAAAGTTAGTAAAAACCGAAAACGCCTTAAAACTTGAGTTTGATACAGGCAAGGCACAAGGCGACTTGGAGCTGGGCAGGCTCTGCTTTAAAGTCGTGGATGACTTAACAAAAGCGACCAAAACTAAAATCCATTGCCTAAAGGCCGTCTTAGATTTTGGTGAGGGATCCCAAGCTTTCTGCCCGGCAGACTATAACCTTGAAATAAAACCAAGTTTTGAATTTAAACTTGAGCGTTTCTGCAAGGGCTATGAAACACTTATTAAAGTCCAAGACCTTGAAGGCAAACCGGTGGCAGGTGCCCAAATGGGCGAGAGGGACAGCAGTCTTGTCTATCCCGGCCAAACAGACCAAGCAGGTCAACTGACCCTTCCTTTGACTTCGGAGCTTGAAGTGGGGGATAAGTTAGACCTTTATGCCTTTAAAGATAACCTTTTCAGCCTGACCGAGCGTCACTTTGTCTGCAGGGATTTGAGGGTAACCGACTACCCAGCCAACATAAACCTTGTCTGTGGCGCCGATTGCCGAACTGCTGCCATCAGCTGGCAAACCGGTTTGGAAATTACGACCGGAGCCCTGCGCTATGCCCTCAAGGAAGAAGGCAAAGAAAGCTTAGATGACAGCGACAGCTTGCTGGAAGCCCAGCGTGAAAACCATTTTAACAGCTACCGGGATGACCCTTGTGAGATGAACGGTTTTGCCGTGCGTTTGGAAAGTCTTAAACCCGGTGCTCAATATCTTTATCAAATAAAATACGGTGATACTTGGACCGAAGTAAAAAGCTTTAAAACTATTCCCGACAAGGGCGACTTTGTTTTTGCCATCTTGGCTGACACCCACAACCGTTGCGGCCCCGCCTTGGAAGCTGCCTTAAAGTGCGAGCCGGACCTTGACTTTTTAGCCCATGCGGGTGACTTTGTTTCGGCCGGCGTGGTTTATGATGATTGGCTGGAACTTTTTGAAGATTCTCGTGATCTGTTTCAAAACTATATCAGTGTAACCACACCCGGCAACCATGACTTAAGTGACGGCACGGGTGCCAATTACAGAATGATTTACAAGAACCCGGCCAACGGTTTGGAAGGTGCTCCCCAGGGGCTTTTCTTCTACACCGAGCTCAATAACACCCTTATCGTCTCTGTGGGCGGCGGTTATGAAGACGAAGAAGATATAGCCCAATGGGTCAGCGAGATTGTCCAAAAAACCAAGATGAAGTGGAAGATACTTTTAACCCATGAGGGCCCCTACACCTGCTTTATAAACTCTGCGGAAGATGAGTACAGAATAGGCGAGTTTACCGGCAATGTGGGCATTGATATGCTGCTGTCCGGCCATGACCATACCTACCACAGGGCCACCATCAAAGACCACAAAACTTTGGATGTGAAAGATAAAATTTCTTCCGCCGACGGCGTAACCTACATCCAGTGCGGCTGTTCCGGCGGCAAGGGCAACCATGACTGGTCCGTCCACCGCTCCATTTGGAATGCTGTTTATGACAGCCCCACGCCCATGGTTTCACTTTTTTATGTGTCCGATGAAAAAATTGAAAGTATAGCTATCCGTGTGGCCGACAATGAAAAGGGTTATGAAATTGTTGACCGCTTTGAACTGACTAAATAAGGATTTATGAAAACTCAAAGAGCCTTGCCTGTTTTAACCGGCAAGGCTCTTTTGTGCTGTTTTCGAGATTCGTTTTTTAATCGCCCGCCTTTTCTTTGGCGGTTTTTTCAAGCTCTTTTATTGTTTGCAAATAGGCCTCTTCCACCGGAGATAAGTTTTCTGCCTGATACTTCTTATATTCTTTCTTTGCTTTTTCCATTGCCTTTGCGTGGCTTACCCTTCCGGCATCTTCAAGGAGCTTTTCACCGCTAGCTTTGAGCAAATTGTCTAGATGCTCAACATAATCGTTCATATACATTACACGGCGACGCATAGCCTGAACCTCTGCAAAGTCAAAATACCCGGATACTATTCCATTAAGAATACGAAGTTCATCCTCGGTCAGATAATTCTTTGCAACTACAATATCTTTTGCAAGGGGAAAATCCCCGCTAAAGGTTGTTAAGCCCATAAATGGCTTGTTGGCATCTGCTCTCTTATAAATAAGTTCGGCTGCTGTATGCCCGTGTGCTGCATAATGTAGCTTGTTTTGTACCATCTTAAAAAATGCAATCGATTCGCTGCTCTTTGGATCGTAGTCGGCACTCGTTGCATAAAGGTCAAGAACTTGTCGATACATAACTTTTTCGGAAGAACGGATGTCTCGTATGCGATCTAAGAGTTCTTTCCAGTAGTTGCCACCACCTAAGTTTTTCAGGCGTTCATCGTCCATGGCAAAACCTTTTTTGATGTACTCTTTCAAGATGTTTGCGGCCCATATACGAAACTGAACACCCCTTTGTGATTTAACACGGTAGCCGACTGAAATGACGACATCAAGGTTATAATAATCTACTTGATAAATTTTCCCATCCGAAGCAGTTGTTGCAAAATTTGCAACAACTGAATTTCTGCTTAATTCACCTTCTTCAAAGATGTTTTTAATGTGCCTCGAGATTGTAGACTTGTCACGCTCGAACAACTCTGCCATCTGATCAAGAGATAGCCAGACCGTTTCATCCTGCATACTGACATCTATTTTGGTCAATCCATCGTCAGTTTGATAAATTATAATTTCACCATAGTTTTCCATCGGCTTGGACTCCTTAAATATTTTAAGATTGTTTTTTCCCTAAACCACTCTGTTTGAGTTTACACAAGAAAGTTTCGTATTTATCTTTTAAAGGATAAGCTCTCTTCTATCCGTCGCCTTTTTAACCGCAAGAGACAAGAGCGCCGCCAGCAAGCAGGCCGGTAAAAAAGACCACCATACACCCTCAACCGACCAAAGCTTTGTAAAAACCAAAGTTATAGGCAACATAAAGGCAAGAATTGAAAAATTCAACATGAAAGCCTGAATCTTTCTTCCCCTTGCTTGAAAATATGTTCCGAAGATTATTGAAATCGGAGCAAAAGGCAAAGCCAAAGCTGTTATTCTTATTGCTTGGGCACCCGATAAAATCAGTTGGCTGTTTTTGGTGAACACTTGGATGAAATAAGGGGAAATAAATTGTGAAATCACCATTGCCGCCAAAGCATAGATAAGGCAGATTATAATAGAAAAGTTGAGTGTTTTTTTTACCCGTTCAAAGTTTTTTGCACCATAATTAAAAGCTATTACGGGCGACATGGCCTGCGAAACAGCATTAAAGGGCACCGTTGCAAATATAATAATTTTACTGACATAGGCAAAAGTGTTGATAGCCGGCGTACCGCCCACAGAGCTGATTGTTTTATTGAGAAACATGATTAAAACAGAAAGGCTGCTCATCTGCACAAGCGTCGGCAAGCCCAGGGAGAAAATTTCTTTTACAGTCTTAAGGCTCAATCTTGCCCTTTTAAATTCTTGCCGGGAAAACTTTAAAAAGAAAAGCACACTCATTAAAAAGCTGACAAACTGACACAAAACGGTTGCAAGTGCTGCACCGGCAACACCCCACTTAAAGCCAAAAATAAAAACAGCGTCAAAAACGATGTTGACTGCTGTTGGGAGCAGCCAAATTAAAAGTGCGTAGGTCATTTGGCCTTCGGCTCGGATAATGGAAGAAAAACCTGTGGAAAAAACATTACCCGCAAGTATTATAAGAAAATATTGCCTTGCATATGGGAATACTTCTTCGGTCGCACCTAAAAACGACAAAATCGGCTTCATAAATATAAAACCAAGCAAACTAACCAACAAGGCCGATATATAAAAAACGGCCATCGCATTTAGGGTCACTTGCCCTGCCTTGTTTTCTTCTTTTTGGCCCAAAAACCTGGACACCAGGACGGCAGCACCGCCGCCCACAGTCTGAGCAATAGCGGCCTGTATTATCATAAATGCAAAAACAATAGAGACCCCGCCCATGGCATTGTCACCCACCCCGCGGCTGACAAACAAGGAGTCAACAAGATTGTAGAGAGCGTTGAAGAAAAGTGCAGCAAAGGTGGTCAAAGAAAAACGCATTACAAGGGAAGGGATTTTATCAAGTGCCATCCTTTGTGTTTTTGAGTTTGAGTTGCTTTTATCCTCCATTTTTAAATACCTTAAAAGCACGCCTGAAAAGAACCGACGAAACCAAAATATTACGCCACCAGCCTACATAAAAGGGTGAATACCTGTAGTATTTCTCGGTTTCCATAAGCAAAGCCATAAGCGCCTGGGCTACCGCATAGCGTATGCGTTCTTCTTTGCCCGGTTCAATCGGTAGCTCTGCCAAGGCATTGTAACCTTCAAGCGCCCTTTTTTTGTCCTCAAGCTGCGCAAAAATGTCAAGACAAATAAAGTCCAGGATCCTGTCACCCCAAAAGCCGCGCTCAGGATCAATCCAGGCACATTTAATCTGCCCCTTCTCCCGCTCGCAGATCATATTTTTATCCCATATATCAAAATTTACCATACAGCATTCTGCTTTTTGAAAAATTTCCTTGTAGCTGTCAATATAGCCCAGGAGTTTTTCGCCACGCTTTGTCTTTTTACCTTTTGCAGCACAATCGGCAACAAGGTTTTCAACCATAGAGCGCAGGGCAAGGTACCAATTGTCATGAAGCTCGTTTTGTATGTAGCCAAACTTGTCATTATGGATTTTATGAATCTGAGCCACCATCTTTGCCTTTTCATATTCTTTGTTTTCTTTTTCTTCAGGGCTCATTGGGATTTTGTCACGCTGGAGGCCGGGCATCTTTTCCATGATAAACCAGCCCGCAGGAATAAGTTGGCGGCTGAAGTCACTGTAGAAAACTTCCGGCACTAAAATATCAGTCTTATCACGCAAAACCGAGTACCAATATACTTCGGACTCAATCATATTGTTTTCATAGGTTAAGACCGGTGTTGTGTCTGCAGGGGCAACTTTCAGAACATAGGCCTTGTCCGCCATCACTTCATAAACCGCATTATATTCACCCGCACCAAGCGGTGCAATAGATTTTACCGGCCCGATACCGGCCTTGAGAAAAAGCTTTTTGATTGTTTCATCTTCTAAGAAAAACTTTGTTTTACTTACCAAGGCGAGATCCCCCCTTTACAATTCTGTCTTTTTAATCATATCCCGTGTTTTTCCTTTACCCTGGCAAGTTTATCGCCGATAGGCTTTGTAAGCAGGGCTAAGAAAATCACATTTGAAAGAGCATAGACCAAGGTAACCGGTGCTGCCGCCGTCAAAACTGCAGCATAACGGGCCAGGTTGAAGCCCTCG
This sequence comes from Clostridiales bacterium, assembly GCA_012524025.1. Taxonomy (GTDB): domain Bacteria; phylum Bacillota; class Clostridia; order Oscillospirales; family Acutalibacteraceae; genus UBA1447. The sequence continues at coordinate 5,247 of JAAYSC010000088.1, read as the reverse complement.
TCCCACCAGAGGACAGTCCAAACATCCATAAGCATGGAAAAGGCAATACCGGCCAAAACGCCGTACAGCCAGAGGAGTAGTCTGCTTTTAAGAAGGGGTTTGGCCAACAGCCCGGCCACAAAGCCTAATAGCCCCCAGACCAACATTTGCAGGGGTGTCCATGGCCCTTGGCCAAAATAAAAATTTGATATTACGGCAGTTAAGGCCCCAATCAAAAAGCCGGCTTCCGCCCCTAAATAGATTGCGCTGATAACAATCAGAGCCGTTACGGGCTTGAAAAAGGGGATGGGGGCAAAGACAAAGCGCCCCACAACCGAAAGGGCTGTCATAAGGGCTATTATTATCATTTTCTTGGCATTGTCTGCCTGCTTTTCAAAGCTTAGGAAGAAGGGCAGGCAGGCAATCAAAGCCATGGCCAAAGAGATGAAGGCATACTTTTCCCCGTCAAAAGCCACAATCCCAAGTATAAAAAGCGCGGGCGCCAAGAGCAGGACTATTATATATATTAAAACTTTTTTAAGCATCTTTTTCTCCGTTAATCAGGCAAAGTTCGATAACATCTTCACAAGTGATGGCCTTGGGGTAGAGCGAACGGGCGATTCTGTTGGCGGCCGTTGTGTAAAAACTGTTTTGCGAGAAAAACTCATGCGGTAGGTCTTGGGAAATAATTTCCCCATCAAAAAAGAGGGCACAGCGGTCGGCCGACAGGGCGGCAAACTCAATATCATGGGTGACGGTAAGGATGGTGATGCCGTCACTCTTGAGCTCTTTTAACAATTCAAGCAGGTTTAGTTTGGCAAAGGCGTCAATCCCCTTGGTGGGCTCATCCAGTAAGAGCAGGCGGGGTTTTAAAAGCAGCATTTTTGCCAGTGCACATTTTTGCTGCTCGCCGCCGGAAAGGTCAAAGGGATGGGAATTTAGCAGCCGGTCAATAGATAGCCTTTGACTGATGGCAGATATTTCTGCCTTTGTTTTTTTATCATCATAGCCCAGGGCTGAACAGATCTCTTCCAAGTCTTCTAAGACTGTGTTTTTAAAAAAGACACTCTGCGGGTTTTGCGGCAACATGGCCAGGGTGCCCCTGTAGAGTTCATTACCCTTGTAATCTTTTATTTTTTTACCCAAAACATTAATCTTGCCGGCGTAAGCCTTGTTAAGGCCGGACAGGACATTTAAGCTTGTGGTTTTACCGGTGCCGTTACCGCCAAGAATACAGTAGTGCTCACCGGTCTTGACCGAAAGGTTTAGCCCTCGCAAGACATCGGGAGTGTCTTTTTCATACCTAAACCAAACATCCTTGAGTTTGGCCGCATATTCATTCGAGCCCTCCGGTTTTTCCGCCGGCAGCTCTTTTGTGTCACTTTTATAATTTTCTTCCAGGAAGAGACGCCCCTCTTTAACGGTCAAGGGACTGTCGCCTTTTGGCTTAAGGGCTTCAAAAACTCTGACCGCACAAGGCAGGGCCTTGAGCATGGGGTGGTCCCTATCGACCTTTTTTAAGGCTCCCGCAATTTTTCGTGGATTGTCAAAGGCCGCTATCTTGCCCTCATCCATGACCATGACTCTGTCTGCCACGGGGAAAACATCTTCCAAACGGTGTTCCGACAAAATTACGGTCAGGCCCAGTTCTCGGTTTAGCCTTTGCAGTGTGTAGATAAAGTCAGCTGCGGCAATTGGGTCAAGTTGGGAGGTAGGCTCATCCAAGATTAAAACCTTGGGCTGCATAACCATAACAGAGGCCAAGTTCAGCAGCTGTTTTTGCCCGCCCGAAAGTTCTTCAACATCCTTGTTAAACCATTCTTCTATACCGAAAAATCCGGCCATTTCACCCACCCGTCGCCTAATAACCTCGCTTGGGACACCCAGGTTTTCAAGCCCAAAGGCCAGCTCATGCCAGACCTTGTCGGTAACGATTTGACTTTCCGGCTGTTGGAGCACAAAGCCGATTTCAGCCGCCGTGTCTGCCCTGTCAAAAACTTCAAGTGCCTGACCTTGATAAAAAATCTTCCCTTCCTTTTCACCGTGGGGGGCGAGCTCGGGTTTGAGCAATCTGAGCAGGGTGGTTTTACCGCAACCGGATTGACCGCAGAGGGTGACAAATTCACCGCTTTGAACCGAGAAGCTAAGCCCATCCAGGGCCTGCCTCTTAGCTTGCGGATATTTGAAGATTAAATTTTCGACACGAAATATTTCCATTTTAAGCTCTCCTTGAGTTCATAAAGAAAGGGCAGAAGGCACAGAAGCCCGAAAGAAAAATAGGTTAAGATACTGAGCGCATCAGGGGCAAAATTTATATCTTGAGCATAATAATCAAACTTGAGCCTTCCCGAAAATATAGCGTAAAAAACAAGGGCGGAAAATAGGATTGTGGTCAATGCGAAATTAAAATCATTTGCCTTAAAGCGAAATACAGAAAAATTAGTTCTGCCCTTCAAGCCATAGCCGCGGGCCCGCATGGAATCCCCCGTTTCAACGGCATTTTCAAGCGACCAGGTCATGAGGGCGGAAAAGGCAGACATGGAGCCTTGCATTCGCTCCTTAGCTTTCCCTCCCGCATAAAGGCCCATGGTTTTCTGAGCTGAACTTATTTTTTCAAAACGCCTTCTTAAAAGTGGAATAAAACGCAAAGCCATGGACAAAACCAGGGCTATGCCGGGTGTTATTTTACCAAAAAGGTAAAGAAATTTGTCACCCGTCATCAAAAGGGCAAAGCTGCGCGACCAGAGCAAAACCCCAAGCAGCATAAGCCCTATCCCCAAGCCGTAAAGCAGGGCTTCTGCGCTTATAGCCTTGCCAAAAAGACTCAACAAGACTGTTTGGCCTTCTTTTGAAAACAAGGGGTTGCTGAGAGTTATCAGGATTAAGAGAGGCAAGATTGTCAGCAGGCTTTTTAAGGCCTTGCCCCAACCTTCCAGCATGACAAGCAAAAGGAGGGCACCCAAAAAACTTTCGGCCAAGATAAGGGGATTGGTCAGGAACATGCTAATCATAAGCACTGCCAGAAAATAAAATAAAAGAACAGTCGGATGCCTGTTGGACATTGCTTTCAAACCTGCTCACCCCCTGTCAATCAAAAATATGCTATCATACGGGCAGATAAAGTAAAAGTAAAAAAACTTATATTCCCTGCCACTATATACTCCTAAAATTATTTCCATTCACAAACGCAAGAAGACCATTTCCTATCGTATTCCTCGTTTTCAACCACTGCCGAAAACGGTTTTGCAAGAAAAACATTTATTGTTTTAAGTACTTTCCCGAAATCATCTGTTCTCATATCAATTTTGTGTGTAAAGGCTTTCCATTTTTTCTGCATTGCTTCATCATCTATAAAACCCATCACTTGCTCAAACTGTTCAACCGTAAAGGTGTGGCTGCGGTTTTCAAAAGTCTTCTTGAGTGCTTCTGTCAAAACCTTACCGTCGAAATCGAACTTATTGGCAAGATAATAAATATCATAATAATCTTTCATTCGGCTTGAAAATTCCATTAGGCTGAGAATTGCATCAATCTTTTCGGCAATAGCGGTTTCAAGAGAATATGTATTTACCCTTGGTGAAGTAAAACCATCAAGCTGTGTAGGGATTTTACGTTTTTCATGTTTGGGCACAATGACATCGCCAATACCAAAATCGATCTTAACCGGTGTCCTTGTATTTTTAATATAAGCCACAAGTGAAGCACCGATACCCGCATACTTCTTTTGAACAGCAATCGGCGCAATGTTTTTGATTTCATAGGTGACAAAATCATTGCCGGTAGATGTTGTAATAATCTCTTCCAATACAATTTTTATTTGATCCGGTGTATTGGGAATTTTTCGAAGAAGGAAGTCTACATCTACCGTTAACCGGCTATCAAAGTCCGTAAGCGAATAAATAAACAAGCCACCTTTTAATACAAGGTTTTCTGAATATTTTGATTTTTCCAAACGGCGCAGAAACTCCTCTTGGCAGAAAAGCTGCAAGCAGAGTTGATAGCTTCTGCCGCTCTCTTTTGCTTTGTTTTTTAGTCTTGCAAGTACAGATGCGGCCATATCAGCCATTAATAAGTACCTCCATCAGCTCCGTCACTTTCTTATATACTCTGAGCTTTTTAGCGTAGGCGGAAAGATTTATCAGCTTTTTATTTGTATCGTTAGCATAGGCGTTAATTGCCTTTGAAAATATTTCATTGTCCAGTCTTGAACGATATTTAAAGCAGTCACAAATAGTGCGTTCTCTGTCATAGACCGGAAGTGTTACACCATTGAAATCACCGGTAGTTATGCCAAGTTCATAGATTTCCTGCTTCATATAATAGGGCTGAATAGTTAGATCATCCACTGCGAGCTTCGCCCTTGATACAGAACGCGGGACTGCAATCGACCATTTCCGTGGTGCGAAATCACTATATCCATAATGGAACAGAGCTGACTCTACACATACAATTCCTTCGGGAATGAGTGTTGCGAGCAGTTGTTCTTCCGATATTTCCTCCGTTGATGACAGGCGATAATATCCGTGACGAATACGCTCAAGGTACCCTGAATTGCAAAGTTTCACAACATCGGACGCATAAATTCCGGCGGCAACAAAATCAGAAGATTTTGCTATTCCACCATGTTTTGCAATTACATTTTTTGCCAGTTTTTGTTTATCCACTCATTCACCGACTCTCTAATTAAAATTCACACACAACAGGCACCTGTCTGTGTGCGAATTTAAGTATAGCACCAATGCCTTAGGAATACAATAAAAAACACATACAATAATTTCTTCTTGTGGGTGAAATTTAAAAGCTGTTTGGAAAAATCAAAGCCCCCAATCGTAATGATAAGGGGCTTTGTGACAATATAATGTCAAGATAATTAGATTCCAAAAAACTCAAAGAACTTTTGAATAATTTCGAAAACGCCGGCGCCTGAGGAAATCATGTTGTAAATCTGCTCAACAAGCTCAAGTATAGCGGACATAGGGCACCACCTTTCATATGGTTAATATTGCTTTGGACACGCTAATATTATACACCAAAATACCTAAAAGTCAATGCTACAGTTTCCCTTGTAAGTGTCAAGTAAACATTGGCAAAATATTCCATGCGCTAAAAAATCAGTAAAAGCTTTGCAATTAAGGGTTACGTCTGACCGCGGTCAGCCTTAACCGCACAACAATTATGCTTTTGATTCCCTTGTCAAGGTCAGGTAGTATTTTTCGAGTTTGTTTTAAAACACACGGCAAGAAAAAGGTGCTGAAAAATCTCTACCTT
>JAAYSC010000087.1 GCA_012524025.1 Clostridiales bacterium | reverse complement strand
ATTCATTGTACTGATTCTTTGTATGCAAGGGAAGTGGTTCGCGCCATTTCCCTTTATTTTTTGCCAATGATAATTTTACACTAAGCTTCGCAATGTCTTTTTGATAATGGGTGTGGGGACGGGGCTTGTCTCGTCTGCCTTCACTCTTTACTTTTTTGTGGTTTCCCGTGAGCGGGTCATGCAGAAGGTTGAAAGGCCCAGCGTTTTAGAGGGTTTGAAGGCAGTCTTCAACAACTACCCTATTTTGCTCATCACCTTGTCGGACTTTTTCGGGGGCTTTTCCGTGGGTTCAGGCATCCAGGATTATTTCATAGATGTTTTGGGCTCGGCCTCGCTTTTGACGGTAGTCAATATCCCTTCCAGCATGAACGGCAGCATAAGTTATGCCTTTGTTAAACCCCTGCGTGCACGATTTTCCACCAAGGCCCTCTGGGTGACGGAAGACCTTTATACTCGGTTTTGGTGGATTTTTGTTTTTGTCATAGGGCTTTATAAACAAAACTATAAAAAGCGCCTCCTGATGAGCATAGTTATAGGCACACAGGCTTGGTTTGACAAGTGGATGTTTGGCTTGCGCAAGGTGGTCGGTGCGGAACTTTTCAACGAAGCCATGGACTACTGCGAATGGAAAAACGGCTACCGAATGGAGGCTACAACCGGGGTTGCCAGGGGGCTCATACTAAAACTGCAAAGAATCTTTATGGACTCCGTGCGAAATTTGATTTTAAGGCAAATCGGCTATACCCAGGGGCTTACCATAGGCACACAAACCGAACGCACCAAATTTTGGATGTTTGCCTTGAGCACGGGCGTGCCGGTTATTACGGGTTCATTGGCAGTCTTACCTAAATTCCTCTACCCCTTAACGGGCAAGAGGCGTGAAAAAATGTATGAAGACCTGGCCGAAAGAAGAACCCTCTATGCCCGCCAAATCAATGCGGCACATGGGGTGCAAGCTGAGGACACCTCATCCGATGCAAATAAAACCTAACAATAAAAGTTATACAAAAGAAAAAAGCCGCTCTAACAAAAAGAGCGGCTTTTAATTTTTTGTTTTACCTATTCATAAAGGCTTTTGTACATGGCAGCCCTGAGCTCGCCGTCCACATCGGTAAGTTCTTGCCAATTGAAGAGGCCTCCAAAACCATGTTTTTTAACCCATTGACCCTTGCGAGAAATGGATTCGGGTGTGTCAATGCCCAATTTTTCCCCGTCTTCCAAAATGACAAGGTCTTGATTTTTAGACTTTTTCAACCGGGCCTTACCTGCCTTGACCAAGGCCATGAGTTGGTCATAGCCCTTGCCGGAATGCTCTTCCTTTCGGCTTCTGGCATAGAAGGGGACACCCAGGACCAGCTTGCTCTTATCAAAACCGGAACGGGCCCAGAAACGCATGGAAAAAGTCGAACGGAAGAAGCTTGAATGATTTATTTTTGCCATGTCATAGGTCATGACATTTATATAGTCAAAATCGTCATTGAGTTGTGAATAATCAAGGTCGCGCGACAGGTGCGAGCCAACGGCTATGGTTAACAAATAATCCCTGCCTATAGCCTTTCTGACAGCCTTGCAAAGGGCTATAAAATCAGTTTTGCAGTTGGGGCAGGCAGAAATTACCCCGCCGCCGTCAATGCCGGGGTATTCCCAGTCAATATCAATGCCTTGTATGCCCGTTTCTTCCAAAAGCACCAGGCATTGGTCGGCAAAAGCCTTTCGGCTTTGAGCGTTTGAAGCGGCTTCGCAGAAAAAGCTTGCTGCCCAACCACCTATGGAAATAAGGACCTTACTGTCGGCCCCTTGCCTCTTAATTTCTTCCAAGACCAAGGCTATGCCTGCCCGAACGCTGTCGGTCAGGGTGGGGACATAAAAGCCCTCATCATTCTTTTCTAAAAGTGAAAAGGCTATATTGGTGTGGGTGATTTTATTAAAATCAATTTTTGCCACTTGCTCCGGTTTTAGATTACTGCCGGGGATGTAGCTGTGACAAATATAGTGTTTTGTGGAAGTGGCCATAATTTGCTCCTTTGCCAATAAAAATGTTCCGAAATTTTGCGCAGTGAAATTATACAATGCCCCGAATGCTCTTGCAAGCTTTAAACCTTGCCAAACAATAATTCTTTACAATAAACTTTGATTGGATTAATATATGTATATGAGAGTAAGTCGCAAAAATATAAACAATAAAAAATTATAGGGGGAGTAAAGTGAAAAAGTTAGAAGGCGTAAAACAAAAAACCACCAGCCCGTTTCGCTACGCCATAGGTATGTTTGGCACATCCATACCCATTAACATGTTTAAAACCTTTGCGGCAATTTTTTATGTTGACACATTGGGTGTCAGTACGGACAGATATGCTTTGGTACTTTTCATCTACACTTTCATTGATGCCCTGGATAACCCGGTTTATGGTTTCTTTTCTGACCGAACGCGGACCAAGTGGGGCAGGCGGCGGCCCTGGCTTGTTATAGGCACACCGCTTTTGGTGCTTTCATTTATCATGTTCTACACACCGCCCACATCCCTGACAGGCGACGGGCTTTTCGTTTACATGCTTTTGATGTACATACTTACCGGTACGCTGGACTCTTTGATAAACGCCAACTACGGGGCTCTTTTCCCCGAACTTTTCCCCGACGAAGCCGGGCGGGCAAAAAGCAATTCCATGCGCCAGGCCTTTCAGTTGGTAGCCATGGTTATAAGCATAGCCCTAACCCCCATGGTTACAAAAAAGTTGGGTTATTCCACAACATCCATCGTCTACGGTGCCCTGGCCTTGGTTGTCATACTCTATTGCACACTTGGTTGTCATGAAAACCCCCAATCGATTGAAATGGAAAAACCGCAACTTTTCAGCAGCCTAAAAGCTCTTTTTACAAACCAGCATTTCTGGATTTTTGGTTTTGCCAATGCTTTTTACAGTGCGGGGGCTGCCCTTGTAATGCAAGGTGTGCCGTTTTTTGTAAAATATACCCTGGGTTTGGACGAAGGCAAAACAACAATAATGCTTGGCAGTGTTATGGGGATTGCCGTGATCAGCATTATCATCTGGGCCACAATTGTTAAAAAAATTACACTCATGCCCGCTTGGCGTTCGGCCATTTTTGTGATTACCCTGTCATTTATCCCCATGTATTTTGTCAAAACTTTAAGTACGGCCATTATGGCAAGCTCGATTGTGGGCTTCGGTATAGCCGGTGTTTTAGTTACAATGGATATGGTAGGGGCCCGTATTATGGATGAAGATACGGCCAAACACGGAATCAAGCGTGAAGGCATTTATGCCAGCGCCATGGGCTTCATGAACCGCCTTAACGGGCTTTTTACAAGCCTTGCTTTTTTATTGGTAAACAAAATTTACGGCTTTGAAAGTGGGGATCTTCCCGGTGACAACCCCGGCGGAGCGGCAAGGTTTTTGCTTGTTGTTTTCCCCTTCTTCTGTATGGTAATAGGCCTTATATTTGCAAACTTTATGCATTTCGAATCTGATAAAAAGCGAAGAAAGAGCAAGTAGCATTTAAAATTTAAAACAGGCTAAGTCTGCAGCCAAAGGGCAAAAGACTTAGCCTGTTTTCTTTAGAAAATTTTACTGCCTAATCAATTTCACGGTTTTGTACATAGTCGCCGCGAATTTCCGCTTGGGCGATTTCAGCCAGCTTTTTTTGATCGGTCCCGGCTGCGGCAACCCTTTCGGCCATCTGTTTGCGCCTTTCAAGCAAATCGGCATACATGGCGTCGCGTCTCTTACCCGTCAGAGGATAAAGGATTTTCGGAATAACACCCAAGGAACTGGTTATGATGGGCACACCCGTGCCCAGGGCAAAAATCCACCATTTTGTTCTCAAAGACTGGGTGCCCACGGTTTTGCCCTGTATATAGCCTATCCTGGCCATGAAAAGGTTTTGCACGGTGCTCATACCCACGCCTTGCAACTTGCCAACCAAGCCCTTGGCAACGCTGATTGTGGCTTCGGACCTGTAGCCGTTTTTCCATTCACAATAGTCCATGGCTTCGTTATAGAGCTCACGCCCTATCACCCCACGCAGACCGTAAGTCCACATTTCTATGAATTCTTCTATCATAAAGACAGGTATCATGACCTTGCGCTTGGTGAAGTTTTGTTTGTAAGAGCCAATGGCGAAGACGCTGAGCCAGCAGAGATCCGTATAGATATCCTCACCGATCCAAAGTGCCTTGGTTGAAAAACGCCTGCGCATGGGGGCTATGAGGGCGTAACTTGTGTTTGAAGCGAAACTGCCGGGGATACCCACAATGGTCTGCAAGGTGGCAGAGCCCAAAACATCAATAAAGTAATTTGACCGCCCCACACTGACCCCGAAACCCGCAAGGAAGTCGGACAGGGTTATAAGTAAAATGGGTTTATTGTTAAATATGGCCCGAAGCCCTTGACTTATGCTGGGTTTTTCAATGGTTTGCTGGACCCTTTCACGGGTTAGAAAGATAAAATAAAAGGAAGCGGCGGTGGATACGGCACTTGTCAACAAACCCATGCCGACGAAAAGATCGCGCAACTTCCACCTGACAATATTGTTATTGATAAGGTCAATAAAAACACCCATTAAAAGTTCGGGCAGCTTTTCACCGATAATGCCCGACCAGAAGTTAGCCAAGGTTATAAGCCGCGTTCGGTCCATGGGGTGGGGGGTTATGGTTGACATCAGCCCCCCGTGGGCTATGCCCGAAAAGGTTCCGGCAGTTTCTTGTATAACCCCGAAGGCAAAATAAAAGATAAGCTTGGGCAGATAATCGACTGCCGTATCCGGGAAGAAAAAAGGCATGAACCAATAAAGGGTCCCGAAAAGTGCCAGGGGAATTTTCAAAAAGAGCACATAGGGTTTAAACTTACCCCAGCGAGTTCTGGTTCTGTCAACAATGGTGGCTATAAAAATATCATTGACCACATCCCATATGCCGGTAAAAATATTGACATAGGCCGCAATTTTAAAGTCAATTTTTACAACATCCCAAATAAAGCGGTTGCCGTATTTTCCGATATTGAAGCTTTGCGAAAAATCATGAAGTATGTAGGCAAAAGTTTCCTTACTTCCTATATAGCGCCTGTTTTCATGAACATACTGCAAAGATTTATCTTCTTCATTTTCAAGGTCCTTAACAACTTTTTCTTCACTGCTCAATCTTAACCGATCCCCCTTATTCTTAATATCGAAAACTCATGAAATATTAAGGGGATTGTAACCTATTTGTACCTCAATAGCAAGAAGATGACAAAAAAAGCAAAGAAATGCTCTTTAAAATAGGCAAAATGTCAGGAAGTTTTTTGGCTCCTTTCAAGGCGCAAGTGTTTGGAAAGCTTGAAAAATACGGTTCTTGTGTGTTAAAATGCATCCGATTCGTAAAAAGGGAGGAAGATCTATGAATAAAAAAGTCAGGCAAACCGTTTTGGCGGCCTTTTTTTTAGCCCTGGCCCTGGTTTTACCTTTTTTGACCGGTCAGATTCCGCAGGTGGGTCAAGTTTTATCACCCATGCACATACCCGTGTTGCTTTGCGGCTTTGTTTGCGGCGGCCCTTGGGGCATGCTTGTGGGTTTTGTCGCCCCCTTGCTGCGAAACCTTCTTTTTCATGCACCGCCCTATCCCATGGCTGCAGCCATGGCCTTTGAATTGGCTGCTTACGGTCTTTTGTCGGGCCTGATTTACAAGGTCTTACCCAAAAAAATCCCCTATGTGTATGTAACACTCATCTTGTCCATGCTGGGTGGGCGCTTGGTTTGGGGCCTGGCCCGTTACGGTTTGGCAGTTTTGAACAAGCTTGAGTTTTCTTTTGACCTTTTCTTAAAGGGTGCCTTCATTACGGCCTGGCCCGGTATCGTCTTGCACCTGCTGATTATTCCTCCTCTCTTTATAGCCCTGAAGAAGGCCAAGCTTATGCCGGAAGATCAATAAAATAGTTTGAACAAATCAAAAAAGTCGGATGAAGGTTTTTCCTCCATCCGACTTTTTTTAATAATCTAATATTTAGAAAACAGAAAAGATACTTTCTATCAACATGACAAATTGCATAACAGGGGCAACTATGTCCCAGAAAGTGGAAAGGAATTTGTAGTCAAAATTTATGAGGGAATCAAAGTCAAGATAGTCATCATACCTTACAAGGTAAGTGTCATAAGTATGGGTGCGGTCTTCATTGATTGTAATTACACGGGCACCGCGAGTTTCCCTATCCCCATAAGAGCCCAGGCCGGCTGTCGGTGTGCAGACCAGGTCAAGGCCCATGTGGCTTACTTCAAAGCTGTTTGTGTGGTCATGGCCAAAGAACATGGCTACAACATCACCTTGGTTTACAATGGCATCAAACTGGCGGCCGTTTACCGTGGGCGGGCAGGGGCCTTCACCCATAACACCCTTGCGAGTAACCTCGGGGTCCAAAATATAGTGTTTGCCGTTTTTGGGAACGGAACCGTTTGTAAAGGGCTTAACTTCAATTAGGGCATCATAAATTTCCGGCACTATAATGTGTTGGAAGAGCATGGAATTGACAACAGTTCCGCCGTTGGCGGCCTTGAGTTGATTGCTCTTGTTGACATACCAGTCGATTTGGTCCGGTTGGACATGGGCATAACCGCCGTTTATTTCATCATAGTCACCCGAATCAATAACCCAAAGATTGTAGGCAACCTTCTCCGAGTCGGTTGAGGAAAAAATCGGAACATTGTAGGTACCGGTACCCGAAAGGGCAGGGCCTTCATCAAAGCCTATGAAGCATGAATAGCTTTCATACATGGCCATTTGCTCTTCCCGCGTGGCAACGCCTTCAGAGTCATGGTTGCCAAAGGCAGAGACCACGGGAACACCGTAAGCTTCATATATGCTCATGAATTTGTCAATGGCCTTTGCGGTTGCTTCCATTGTCAGGCAATTTCCGCCGGAAATGTTGTCACCCGTGAGTACAACAAGGTCGGGCTTGACATCTTCAAGCGATTTTTTTAAAAATTTTGCGGTTGAGCTTCTGAGCCCCGGTCCGTCCTGAATGTCACTGACTTGTAAAATGGTAAAGTTTTTGTCGTTACCAAAGCTCAAATGAGCAGCCTCGGCCGGGGTGAGGGATTCTACGGCAAAAACCATGGGTGCCAGGGCAAGAAGCATGACCAGGGTAAGTGCTAAAATTTTCTTGTAAGACTTTTTCATCTTAACCTTCCTTTCGTGCATGGATATGGGTAAATTATTCAAGCAATACAGCTGTCAAAAAAATACTATCACACGCTTATCGGACTGTCAAACAAAAGCGAAAAATTTTACTTTTCGGAAAATGCGGCTAACAGAGCCCCGCTGTGTAAAAAAGAGCACGGATTTCGTTTGATACAAGAGAACTTAGTGTAAAATTATCATTGGCAAAAAATAAAGGGAAATGGCGCGAACCACTTCCCTTGCATACAAAGAATCAGTACAATGAATTTGCGAAAAAACACGAACT
>JAAYSC010000086.1 GCA_012524025.1 Clostridiales bacterium | reverse complement strand
GTTCCTACATAAGAGCAGTATCGTGTTTAACCATATCGTTGACCAAGCCATGACAGGATATAACTGGGTGGCATAAATAAAAGTAGACCACACTTAAGACAGTTATACCTTAAGTGTGGTCTTTTTTACCCCGCTTGAAGCTGTCACACAATCTTTTCATAAATCCCTGTGTGAACGCCCCAAAGGGTGGTTTTTTGCTGGCGCGCTTGGAGGGATTCGAACCCCCGACCTACTGGTTCGTAGCCAGGCACTCTATCCAACTGAGCTACAAGCGCTTATTTGATTGCCGCAGTATTCTACCACAAGAATCTTTAAAAATCAAGGCGAAGAAGGGCTCTTTTTATAGAAGAATTTTTGAAAGTTTCTCAATTTCACCTTCTGCCAAGCCAATGCTTTTAAGGTAGCCTATGGGCCCGGAGTACTTTTCTTCAAAATGTTCATAAAGTTTGAGAAGATTTTCCGGCCTGGAATAAAGATGGTCATCATCGCCTTCCCAGATCAAATCGCTGTTATTGGCATTTTCTCTTTGGTAGAAGGCTTCCAGATAAGTGCCGGATACTTGATAGTCCGCAATAATGTCTTCCATAGGCACCTCGGCCAAGTAAAGGAGTATAGATGCCACAATGCCCGTGCGGTCCTTTCCTAAAAAGCAATGAAAAACCGTGGGGCCCTCGCTATCGGCCAAAAACCTGAAAACTTTAGCATAATTTTCTTTATATTCTTCAACGCTTTCCAAATATACATCGGCTAGGCTCTTGTCGCTGTTTGTGGAAGCGGGGTTTATTTCAAGCAGTGACAGTTGGGCGTAATCTATGCCATGGGCCGGGTCTCGGAAAACCGAGGGCGTCATTTGAGCTTCACCGTCACCACGCAGGTCGATAACTTCCTTAACCCCCAGCTGGGCAATTGTTTTCATATCACACTCGGAAGGGTCGCGCGGAATACCGCAACGGTAAAGGCGGCCGAATTTTGTAAAACCACCGCCCTTGATCGGGTAACCCCCAAGGTCCCTGAAATTATTTATATTGTCAAACATTATACGGCGACGGGCAATCATTTCTTCCTCCTATTTTTAAAAACAGGGACGGTTCTTAAGCTTAAGAACTGTCCCCTCACTTTATCGCTTGTTGGAGCGGATGACGAGGCTCGAACTCGCTACCTCCACCTTGGCAAGGTGGCGCTCTACCGGATGAGCTACATCCGCACCTGTAAGCAAAATTATAACAAAATAATTCATTTTGTCAAGATTTCAAAATCGTAACAGTGAAACTCATCCGGGGTTATGACGCTATATTTGTAAATTCTTGAACAAACGGCCCAATTGCTCCATATCAAGCTTTTCCGCCCTGATATTTGGGGCAAGCTCCGCTCTTTTCAAAGCTTCTGCAACCTGCTCTTTTGGCAAGTCAAGCCCCGCGCTTATGGCGTTGAGTGCCGTCTTTCGCCTTTGGCCGAAGGCAGCCCTGACCATGCGGAAAAATCCCGCTTCATCCTCAACTTCAATCGCCGGTTTTTCAAGTAAATCCAAACGGATAACACAGCTGTCAACCTTGGGTTGGGGCAAGAAAGACCCGCGCGAAACATTAAAGAGTTTGACCGCCTTGGCATAATAGGCCACGGCAACCGTCAGGGCGCCCGCCTGCCTGCTGCCCACCGGGGCACAAATGCGGTCGGCCGCCTCCCTTTGCACCATCAGCGTCAAAGACTTGAAGGGCAGGCTGCTTTCGAGCAAAAGCATAATAATGGGCGAGGTTATGTAATAGGGCAGGTTGGCGCAGACAACAAAATCTTTATTGGCAAATTTTTCATTTATAAGTTTTTCCAAATCCAACTTCAAAATATCGCCATATACAACTTCAACATTGTCAAAGTCACCCAGTGTTTCTTTTAAAACCGGTTCAAGCTTTTTATCAAGCTCAACCGCCAACACTTGGTCGGCTGCCTTGGCAAGTTCTTTGGTCAAAACGCCCAGGCCGGGGCCGATTTCAAGCACTGCCATGCCCGGCCCGGCTCCGCCTTCCTTGGCCATTTTTGGTGCTACGGACGGGTTTGTTAAAAAGTTTTGCCCCAAGCTTTTAGTAAAAGAAAACCCATGCCGGCCAAGTATGCTTTTAATTACCCCTACATTTGTCAATTCCATTAAAGCAACCTCGTGTTATTAATTAAAAGTTCAAAGCTGTGGTCAAGGTAGAGAGCAACTTTTTTACTTAAGATCATTCGCTCCAAGAAAATTTCAAAATATTCCAACATGGGGCAAACCTTGGTGTCAATTTCAATGCTTAAGCGGATTAACCTTTCTTCCGCTATTACCCGCAAACCGGATTTCCTGACGGCATAATTTACCCTGTCGTGTATGTCCGTATAAAGGTTTTCACCGCTGCGGTCGCGCACACGGCTACGGCGGACATCGCTCTTGTCCGCCAAAATCAGGGCCGCCGCCACCGGGTGAACAACAGCCGCCGTTTCTTCGTCATGGTGGCCTATGGCCGATACAATCTTGGCCACTTCCCGGGGCGGGAAGTTCATCCTGATTAAAATATCACGGGCAAGAAGGGCACCGTGGTGGGCATGGTCTTTCCTGTTGACCATGTTGCCTATATCGTGCATTAAACCGGCTATTTGTGCCAACTCACACTCACGCTCGTCATAGCCCATGTCCCGCAAAATTTGCCCTGCCAATTCCGCCACAAGCCTGCAGTGGGCTATACCGTGTTCGGTAAAGCCCAGGGCTGCCAAAACTTCATCGCTTTGTTTAATATATTCAAGAATTTCTTCGTCCTTAACCACATCTTTAAAACTTACCATTTAAGATTGCTCCTTGCCTTGATTTTATTTGATTTTTTCTGTCTTTGCTTTATAATATCTGTATGGTCCTTTGCCCCTTTCCGGGCGGGAAATTTAAATTCAGAAAGACGGGAAATTATGGCTATTTTAATCACCGGCGGTGCCGGCTACATAGGCTCACACACCGCAGTCGAACTAATGAAAACCAAACACGAAATTATTATACTTGATAATCTCTCTAACAGCAACCGCGAAAGCCTTGAAAGGGTTAAGGAATTGGGTGGCCGCGACCTCAAGTTTTACGAGGCCGATATCCGCTCACGCCAATCGCTTGACCTGGTTTTCGCCGAAAATAATATTGAAGCCGTCATACATTTTGCCGCTCTAAAAGCAGTCGGTGAAAGCCATGAAAAACCGCTTGATTATTATGAAAACAATATCGGCGGAACAGTCATCTTGCTGCAGGCCATGAAGGCTGCCGGCTGCAAAAAAATTGTTTTCAGCTCCTCTGCCACCGTTTACGGCAGTGAAAACACCTCACCGCTCAAAGAAAACATGCCCCTGGGCCGTGCAACCAACCCTTACGGCACAACCAAAATGTATGTTGAACAAATTTTGCAAGATTTATACGCGTCGGATGAAGACTGGAGCATTTCCCTGCTGCGTTACTTTAACCCCGTCGGCGCCCATAAAAGCGGCCGTATAGGCGAAGCGCCCAGCGGTGTCCCCAACAACCTTATGCCCTATATAGCGCAAGTTGCCGTCGGCAAGCTTGATTTTTTAAGGGTATACGGCAATGACTACCCCACAGACGACGGAACCGGCGTGCGCGATTATATTCATGTTGTGGACCTTGCGGCAGGGCATGTCAGTGCGCTTGAAAAAGTTTTGGCCGGCCCCGGCTGTGATATCTACAATTTAGGCACGGGCAAGGGTAGCAGCGTTTTGGAAGTTGTGGCGGCTTTTGAAAAAGCTTCCGGGCGAGCAATTCCTTACAAGTTCTTTGACAGGCGCCCCGGTGATGTGGCCGAAAATTTTGCAGACCCGGGCAAGGCCAATGATGAATTGGGCTGGCGGGCCGTCAGAGGGCTTGAGGAAATGTGCGAAGATTCTTGGCGTTGGCAATCACAAAACCAGGACGGCTACTAAATTACAAAGGTTTGCATATTGAAAGGAAGGCAAGTTGACCCAATATTTTGAAACAGAAGTAAAAGCGGAAGAGGCCCTCTTGGTTGCCCTTGACACGGGTGATTATGACATTGAGGCTTCGCTCAACGAGCTTGAAGAGCTGGCTTATACGGCCGGCGCTCGGGTTGTGGGCAAAATAAGCCAAGCCCGCTCCAAGCCCGACAATGCCACCTACATCGGCAAGGGCAAACTTGAAGAAATAAAAGATTTTGCTGACTTAAATGAGGTCAATCTCCTTATTTTTGACTGTGAATTGAGCCCCGTCCAGCACCGTAATTTAGAGGAAGAGACGGACATTCGTGTCGTTGACCGAACCACACTGATTTTAGATATTTTCGCCGCCAGGGCTCGCAGCGGTGAAGGCAAGCTGCAAGTTGAGCTGGCCCAACTGAAATATTCCCTGCCCCGCCTAACCGGCAAGGGGGTAGAGCTTTCGCGTTTGGGTGGCGGTATAGGCACCAGGGGCCCCGGCGAAAAGCAACTTGAAACCGACCGCCGCCACATCCGCCGCCGTATAAAAAACCTTGAAGGTGAGCTGGCCACGCTGCAAAAACGCCGTGACATGGCAAGGGAACGCCGCGCCAAGGACGGCATTGAAACCGTCGCAATCGTCGGCTACACCAATGCCGGCAAATCCACCCTAATGAATGCCCTGACCCGGGCCGGTGTTTTGGTGGAAGACAAGCTTTTTGCCACCCTTGACCCAACCTCACGCGCCCTGACCCTTCCCGACGGTCGCAATGTCATGCTTATTGATACCGTCGGCCTCATCAGCCGCCTGCCCCATAACCTGGTGGAAGCCTTTAAATCAACACTTGAAGAAGCCGCTTCCGCCTCGCTTATCCTAAATGTTTGTGACGCTTCAAGCGATGAATGTGCCCAACACATCAATGTCACCAATGATTTGCTGGATGATTTGGATTGCGGTGACACACCGGTTATAACCGTCTTAAACAAGTGTGATTTGGCTCCCTCTCTTTACAACCTGCCCCAAATCGGGCAAAGTGTGCGGATTTCCGCTTTGGATGGCCGCGGCTTGGATGACCTGCTTGAGGCCATAGCCGCCACCCTCCCACCGACACGAAGGCAAGCCGAATTTCTTTTCCCCTATTCCCAAGGTGCCAAGGCCGCCTTGGTCAGAAAAGAAGGTTTGGTTTTGGAAGAAGATTTTCGCAATGAGGGCCACTATCTCAAAGCTATCGTGGATTTTAGGCTCCTTGACCAACTCAAGAGCTTCTTAGAAGAATAATAACCGTAGCAGTGTAATCGAGTATAGTCGGGCGTTTTTATTTTTCTAAATAAAAATTAAAATACTTGTTGACAAAACAAATCCCCTGGTCTATAATAGACAAGCTTAATCAGTGGCATACGGCGGCATAGCTCAGTGGCTAGAGCATTCGGTTCATACCCGGAGTGTCGTTGGTTCAACTCCAACTGCCGCTACCATATTAGGCCCGGTGGTCAAGGGGTTAAGACACCGCCCTTTCACGGCGGTAACACGAGTTCGATTCTCGTCCGGGTCACCATAAAAGAGCAAGTCGTTTGACTTGCTCTTTTTGTTTTTTGACAAGCTTTGACTTGTAATATTAGATTAAATACATAAACTTGATATTTTAAGTTTCTTTTTCTATAATATAATCATCACAGTTTCAATTAGGTGTTTGTTTATGCTTGAGGCTGTGCAAATATAGCACCGTGGAGGAGAGAAAACAATGACGAAAAAAGTCTTTGCGATTCTGTTTGCAGCCCTACTGCCTCTATCACTTTTCGCATGTGACAAGCAAGAAGAAACCCCAACACAAGAAACCGAAAGCACTGTTACGACACAGGCTACAACCGAAGAAAGCCTGGTCTTTACCAGTGAGTCAACAACAGAGGAAACAACAGAAGAAGAAACGACTACTGAAGTTGTTACAACGACCACCAAACCTCCGGCACCATCAACTGTAACGTTTCAAAATGTCCCTTATACCTACGAGGGACTGACGGTAACGAAAGTTGAACTAAAGGAAAAAGATGGTTATGCGGACACGTATTATGTTTATGTCAAAAACAACACCGGGCGTTCAGTCGAATTCCCCTCAAACATCGGCTACAACGCTTACGACAAAGATAGCGTTGTGGTCGATAATGGTGCTATTTACATTCGCAATTCTCTGGAGTCAGGTGAAGTTTTGAGAGACGAGATATCTGTTCAAAATGACAAAGGGATTACAAGCATCAAGTTTAACAGTGGACATATAAACTTTGACTAACGTTATTAATTGTTTATAACTGTTAAGTATGTCTGCTACTTCTTCTCAAGCTCTTATTTAATATTTACAGGCAAATTTAGATGTTTTAGATGTCAGAAAAAGGGGCTGTCACAAAATGGATTTGCGTTAGCAAACTGCACAACTGAACTGGCTCTTTAGATGAAAAAATGCGCTTTGAGATGGCCTTTATAGCCAAAACAAGGCGCATTTTGTGCACTATTTTTTGTTGAGGGCGTTTTTCGACATCCCCTTTTTTGACACAATTAAAGTTCAAGCTATAATATTAACGGTAGCTCAAAGAGCAAAATCAAGCTCAAGGATGTGATCGATTGCCCAAAGGCAAATTTAACAAAGTCCTCATAGCCAGTGACTTTGACGGCACACTTAAAAACGATGCCGGTGAAATATCAAAGGCCAACCGTGATGCCATTGCCTATTTTATAAGCCGGGGCGGTTATTTTACCGTGTCCACCGGCAGAACCTACCAGGGTTTTCACCTCTATGACCCTTCCTATATAAATGCCCCCGTTTTGCTGGCCAACGGAGCCCTGGCTTTTGATTATGCCAAGGGTAAAATCGTCTTTTTTGACGGCCTGGGGCAAGAGGCCTTTGCCGCCTTGCGGGGCGTGCGGGACAATTTCCCAATGGCTTCCATTGAAATGTACCCCTTTGATAAAACCTTTGCCATCAACTTGACCGATGACAGCCACCGCCATTTCACCAGCCAAAACATTGAATATTCGGTTGTGGATGACCCCTCTCAAGCAGACTGCCCTTGGCAAAAGGTTATGATAGGCAGTGACCGTGAAAGTTCCCCCAAAATCCAAGCCTACTTAAAGTCCCTGGGCGACGACCCCTCCTTCCTGCCCACCACCGGCTCTTTTATAGAAGTTTTAAAAGAAGGGGTGGACAAGGGCACCGGGCTTTTAAAGCTTGCGGATTGTTTGGCTGTTCCCCACAGCCGGGCCTATGCCGTTGGGGATGGATACAATGACCTTGAAATGTTGCAAGCCGCGGCTGCGGCTTTTGTCCCTGCCAATGCAGACAACTTCGCAAAAGCCGCGGCCACACACATGGTTGCTTCAAATAATGAGCATGCCCTAAAGCAAGTGATAGAAATTCTTGACCAAATCTATGAGTGATTTGAGTCCCTTAAAATTCCGGCTTAGTGTAAAATTATCATTGGCAAAAAATAAAGGGAAATGGCGCGAACCACTTCCCTTGCATACAAAGAATCAGTACAATGAATTTGCGAAAAAACACGAACTGAGGTGTATGCAAGATGATT
>JAAYSC010000085.1 GCA_012524025.1 Clostridiales bacterium | reverse complement strand
CCCGCCACTTTGGTATACCCTTCTATGTGGCGGCACCCATGTCCACCTTGGACCTAAACTCACCAAATGGCCAAGCCATTAAAATTGAACACAGGGACCCGTCCGAAGTCACTCACATGTGGTACAATCAGCCCATGGCACCGCAGGGGGTTGGGGTTTATAACCCGGCCTTTGATGTTACCGACCGGTCCTTAATTACGGCCTTTTTTACAGAAAAAGGCGTGCATGAAAATAAGGGGGGCGTTTTCACATGGTAGAACTCAAGCCTTATGAAGAATGTTATAAGGAAAGCGTTCGCGAAACTTGCATAATAACGGGCCCTGCCGCCGCGCGTGACAATAAAACAGTCCGTGCTTGGCTGCTTGCATCATTTTGTGATTATTACATCGAGCAAGAGCCGGAAAATTGCTTTGTTCTGGCCGACAGAAACAATGAGGCCATGGGCTATATTATTTGTGCCGAAAATTATAAAGAATTTAAAAAAGTCTACCTTAAAAAATATGTTAAAGCGGCTCGCCGCCAAGGCGGGTTTTATGCCGGCTTGCGCACAGCCGTGGCTATAATTCCCCTGGCTTTTTACGCCAAAAAATACCCGGCCCACCTGCATATTGACATCCGACCCTACTACCAACGCCAAGGCTGGGGCAGAAAACTTATGGACCGATTGCTGGACCACTTACGGCAAAAAAAGGTCAAGGGCCTTATCCTGATTGTGGGCAAAAGCAACAAACAAGCTATAAGTTTTTATAAGAAATACGGCTTTAAAGAAGTGAGTAATTTCTTTGGATTTGTGGCCATGGGGGTAGACCTTAACGATGATTAAATACGGCCTCATTGGCACCGGTTGGATCAGCCAAGAATTTGTAAAAGGCGCGCAAGAAGTTGAAGGCCTCAAGTTGGAATGCGTCTATTCGCGCAGCTTGGAAAAGGGCCGCGATTTTGCCCGTCTTTTCGCTTGCGAAAATGTCGTTACAAGCCTTGATGATTTGGCAAACAGCGGCATTGACGCCGTATATATAGCCTCGCCAAATTCCCTGCATTATGAGCAAAGCCTCTTCTTTTTAGAGCGGGGGATTCATGTGCTTTGTGAAAAACCGGCAACGGTAAATGCGGCCCAAATCGAGCACCTTCAAAGCCTTGCAAAAGCGCGCGGATTGGTCTACCTTGAAGCCTTCATGTTCCTCTATTCACCCAACCGTTTTATCCTGGCGGATGCCTTAAAAGAGCTGGGTAAAATTCGCAGCGGCCACTTTGATTTTTCACAACATTCTTCTCGCTACCAAGCCTATTTAAAGGGCGAAAATCCCAACATATTTAACCCCCAAATGGCCGGTGGTTCTCTTATGGATTTAGGCTGCTACTGCATCTGCCCCACGGTTTATTTTTGGGGCCTGCCAAAGTCACTTAAAGCCTCTGCGGTTTTCTTGGAAAACGGCTGCGATTCCAACGGTGCGGCCCTGCTGGATTACGGTGATTTTTTGGCAAGTTTAAGCTATTCAAAAACAGGCCAAAGCAGGGGAGTTTCACAAATAATCGGGGACAAGGCCACCCTTACAATCAAGTCAATTTCCCAGCTGACCGGCCTTGAAATTCATTACCAAAGCGGCGGCACTTCTTGCCTTGCGGGCAGCAGCCCCAAGCACCTTATCATGGCCCATGAAGCTCGGGCTTTCTATGACTTGATTTCTTCAAAAAACTTTGACGACGAAGGCTACAAAAAAGCCCAAAAAACATCCTTGCAAACAGCCCGAGTAAGCCAAGCAATCAGGGAAGACGCGGGCATAAGATTTATTTAAAATTAAGGCGAAAATCAAAGCAAGAAAACGGCTCTTTTGAGCCGTTTTTTCTTTTAAAAAAGACTGATTTTTTAGGGATGAAAACAAGTCAAAAAGCACTTAACTTTTCATGTAAAAAGATTTTTATTTCGAGTCAAAAAAATGTTTGAAAAAATTTTCAAAAATCTCTTTTAAAAGCTGTAAAAAAATCAGAACTATTTGCTGTCTTTTTGTTGACTTTTCACATACAAGGTGATAATATATCCTTGTACTATGGCAAGTTCTATGTTCACGCATGTGAAATGCCCTGTAAATCTACCCGATTTTGCGGCTGATTTTGCCGCTTTAACACAGCTATATTGGAGGAAACCTAAATGGAAGATATCAAGAAAACCACCGCAACAAAGGCCCAAGGGGCAAACCCCGGTGAGCAGCCTGCGGGCGACGCCGCTCAAGCTCAACAAAGCACGGCTAAAAAACCTGCCGCAAAAAAGCCGGCGGCCAAAAAAAGAAAGAGCAACCTTCGTGCTATCGAAATGTACTACACCCCCGTCTTTGATGTTTCCCTCAACATGGCTATCAACTACTACACAAGCTTGCGCATTAATGACCCCAAAATGGGCGTCTTGCAACCCCATTCTTTTATCCCCGTTGCTCAAAAATCCAACCGTATTTTCGAGCTGGGCAAATGGGCTGTCGAAGAAGGTTGCGACGCCATCTTGCGTTGCGAAAAACGCTCGGCCGACATCAACTGCCTTATACTTGACATTGCCGTCAAACATATGTCGCGCCACTACTTCGCCGGCCAGATGCTAAAAATGGTTAACGAAAAGGGCGTCAGCCCCGAAAAGTTTTGCTTTAATTTGAACGAAAGTATCCTTGAAAAAGATAAGGAAAATATTCTCAAAAACATAAAGCAATTGCGTGAAGACGGCTTCCTTATTTCCATTGATGATTTCGGTGTTGAATACACCTCACTTTCACACCTGGGCCAATACGATGTTGACTATATCAGCCTCAACAAATCTTTGTTAGACGGCATCCAAGAAAATGAACGCTCGCAAGACATGCTCCAAGGCATAATCGACTTTGCCAAAAAGATCGGTGCCAAAACCCGCATAGGCGGTGTTGACAACAAAGAGCTTGCGGAACTTCTCAAAAAAATGGGGGTCGACCAAATGTACGGCAAGGCCTACGGCGGCCCCAGGAAAGAACGCTCCATACGCGTCAGCTAATATCATAAAATTTAAGAAAGGGGGGCTATAGCTTGGCCGGAACCGAAGCTCGCGAAGTCAGAATAAACGCAAGAAGAGTTAACAGGCGCCGCAGAATCATGCGGCTGATTTTGTTAATAATTATACTCTTGCTTTTACTTATGTCTATTGTTTTTGTGGGCGCATCTGTTCTCAACAAGGCGGGGCGCTTTACCATAAATCTTGATCCCGATGCTTTTAAGTATGGTTTATCTATTTCGGAAAACAAAGATTTTGAAGAACCATCAATATTTCTTCAAGGGACCCACTTGGAAAACATGTGGAATATTACTCAAGAGTGGCTTTTAAACGACCCGAATAACAAGGAATATTATGCCGAAGGCTTCCCGACATATAAATCTTACGATGAGTTGGATAAGGTTGACGGCGTGCACAACGGAAAAGATTACATCGCATACACATTTTATATCAGAAACACCGGCGAGGAGAATGTTGGTTACTATGGTAGCATCGATATCAACTCTGTGGTCAAAGGTGTGGACGAGGCTGTTAGAGTTATGGTCTTCCGTAACGGTGTCTATACCGTCTATGGCAAAACGCCCAAAAACCCTCGTGCGGATAGGGCTACTTTCGCCATTGATGAGTTTTTTGTTGACAGTTCAAAAGTTATGGAAATTAGAAATAAAGACTTTAAAACAGGGGAGGTGGATAGGTACACTATAGTTCTGTGGCTCGAAGGCTGGGATCCTGAATGTGTCAACGATATTATGGGGGGAGCAATTACCTTGTCAATGAACTTCAAAATTCTTCAAGAAAGTATGAATCAAGAATGAGCTGCTTAGAGGAGAGGCAGATTGTTCTTTATCATCTTTCCGGCAATGCAGGCGAACCCCGGTATTTGTGACATTTTATGGATATATTTAACACATGATTTTGGTAAATCAAAAATAAAACAGGAGGAAAAGCTTATGAAAAAAGCAAGTAGAAAACGCGCGCTGATGTCTGCTTTGGCTATGCTGATTGTATCAGCCATTTCGCTCTCTTCGGCAACATTTGCGTGGTTTTCATCGGGCAACGCTGTTGGAGTTGACCAGATTGAAGCTACTGTTTCAAACTCTGACGGCTCGATTCTGATTTCCGCAACCGGAGTGGGAGATACATGGAAAACTCAAATCTCTCGGGCGGACTTAGAAGCGGTTACAACCAACCTTTTGCCGACCACCCTCATTCCGGTGTCGGCCACCCTTTCGAAGAATCAGTTTATTGCCGGTTCAATAACCGACACGGTTTTCAAGGCAACGGGCGATGCAAATTCCGGCTTCGTCAAGTACACAGTTTTCATTAAAGCCACCACTGCCACAACGGTAGATATCACCCCCACATTTAATTCAACTGTAGCCTTTGTTTACGGCGGTGTTGTTCAGGACACAAACAGGTTGCTTCTGAACGCCAATGCAGGTCGTTCCTACTATCCTATTGATGACCCTTCACTCATAGCAACCGATGGAAACACAAATGACATCATTGACGCTTCGGAAGCTACTGCAGGCGCCCTCGGTTCTGTCCAGACTGCCACACAGGCAACGGGCACAATCCAGCTGGAAATGGCAGAAGGCACTGTATATCCCATTAATGTCTATGTCTGGGCTGAAGGCCAAGACGCTGCCTGCCGTGGTGTTGTCTTACCCTCAACTTCTTCGTTGGTTTTAACAATTGTTAAACAGTAGTCAGTAAAATTCTGCTTCCGGGCAAGCTACCCGGAAGCAGAATGAAACCAATCTCCTCACTAATTTAAAGCAAAAGTTTGAATCCGGTTAGCTAATCAGATTCGCACTAAGGCTTAGACCGGTGCGAGCCCCCCTGTGAGCATTTATAATTTGCTCACAGGGGAGGAAAAGCCGGGAAAGAATCCTTAATACTTGATTTTTTAGGCTCGGTTTAAGTCTTTTAGCTCTGAAGATTTAAACGGATCCTGGACAATTATGATGCGGCTATAGATGGCTTTATGCTGCTTGATGGGGGAATATTCATTTGAAAAAGGTATTAAGGGTACTTGGGGACATTTTTATAGTCTTTTTTCTTGTTTTATCCTTATCTGTTATGACACTTGTGTTGTTGTCTCAGAAAGACGATGGTATTCCAAACATCTTCGGCTATAGTCCTCTCACAGTGCAATCAGACTCCATGGAACCGGCGATGAAAAAAGGGGATATGATTATCATCTTCAAACCTGAAGATTTAAACGATTTAAAGGTTGGCGAAGTTGTAACATATTACTTTCTTATCGGCAACCAGAAAGCTTATAACACTCACAGAATAATCGAAGTTGAACCTCATAATGAATACAACTATTACATTACCCGTGGTGACAATTCTCCCGCCCCTGACCCTGATATAATCTCGTTTTCAAATGTCGTCGGTGTTTGGAACGGGGTGCGTGTTCCTTACCTTGGCACTCTTATGGACCTTATGAAGACGCAAAAAGGTATCTTCTTTGTCTTGATTTTACCTTTGGCACTTATGTTCGTTTTCCAACTTATCAAATTCATAGGTCTCCTAGGTGAAAGCAAGAAAGAAGAAGCCCTTGAAGAAGCCACAGCAGACCTTGAAGCCGAAAAACAAAAAGCCATTGAAGAATACATAGCCCAACAAAAAGCCAAGGAAGAGGCCGAAAAAGCCGCAGCCCTTGCCGCAGAAGAGTTGGAGCGTGAAAAACAAAAGGCTGTTGAAGAATATATAGCCCAACAAAAAGCTAAAGAAGAAGCCGAAGAAGAGGCAAAAAAAAACCTGAATGAGCCCCCGGCGGCACCGGCAGAAGAAGAAATCGCTGAAAAAGCTGTAGCAGACGGGGTAGCAACCGAAGCTGACGAAGTGGAAACCGAAACCGACGAGGAAGAGCCCGAAGCCGACGAAGTAGAAACCGAAACCGACGACGAAAAGGCCGAAGCTGACGACGAAGAAATCGAAACCGAGGAAGAAGTCGAAGCCAAAGAAGAAATAGAAGCCGAGGAAGAAGCAACCGAAGCTGATGACGAAGAAGTCGAAAGCGACGAAGAAGAGGCTGAAGAAGCCGAAGCTGACGACGAAGAAATCGAAACCGAGGAAGAAGAAACCGAAAGCGACGACGAAAAGGCCGAAGCTGACGACGAAGAAGTCGAAATCGAGGAAGAAGAAGCCGAAAGTGACGACGAAGAGGCTGAAGTAAACGAAGACGAAGAAACCGAAAGCGATGAAGAAGAAGCCCAAGAAGACTAAAATAAACTATGTGCAAGTTCTTCCCAAGTGCAGTGCAATCCGATTCCCGGGAAGTTTGAATAAACTACAAAATACAGCGAAAAGGTGGCAAGACAATGGGAGCAATAATTAAATTTCTGGAACAATTCCTATCCCAGTTCTTTGTAAAAGGCGTCTGGGGGATTATTAAAGGGATTGGCATAGGCATTAAGAATATTTTTGACATCCCCAAGTACATTGCGATTTTTAAAGCTTGGTCGGGCGACTTTGGTGTCGTGGAATGGATAGTGGCAATCCTGGCCCTACTTGTTTTGCTGACTGTCTTGGTAGGCCTTGCCTCACTTCTCTACATGCTCCTGCGAAAATATGTGCGCTTCAGGAAAACAGTTGTGGACCAAGAAGAGCTGCTCAATGAAGTTGCAACCCTCAACCGCGATGTTATCCGCCTGACGACGGAAAAAGAGAAAATTCTGGCCATGAAGGTTTCCCAACTGGGCCTTAAACCCGGCGAAAGCCCCTTTGAAGAAATTCCGGAAGAAGGGGAAGAGGGCGAAGCGTCGTCTGACGATGTGGATATGGAAGCCGACGACTACAGCCGTTTTTACAAGCTCACCCAAGTCGACCTTGAAATCGAAGATTATGAGCCGCCCGTTTATAATAACGACATCACTCTGCCGGAAATTTGCGACATGTTCCGCAACTTTGCCTGTTCACGCATGGGTCTTTATTATGAACCGCGCATAATCCGCCTCTTTTTAGCTGCCTTTTCAACCACCCGACTTATTATTTTGCAAGGTATTTCCGGTACGGGTAAAACATCCCTGCCCTATGCCTTCGGTAAATTTTTACAAAACGATGCCACCATCTGCTCCGTCCAACCTTCCTGGCGTGACCGTACGGAACTCTTCGGCTACTTTAACGAATTTACCAAGCGTTTTAACGAAACGGAATTGCTCCGCAAAATGTATGAAGCCACCTACAAGGACGATGTTTTCGTCACCATAATGGACGAAATGAATATAGCTCGTGTTGAATATTACTTTGCGGAACTGCTTTCCATCTTGGAAATGCCCAGCCGTGATGAATGGGTTGTCTCCCTGGTGCCCTCGGTTTGGCCCACAGACCCCAAAAACCTCTTTGACGGCAAGTTAAGGCTGCCTGAAAACATGTGGTATATAGGCACCATCAACAATGACGACTCCACCTTCGCCGTGACGGACAAGGTCTACGACCGTGCCATTCCAATTGATATTAATACTAAAGGTAAATATTTCGATGCCCCCTGGACCGACCACCTAACCTTAAACTACAAACACCTTGAAGCCATGTTTGAAGAATGCAAAATCAAACACAAGGTCAGTGAAGAAAACATCCGCAAATTGGCGGAACTTGACGACTATGTTATCGAGCACTTCCGCCTGGCTTTCGGTAACCGTATTGTTAAGCAACTTGAAGACTTCATTCCGGCCTATGTGGGCTGCGGCGGCACCGAAATTGACGGATTGGACTTTATTCTCTGCCACAAAATCCTGCGTAAGTTTGAAGCCCTCAACCTTTCCTTCATCCGTGATGAAATCGGCGGCCTTATAACCTACCTCAACAGGCATTTCGGCAGAAGCAATATGGGCGAATCCAAAGAATATCTTGAAAGGCTGCAAAAGCTGATCTGATTTTAAGTGACTAAAAGGGGACTATACAGATGAGTAAGTACTCCGACCTCTACGAAGATTATAAACAGCATATATTGGGGCTCATGGGTCAAGGGGATTTTTATGAAGAACTCATTGACTCAATTGAACGCGGCTCTAATAAAATTTCCTTTTTCAATAGGTATTTGGAAAAGAAAATTGACCTTGCCTGGGTTGATGCCATCGAAGCATGTATCATCCCGCTTGATAATATTGTCCGCAACCCCCGTAAATTTATCGTTCAGGAAGAAGAGATTGTCCCCATTGAGCGTGCCCGTAAAATCACGGCCGAATCGGTTCGCCATTTAGCCCAACACACCAACCTCATAGCCCGGGTTGATGACGACAATGTTACCCCCAGCTCAATTCTCAATGTTTTCCGTGAAGAAAGCTACGAAATTTATGAAAACCGTTTTATCTTCACCCTTATAAGGCAGTTAATGCATTTTATTGACACCCGCTACAATGTTCTCTTTAAAATTAAGGACGACGAAAACCTCTCTTCGCTTAAGATGGAAAGTGACATTAGCCGCGGTGAAGAAAAAATTAAATACAAGCTTGAAATTTCCAGCCAATCCACTTCTTTGGCTGTCGGCGACGATGCGGACAAAAACTTCAACGCCTTCGATCGCATCGGTTACATAAAACAAGTTATAGGTGAATTTGCCGCTTCGGCCTTCATGTCGGAATTGCAGCACTCCACCCCTGTGCGCCCGCCCATCATGCGCACAAATGTTATCATGAAAGACCCTAATTTTAGGGCCTGCCTCAACCTCTGGCAATTTATCAATTCCTATAATGAGGTCGGCTATGAAATTGTGGCCCATGAAAGCGACGAAATGGTCAGCGAAGAATACAAAAACGACCTCTATCGCATGATAGGCCTCAATTATGTTTTGCTTAAAAACAATACCCCCCAAGCCGAAGAAATTGTTGAAAGAAAAAGGCGGACCCGCAAGCTCAAGCCTAAAATGCTCAAGCGCCTGGCCGAGGAACTGGTCATGGATTATGACATGGAAGAAGTCGAAATCAGGCGGATTTTTGTGGACGAGCTCAAGCGTGCCGGTAAGAAGAAAATCAAGGGCGAAGAGCGTATCAACAAGGCTATTGACAATGCCTTGGCCCGTGAAAAGACCCGCAAAGACGCCATTTTGGAAAAGATTCGTAAGGAAGAAGCGCGCCGCCGCGAAATGGAAAGGCGCAGAAAAGAGCGCGAACGCGCCCGTATCGCCCGCGAAAAGCAAAAAGAACGCGAAAAGCGCGAAAGGGAACGCCGCCGCCAAATGGAAGCCCGCAAAAAGCAGCGTGAAAAAGAACTTAAAGCCAGGCGAGCCATGGAAGCACTTATTGACAGTGCCCTTGCCCGTGAAAAGGCCCATAAGGCCGCCTTGCTTGAAAAAGAACTTAAAGCCAGGCGAGCCATGGAAGCACTTATTGACAGTGCCCTTGCCCGTGAAAAGGCCCATAAGGCCGCCTTGCTTGAAAAAGAACGCCAAGAAGCCAAGCGCAGGCGTGAGTTGGAAGCAAGAAAACGCCGGCAGGAAAAGGAACGCTTGGCCAAGCAGCGTGAACGCGAGCGCATAGCCAAGCAAAAAGCCAAAGAGCGTGAAAAAGAGCGTTTGGCCAAGCAGCGTGAACGCGAGCGCATAGCCAAGCAAAAAGCCAAAGAGCGTGAAAAAGAGCGCATAGCTCGTGAAAAAGAAAAAGAACGCCAACGCAAGGCCCGCGAAAGGGAAAAACAGCGTGAGCGTGAAAAAGCCGCAAGGGAAAAAGAGCGCGAACGCCAACGCCTGGCCCGTGAAAGGGAAAAACAGCGCGAAAAAGAGCGCATAGCCCGCGAAAAAGAAAAAGAGCGCCAACGCATAGCCCGTGAAAAAGAAAGGGAGCGTGAGCGTGAAAAGGCCGCCAAGGCCAAAGAGCGTGAAAAGCAGCGCCTGGCTCGTGAAAAAGAAAAGCAGCGCGAAAAAGAGCGCATAGCCCGTGAAAAAGAAAAAGAACGCCAACGCCTGGCCCTTGAAAGAGAAAGGGAGCGCCAACGCCAAAAAGCTATAAGAGAAAGGCAGCGTGAAAAAGAGCGCCTAACTCGTGAAAAAGAAAGGCAGCTTGAAAGGGAACGCTTGGCCCGCGAAAGGCAAAAAGAGCGTGAGCGCATAGCAGCCCAAAAGGCCAAAGAAGCGCAAGCCGCCAAAGAAGCCCGGGAACGCCAACGCCAAGAAGAAAGGCGGCAAAGGCAACTTGCCAAAGCGCGTGAAAAAGAACGCTTTGCCAAAGAACGCCAAGAATTGGCAGCCCGCCAACTTCAAGAAGAACAATTATTGGAAGAACGCATCCGCCGTGAAAAAGAAGAGCTGCTGCGCAAGCAAGAGTTAGAAGCGGCCCGCCTAAAACAAGCGGAAGAAGAAGCACTTAAACTTTACGAAGAAAATAATGACCAAGCAAACCAGGAAGACCAAGGTTAATTCAGGCTCGTAATTAATTGCGGGGGCCAAACAAACCCTGTAAAGTAAAAAGCCTTACACACCTATTTCCAAGCATTATACAAGCAAAAGGCAAAAGCTTGCCAAGCCCACACCACCGGAGGTAAACCACTTGAAAAGGCAAATCAGATTCAGGCTTATAACTTTAATATTAACAGGTTCGCTCTTGTTGACTTCAACAGGGCTTATGACCCTGTTGGCTCAAGCTGCCGATAGCGAAATCACTACTTCGCAATCATTAGACCAAGGCAGCTTCTATACAGATGTGGAAGAATCGACTACCGAACCCTCCACAGAGCCTTCCACGGAGCCTGTAAGCGAGCCTGCCACAAGTGAACCCACTACAGGTGAGCCTGCCACAAGTGAGCCTACTACAAGTGAGCCCACCACAAGTGAGCCCACCACAAAGGCGCCTACCACAAGTGAGCCCACCACAAGCGAGCCTACTACAAGCGAGCCCACCACAAAGGTGCCCACAACAAGTGAACCCATCACAGAAAAGCCTAACATTCAACAAAACGAAACAAGCGATGTCGTCGTCGAAGGCGGCAGCCTTGACCAAACCGGGCCCGAAGTGGAAGCCGAAGGCTTCACCCCCTCGGGTGCCCAGGCCCAATCTTTCGGCTGGGTAGGTGTTGACGGCACAACCGTAAACATGGGTAAGGCCTCCAACCCCTATGCCGTGCCGGACCTTGAATATTTCAAGGCCATTCACGACCTTATTAACGACACACAGAGTGCTGACAAGTATTTTCGCTTGACAGACCATATTGACCTGTCCACAGTCACCACAAATGACCTAAACAGCCTAAAGGGTTTTGAAGGCTCCCTCCTAACCATCAACCCGGCCTTGGCCTCAAGTGACCCCACCAAGGCCTGCCTCAAGTTAGACGGTGACGGTTTTAAAATCATAGGCTTTAATTTAAACAATAACTTTGCCACCAACTTCGGCCTCTTCGGCCACTTGGGCACCGCTTCCGTTTTAGAAAACATAATCTTCGAAGACTGTGCCATTTCAGTTACCTACCAGAACACTACCGCGGCGGCCGTGGTGGTTGTCCAGAATATGGGCACACTAAAGAATCTAACTTTTATAGGTGACAGCGAAACAGTTACCCTTGATATGGGCACCACAGCCGGTACAGGTACCGCAGGGGAAGAAACCAACCTGGCCGACAACCATCCTCTTAAAGTCGGTTTTGCCGTTTTAGTGGCCGACAACCGAGGCACAATAGAAAACTGCGACTTTACCGACATCAGCATCAAGGCTCGCCACCGCTCCTTTATCGGCGGTGTGGCCGGCCAAAACTCCGGTAGCATAAAACAAATCAACGGCTCTCAAACCATTCCTTACGGTATTAACGGCTTTGAGTTTGAAGCTGTCAACCACTCCGTTTCCGTCCCGGTTAAGGAAGTCGGCGCTATTGCCGGCCGCAACAATGCAGGCGGCACAATTGAAGACTGCACGGTAAACCTGCCCGGTTCTGACGGCACCAATGCCTTTAAGCTGGGCACCAATGTCGGCGGTATTGCCGGTGTCAACAAGGGCCAAGTTGAAAAATGCTTGGTCAAGGGGAAAAATCTTAGCGAAACTGCCCTGACTAACACAAACTTTGACTTTATATTGGCAGACGGCTCCATGGGCGGTATTGTCGGCCTCAATGAAGGGGTCATTGACCTTTCTTCCGTTATTGAAATCGGTGTTTTCGTTTCTGTAAACAATAGTGTTAACCTCGGTGGTATAGCAGGAACTTCCAACGGCCAAGAAGCGGGTAAGGGTGTCGTCAAAAACTCCTTTGCCTCCGGCAGGCACTTGGGCGGCTTCCCCACCACCCTCTATTATGCCGGTGGTATTGTGGGTCGTCTGCAAGGCCAAGCCTTCCTTGAAAATAACTACGCCCTCTTTTCAATCTTAAAAGATTTGTCCGGCGGCGGTTCGGGCAACTCCCGCGGCGGCGCCATAGTCGGTGGGGGAGCAGGCCTTAACAGCTTTTCGACTACCAAACCCAACTACTGGTCACCCCATGTCAGCAACATGCCCAGCCACGCCGGCGATTTAGGGGCGGACTCCAACAACCTTAAAAGGTCTATCAGGGTTTTAAACCTCAAGGCGGATGAGTCTGCCATCTCCGTCAGTAAAAATGACTTTGAACATTCCTGGGGCGGCACTACAGGCGCCTCGGTTGAAATACCTGCTCTCAGAAGCTCAAGCTCCGTTTTCGCCATTGAGTACATTAAAAATCCTGATGCCATACTCTTTAACGAAACAAATGCGGCTCTAACTTTTAGCACCACGCATTTATTGGGGTCCATAGCCCTTCTTAAATACGACCTTAAAGTTGAACTGCCCACAGGCGTGGGGGCACCCGGCCAGCCGGATATTTACCGGCAAATGTCTGTCAAGTTGGTAACCACCGCCTCTGCCGACCCACAGAGCCCCATTGTCAGCCTTTCTAACCCCATCGGCCTTTCAAGCCCGGCGGACACCCTTCTTATGAGGGACATTGAAAACACCCACTTTAAACTCCTCAATGACATCACCGTCCCCACCGGCGCGGGCATCAACTCCTATTCCACCATTCCCTTTGCAAGCACCCTAAACGGTGACGGCCACACCCTGACCACCCATACCCCCCTCTTCAGCAGGATTGTCGGCTCGCGTGATGATACGGTTCCGGCCTCCGGCGGGGCAGACTCGGCCGATAATTTAGAGCGGGGCCATATCTATGACCTTAAAGTTCTCATTAATACGGACTTTAACAGCGGAATCTTTGGTAATTTAATCGGCGGAACCCTTAAAAATGTTTCTGCCTCCGCCTCTTCTTCCGCCAAGCTCATAATAGACGGCCCCAGCCTCAGCCAAAGGGGAGCCTTAGTCAATAATGTAAACGGTTATTCTTATTTATACGCTTGCTTTACCGATATAGATGTGGATATTACCGCCACAGGCGTTGGTGATATAGCCGGCCTTATCGGCCACATCAATTCCCCCAAAGCCACGGTTGAAAGCTGCGGCTCTAATTCAGACATCTATTCAACTGCTGCCCTTTCCGGTGTGGCCTCCCTTATAGGCACTATTTCAACTGCTTCTCAGAACATTTTGGTAAAAGATTGCTTTGCTGCCGGCAAGGTTCAGCGGGGCGGTTACATTGCCATCGGTAAAAAAGCCACAAAAGACAGGGTTGAGAACCTTTGTTGGAGTGTAAAAGACGAAAACACCCAAAACCAGGCCACGGTTCTTCCCATGGACCCGGCTACTATGGACTCGGCCGACAGCCACCAAAAATGGTCCTTCCTTGAAGAAACCGGCTATGTTTCCACAGGTTTTAGCTATGTAAACCTCCCCGCCCATGAAGAATTGGTTATCTTGGCCGATTCCGGCGGCCCGGGCGACTTCAGCCTGTCAATTGAAACGGCTAATACCATTGAAATAGGGACCCCAAGCTTTGCAAATTATAAGCTTCAGGTGCCCCTTTCCCGCCATGCCTCGGCGCCCGATGAAATTGACACCCGCCTGATTGCCGTTCACCCGGCTACCGGCCTGGTAGCTCGCCTACCGGTTGTCAGCGGTATAGGTCAAGACCAAGACGGTTATTATTTAGTCTACACCCCGAGTGACCTTAAATACTTGGGTGACAACCAATATTTTACCGGTTCAAGAGGCTATCTCTATGAAAATGAAAACTTTAAAATCAAGCTCATGGATGATATTGACATGGCCGGCGTTGACTACAAGCCCCTGGGCAGGCAGGCCACAGCATCTATCGACGGCACCGGCACCCTTCCCTTCAGGGGGGTTTTTGACGGCAACGGCAAAACCATATCCAACCTTTCCATAGGTGAAAATGCGGACAATCTCCACAGGCCGGCCCTCATAGCCAGGGCGGAAAATGCTCTTATTAAAGACTTAACCCTGGTCAACATGTCCGTCACCGCCACCAACCGCTTTGCCGGTTTGGTAACGGCTGCCTCCCGCAGCACTACTTTTGAAAATATTAAGATGCTTGACTGCCGGCTGGACTCAAACTTTGTGATTAACAACGCCTGGGCCCATGTTGGCGGTATTAGTGGCATGGTGGGAAATGACGCTATAAATACCACCTATATAAAAGATATTGAGATAGAAAATTTTGACATCATTCTGTCGGGCTCCTCTGATACTCTGTTTGCCGGCAGGGTGGGTGGCCTTGTAGGCTTTGTTGACAAGGCTCCGGTCGAAATTGAAAATGTTTCAGCCTATAACCTAAATATTACCGGCACCGCCAAGGTTCGTGAAGTCGGCGGCATAGTCGGTGAGGTTGCTGCATCTGACCTGGCCTTCAAAATCAAAAATGCCCACCTGCAAGGCCATGAAACCCAAGGGTCTGAAATTTTGGGTGACCGCAATGTCGGTGGCTTGGTGGGTCGCTCCTTGGCCGGGGCGGCAGACGCCTATATTTACGATGCCTCCCTTTCGAACTACACCGTCCTCAACCGCTTTGGCGGTGTCGTTGCCTCAAGCTTTTCTGATGCTTCAACCGGGGGCATAGCCGGGGTCTTTGCCGGTAGCCTGGGCGACGACCCGGCCACGCCGGAAGAAGAAGGCCTCCTTATTTCAGACTGCACCATACTTGGCAATGTGGTCGGCGGTATCCTGGGTAAGAATGACGAAACATCGAATAACAGGTATATTTCTATAACCAAGGCTCTAATTCGGGGTGACACTAAAATTGCAACTATAGATTATGAAACTTCTGACGGAGTCAACCATCTGGCAGCCGGCATAGCCGGCGCCCTCGCCAATGAGCGCCAAAACAGCCGGGTACAGGTTAAGAACGCCATAGTTCATGAGTCCGTCAGCATTGATGCCGCCCACTATGCCGGCGGTATAGTGGCTGTCACCGTTACAAGTACGGGCACTACTTACCCTGATCTTGAAGTTAACTTCCTAAACTGCCAAAGCTTTGCCACAGTAACCGCCCATAAAGACGGCTCCAATGCCGGCGGTATCATAGGCCAAAGCGGCGGCCGCTTTGTTAAGACTAAAATTTATGACTGTGTGGCCGGCGGCACTGTCACCGCCACCAACTCTGCGGGCGGCCTTATCGGCGTTTTGGCCGAAGCAGGCAGTGTCAACAACCAACTGGAAGCCCCCGTCTTCAAAGACAGCTATGTCACGGCCTCTATCAAGTCAACAGGTGAATATAAAGGTAAGATTTTTGGCCAAATTACAGCAACTGCTGCGACACATTCCAATCTTCGCAATCGTATTGATGAAGTTTCGGCCATAGTTACCTATTCTTCCCACCCGGAAAATATTGCTCCTTACGGCAACACCACTGTCATGAATGCACCCAAGCTTCTTGACTCTTATGCCGACTTTAATCACCCGGATAAAGACAACCCCACCTTTTACATCCACGGGTCCGACGAGGCCGTCCACTTGGAAGAAGCCAACAATTGGGAAGAAGCTGTTGAAATAGGCATCGGGGCCGGGCAAAAGATGCCCTATGACTTTGCCCCCTTCGACTTTGCTAACTTGGACTTTTGGTTTGACCCAAGCCTGGGTAGAGGGGGCTGGGAGGCGGAAAATGATACCTATGCCGAAGTTATAACCGGCAGTGAATACACTGTTATTGTCGGCGCCATGGCCAACACTTCCGGCACCGGTGTTTTCGCCCATTACTACTCTTCTAAACTTGAGCTTTATACCTCCGACGGGGCCCCGGAACCACTCCGCTTCACCGCCCGTGTGCCCGTAAGGTGTACCGATGTTGATTTCCACTGGTCGGGCGAGGGTACCGAGGAAAACCCCTATAAGATTATTTCAAAAGACCATCTCTATGCCATCCGTAGCCATATGCACGAGGCTAAAGACCTGCAAAACAATGTGGTTCAAGAATACTTTGGCGGCCACTATTTGCTTATGGATAACCTGACCTTTACCGAGGAAGACTTCGATTCAGACGGGTCTTTCTATAACGAAGGTCGGCTCTTTGAACCCATTATCGGTGAAAACGGGGAAATTTTCTCCGGCATAATTGACGGTCAAGGCTTTACAATTAAGGGCCTTAGAATTAAGGCTTCCGGCACGGCAGACGCCCAAAAATATGTGGGTTTCTTCCGTGAGACCGAGCCTTATGAATATGACTATTTAGAATTTGAAGGCACCGAAGACGAAGAAGAAGTTCATGTCATATCCACCCCCGCCTTTAGAAATATAATTTTTGAAGATCTTGAGGTTATAGGGGATACATCCAATACCCTCCATGTCGGCGGCTTAATCGGCCGTGCGGAAAACACCGAATTTGACGAAGTTATTCTGGAAAATGCCACAGTCAAAAACGGCAAGCTTTCTG
Organism: Clostridiales bacterium; assembly: GCA_012524025.1. Classification (GTDB taxonomy): domain Bacteria; phylum Bacillota; class Clostridia; order Oscillospirales; family Acutalibacteraceae; genus UBA1447. The sequence goes on along the minus strand of JAAYSC010000085.1, from coordinate 41,674 downwards.
CCGGCGGCCTGGTAGGTTATGCAAACAGGTCTACCGTTACCGAATCCCGGGTTCTTAACTCGCAAATTACCGCAACTGCCGTCAAAAACTCCGATTTCAGCTATGCCGGCGGCATAGCCGGCCGCTTTTCCGGGGCAATAGGGGAAGAACCCACCGCCCCCGACCAATATGACATTTTAGTTTCTGACACAAATGTTACCGGTAACTTTGGAGCCGGCGGTATCTTAGGTCTGGCCGGCAGAATCGGCCAAGATGACGAAAAGACCCCAAATATAGAAGTATCCTTAATTATTAGCCATGCCTGGCTTGAGGGCGGTAAGATTCAGTCTTTAGAGGACGGCTCCGCTTATTCTTATCACGGTGCCGGCGGCATCTTGGGCGTCAGCCGCCTGCAATCTTCCGACGCCTATACAGAGTCCGATGACGAGACTGTTACAATAGACCTACTGCATTCAAAGGTTCAAGGCCCCCAAATCATCGGCGGTGCCATGGCCGGCGGCGCCTTAGGCTATGCCGGCAACGCAGTTTTAAACAATAACTATGTTAAACTGACCCTTGATGATGTTTGGGTCAACGCCGACATTAAGTCGGCCGAAACCGACGGTGGTGACAACAAACCCTCTTCTGCCGGTGGCCTGGTGGGTCAGGTTGAAAATGCTCAACTTATAAAAATCAGAAATGTTGCCACAGCCGGCGAAGTCAGGTCCAGCCTTAATTTAGGCGGCCTTTTGGGCTTTGCCGAGGGTGGCCGTTTAGACAACCTCCATACTGCAAGACCCAGGCAGTCCATGGTTGAAAATGCCGTAATCGGAACAAAAATTATTCCCACAAGAAGCAACAATATGCAGTTCGGCCTCCTAATGGGCGATTCCACAAAGATTTTTGCAAACACCGGTCAATTTAATTATGACCCCTTTGTTAATATAAAATTCTCCTCCTTTGTTTACCCCATGGACGGGGAACATACTAATTCACCGAATGCCAACCAGCCGGCCGGCCATAATATTACAGGTGACGGCAGTAATCAAACCTTTGCCCTTTTAACCAAACATATCAAGGACCTTAATAAGGGCCTGACCGACGGTGACTATGACGGGGACTATGCGGGTCTCCTCTTTGACACCGGTGAACAAACCGTCAACACCCTCATTTTAGGCAGCGGCTCTATAGATCTCACCCTTGAAAAACCGGTCATCCCGGGTGACTATTCCATCAAGCCGGGCGGTGACTTTACCGACTTTGAAGACCAAACAGGCCTTTCCTTTAAGCTTAAAGAAATCTTTACCTTAGACGGCAACAAGAACCCCAGGTCCTTAGCCATTCCTACCTATGATGACCTTACAGGCAAATGGTCCGTCCTAATTGACCAAGACGGCATCGGCTACCTGATCTGCCGCTATGAAAACGGCCTGGACTTGGCCATAAACCTAATAGCCTATGAAGACTTGGAAGGTGACGGCAGCCAAACTACCCCCTATAAGATTAGCAGAACCGGCCACTTTGACCTTCTGCGTTACATGACCACCGCCTACTTTGAGCAGGTTAATGACATTGCCTTTACCGAGGCGGACTTTGAGCCGGGCGGGGAATACTATAACGACGGCGCCTTCTTCACCCCCATTAAGGGCTTTGCGGCCAATGTATACTTTTCCGGCCACTATGACGGCGGCGGCTATTCCATTGACAATTTAAAGGTCAAGCAAGACGAAAATGACGAAAGCGGCGCCGGCCTCTTTGCCCGCCTGATCGGCCCCATAAACAGGGCCAGGATTATAAACCTGACCCTCAATAATGTTGATATTGAGGGCGGCAAATATGTGGGCGGTATTGTCGGCTTTGTTGATACAGACTGTACCGGACCCAGCCTGCCCCCCCTCCAAGACTGCCATGTCAAAGGCGGCCAGGTGGAAAGCCTAAACTTTGGTACCGGCGGCACTCCGGAGGCCTTTGCAGGCGGTATCGCGGGTTCAGTTAAGACCTCTGCCAATATCACAGGCTCACCCGGTAAAATAACAGACAAGGAAATTAACGATTGTTCCGTCCAAGGCCTTACCATAACAGCCGTCCACACGGGCCTTATTGCCGCCAGGTATCAGAATAAGTTCGCCGGCGGCATAGCGGCCGAAGCCACCTATGTAATTAACTGCACTGTGGATTCCACCCTAATCACCGCAGGTGGAGGGGCCGGCGGTTTAGTGGGTCGCCTCCTTGAACACACATCCGACAAGAATATCAGCGGCAGAATTACAAACTCCCATGTAAGCCAAGACTACACCCCCACGATTATTAAACTTTCTGAAGTGAATAGTACTGCCACCACGGGCGGGGCCGGCGGCCTCTTGGGTGTCCACAATGCCAATACAGATCTTTTAATTTCAGGCTCTACCGTTGACCAGGGTGTCAGGGTTGAAGCCCTTCATACCGGTAATATCGGTGCGGCAGGCGGTCTTGTCGGCAGCTACAGGGGCGGCAGCAATCGAAACAAGCAAAAGCTTGAAATTGATAAGTCCGTAAGCCAAGCCCATGTCAAGGCCAGGATCGAAGCCGGCGGTATCTTGGGTACGCTTAGGGGCGAGGACGATGATTTCCTCCCCGGTAAACTGACCATAAAAGATTCTGTGGGTGCCCTCAGAGTTGAAAGTACCAGAAACACTACTTACAGCAGAGTGTCTGCCGGCGGCATTATCGGCACAATTATGTCCGATAATGCAAGCAGACCCTTTCAGCTGCCCGGCGCTCTTCCTCACGAAATGATTGTGGGCTGTATAGCCGGCGGTGAGCTGGTCACCCACACTAACAACCCCTACAAGGGCAAGTTAGTGGGCAACATGGGTGACGGGCTTGTAAGTTGGACTCAAAGTTCCAGACCAAACCTTTTCAAAAATAATATAATAAGTTCCTTCCCCCAAGACCTACCCCTCTTCGGCGGGCCGACTATAGGCAGCCTAAATGATGACCAGGGTATTTTAGCAGGCCTGGTGGCTCATGACATTGCTACCTATACCCTAACCACGCCGGAAGGCTCACAAGAAATCGAAAGCTTCATGGTTCAAAACACTGTTGACGGGGTGCCCCAAGGTGACGAGGCCAGGCCTATCGCCATGGCTCCCTTTGATGAAAACAACATTACCACCACCCACTTTATCAGCACCGTTAACATCAAAACTTCCGACGGGTCCGTAAAAGACCTGGTTAAGAATTATCCCCTCAACCTCACCCAGCACCATCAAATTAATATTGACGGCATGCGCCTGCAAAATGCTGCCGCAAGCACGGAATTTGACCATAACTTTGACGGTAGCGGCCAGGCCAGGGAGCTTCGCTTTGAGGTTACCCCCCATCAAAACACCTCGGGTTATGTCTTGGTTGAACTCAGTTACGGTTTGGCCTTGGCCGTGCCCCTGGTAGCCTTTGAAATTAAGGGCAACGGCAGCCCAACAAACCCCTTTGAAATTGAAGAACCCCTTCATCTCTCCCTTCTCTACTACTTAACCGATGTCCACTATAAGCAGATGAATGATCTTATTTTAGAGCCCGAACACTTTATGAAAAATGCCTATCCCGGTGAAAAACCGGGCGAGTTTAGGGACGGTGAACTTTACTGGAATATCCAGGGTCTTACCGGCTTCAGGCCTGTCGGCACCCGGGAAAACCCCTTTACCGGAACTTATGACGGCCAAGGTAAGAAGATAAAGGGCTTCTATTCGGTCTACGGCACATCTGACTATGTGGGCATGTTCGGCTACATAGCCGGCCAAGCTCAACTTAAGAACATACATTTAGAGTTAGCGGAAAACAAGGGTGCTGCCGGAATTGAAAATCAAGGCGGAGTCTACGGTAAGGAATTTGTCGGCGGCCTGGTGGCTTATTCCATGTCCTCTCAACCTATTGTTAATTGCTCGGTTGTCGGCAGCCAGGTAGTCGGCCAATGGAAGGTCGGCGGTTTGGTAGGCGGCGGCAGGGCCTCGCTTGAGGGCTGCTTCACCGTAACCGATGTTTTCGCCTATGCCTCAACAGGCTTACGCGGTTTTTCCGGCGGGCTTTACGGCCAACTTGAAAACACCACAACCGGCCAAATTCATATTAAAAATTCCTTTGCGGCCGGCAATATCTATTCTACCCGTGAAAAGGCCGGTGGTTTTGTGGGCCATGTGCCCACCAACAACGGCGGAATTCTTGTAGAAGACTCTTTCTTCACAGGTTCCGTCAGCACCGAATACACGGCGGCCAACCGTGCTGTCCTCTTCGGCCAAGGCGGTGTCGGCGTATCGGGCACAATCACGGCGGACAGGCTCATAATTGCCGCCCCCAACATAGATTATATTAAGAATACCGTACCCATAGTGGCCCAAGGCACAACCACAAATGCCACCAATGTTTATTTTGACAACAGCCTATTAGGCTCCGACCAAACAGCTTTGACGGGGCAAACGGCTTCCACGACGGCTGCCCTAACAGGCGAAGAACTACCCTCGGGCTTTTCCGCCCCCACCTGGTCTGCCCAAGCGGGCTCCTACCCCAGGCTTAAGATGATGGACGACTATTCCGACGCCTACTGCGCCCTGGCCACCGTGCCCCTTCTTGTTGACGAAAAAGACACCGAAATGGAAAACGGCATGTTCTATACTCCCTCCGTCCTAAAGGAAGTTGACGGTCAAGAAATCACCTTCTCCTCTTCGGTTTTGGACCTTTCGGACACCAAACCCTACCCGGAGGGCTATGACCCGAACCTCTACGGCAACGGCACCAACAGGCAGGTTGACATCCTCTTTGAGGATGAGGCCGATAGGATTCTTATTTACAGAAATATTTTTAAAAATGACAAGCATCCTACAGGTGCGGGTGGCCTCCTCCATGTTCCCGAACTTAATAACCATAGGTTCTTCTATAAATTTAATAACCCCATCTTGGGTTTAAGTGCTCAAATCGACGGGGTCGATGTTAAGCGACAAATCTTCCTTCCCTTCAGAAAGGCGGACACCGGCATTTTCATAGCTACAGAACGCCAATTGAGGGCACTCAGCACCGAATCGCCCGACAGAGACTCAGGCAAGTTTAGCCACTTTGCCTCAGCCATAAACTCCGACACCGCCAAGGTCTGGCTTTCTGCCGATATTGACCTGCGCTCAGTTGATTTTGAGCCCATCTCTTACTTCAAGGGTGAATTCCGGGGTAACTCCTTTAGCGTCAAAAATATGACCATAAATAAGCCTAATGATATTAAGGTCGGTATGTTTAAGAGCTTAGAAAGCACCACCGGTGCCGGCTATATTGAGCTGCGCGACATTATTTTGGAAAATGTTCAAGTTGAAGGCAAAAGCGAAGTCGGTGCCTTAGTGGGCTTTGCCAAGGGAGTCACCGGCTATGGTGCCCGAATTTTAGGCTGCTCTGTTTTCGGCGATGAAGACAGCTTTGTAAAGGGTACAGAAATTGTGGGCGGCTTGGTCGGCAAGATGGAAGGCGGCGTTATAGATACCCAAACCAGGTCGGCCGTCAATGTTTCCGGCTACAATATTGTGGGCGGCTTGGTCGGCGATTCAACGGCCAACATTGCCAATAGCTTCTTTACCGGCAAGGTTACTGCTGAAATAGACTACGGCAACGAACTTTCTGACTCGGGTGCCGGCATAGGCGGCCTAATCGGCCTTATGAAGGGCGGCTCGGTCAACTTCTGCTTCTCTTCAGGCGATGTCAGTGTAACAGGGGCTAATATTCAAGAAAACATGCCCAGAAGTTACGGTGTGGGCGGTGCAATCGGTATATTAGAAAGCGGCAGCGTTGAAAACAGTTTTTCCTCCGGCCTTGTGGATGTTCTTAATGTAGGTAACATTAAAAATACCGGTGGCTTGATAATTAATTTCGGTGTCGGCGGCTTTGCCGGCATCAGTAAAAACTCCTTCACCCTTTGCTATTCATCCTCAGCCGTCAGTGCCGAGTTCGCGGGTGAGGTTTTGGGCACATCGGGCAGCTTTGTGGCAGCCGGCGTGGGCGGCGTTGTGGGCATTGCCCTCCACCAGCTTTCTGACTCCTACTCATCCGGCTCTGTTCTGCGGGATATCTTGCAGCCCCAAACCTATAATGCCTTCACCTACTTTATGGATAACCCGGCTACGGCTAATATTGATGAATCTGCCATAGGCGGTGTTATCGGCACCAATGCCAACAGCTCTAATAGAAGCCATTCCCACCTTTATTTTGATAAATGGAACAACAGTATTGATAACCTCTTGGTAGTCGGCGGTGAGGCCGATACAATTAATATTAAGAGCCTGACCACGCCCGAACTTACCATATCTTATACCGAGCGGATGGAAGAAGGTAACCCCTTGACACTCTCTGATAACCTTTGGTCCTTCAACAAGGGGGCCTACCCCGCCATTAACCAATTGGTTAACCCCAATGTTACACCCCTAATCCTTTATCCGGCAGTTTTGAGTATTGTGGCCCTGACCCCCGACGATCGTGACCTGTCGGCAAAAGACGGTCAAGGTATCAGTATGGCCCTGACCACAACCGATGAAATTGAAGTTTTGGGCGTTATATATCCCCTTGAATGGAAGGCGGCGGAAGACAGCCCGGTGGCCTTCATCCTTCAAGATTTCGCAGGCGGTTCCAAGCTTATCCCGGTGCGTACCTCCAACCGCAGCCAGTTCCTCAACCTAATCGTTTATGTTGAGGAAAAGGAAGAATACGGAACCAGAGCCTTCGGCCGTGCCTGTGCCGAAATGTTAGGTACGGTAGAAAAGCCCTACTTGGTTTCCCATAAGATGGACTTGCAACATATAGGCTTGATACCGGATGATAACACGGCCCTTTCCGAAGATTTCAAAGATTTCTATAAAACCTGGTATTCACCCATAGATGAAAACTTTGAAAACATTGAAGGCAAGGTTCATTTCAGGCTCTTGGCCGACATTGATATGCAGTTGGATGTTGAATTTGCCCTTGATGAATTTGGCCAATTAAGAGCCACTGTCAACTATGACGGTGACAGTGACCTGACCAATGACAGGCACTATATCGGCAACATTGCCGCTGCCCAATACGGGGACATAAGCTTTGCGGGTATCAGCTTTGACGGCAGGGACTATGCTGTCAAGAACTTCAACACCGACCGTGAATTTATCTTCGGTATTTCAAACCAATCGGAAGTTATGGATGTTGCTTTTGAAAATTTAACCATAAACTCCCAAGGCACTGATGAAGAAGACAATGGCACTGCCCTTGTTCGCCATAACAATACCGGCGGCCTGCTTGACGGTATTATGATCAGGTCCGGCTCTGTTAAGGGCGGTGACTTAGTTGCAGGCTTGGTAGCCAACAACTTGGGCACTCTAATCAACTCCACAGTTGCAGCCGACATTGAAGGCAGGCAATATGTGGGCGGGCTTGCAGCCAAGAACTTGGCGGGCGGCACAATTGAAACTTCCGCCTATGTTTCCGGCTCTGTTGTTTCTACTCAAGATTTGGGTGAAGATGCCATAGCCGGCGGCCTGGTTGGCCAAAACGGAGGTTTTATTGAAAACTCCTTCAGCTTAGGTTCGGTTGACGCCCAAGAGGGTGCCGACACAGTCGGCGGCCTGGTAGCAGTCAACACCGCTACGGGTGAAATTGAAGCCGCCCACACCCGCACCAAGGTCAGCGGCGGCGACTTAATCGGCGGTTTTGCCGGCGCCAATGCGGGTTCGATTAAATATGCCTATTCGGCGGGCAGAGTAAAACCCACCAACCTTACAGACCAAGAAGGCATCTTTGTGGCCAAGGACCAAGGCGGGGAACTTTCAGATGCCTTTGCCGACAAGAACCTGGCAGGCTCCGACACCTATAATATTTTGGCAGACGCTTCCCTGACGGAAGATGTCATCAGCCTCAAATGTTTCCATGAAAACTGCCCGACCAAGGATAAGTTTGTCAAGGCCAACGGCGGCGACCCCGCTGTGCAGCCCGATGCCTACCCACAACTCAAGGCGATTTTAGAATTAGACGATGAATATGTAATGGCAGGGGACTACATACCCCTCAAACACAGGCTCCTCATAGCCTATTCCAGGCTCGGCTCTGCCACTATAATTACAAAATATTCACAGTATGTTGATACCCTGGCCCTTTCATCCGCCAACCCTCTTTCTGCCTTTAGCACGGGTGAAGCCTACTTGAATAACCTTAGCTGGGATACTTCAGATGCTTCCGTAATCACGGCAGCCGGTGCGACCGGCGCCGCCCCCGGCACAGCCACCCTTACCGCCAAACTGGTCTTAGACTTAGGCGACGGTCTTCACGATGACCTCTTACTTGACATTGAAGTTGAAACCGGCAAGCAAAACCCCAACTTCGACGGCGGCGACGGCAGTGAAGACAGGCCCTATGAAATTGATTCGGTAGAAAGTTTCAACTCTTTAGCCTACTACGGCCCGGGCAAGGATAATAATTATATTTTGACAGATGATTTAGACTATGCCGACCATGATAATGAGACAGGCACGGCACCACCGGTAGCCATCGAATCCTTCATGGGTAAACTTGACGGCGGCAAGCATGTGATTAAAGATTTGACCATTGATAACAACTCGGCCCTCTTCGGCTATGCAGGTGAGGGTGCAGTCATTAAAAACCTTGGTCTCTTGGGTGCCAAAAACAATACGGCGGATACCATGCACGGTGAAGAAGACGACCCGGATGCCAAGACCTACACGGCCCTCCTGGTCGGCAAGGCAGAGGGTGCGGAGATTCGCAATTCCTACGCCGTGGGTGAAATCCGGTCCGATGCGGACTTTGTCGGCGGCCTTGTGGCCTATGCCGGCCCCGGCACCAAACTTGAATCCGTAATTACTTCCGGCAAATTTGTATCAAGCAATAGTGATGAAAACGCCCTAATAGGCGGCCTGGTCGGTGTACTTGAAGGTGCCGACGCAAGCCTGACTGACGGCTTCTCAACAGCCTATGTTCAAGGTGTGAATGAAACTACAATCGGCGGCCTGGTGGCTATAATTGACAACGGTGCCACAATAGACGAATCCGTCTATGCCGGCATGGTTGTGGACGAAAAACTTGCAGACGGCGGCAGAAGACCCGATGAGGCTACTAATATCGGCAACATAGCCGGCTTTGTCGGTGAAGATGCTACTATAGAAGACTGTGAGTTTGACAAGCAAATCAGCTTGGTATCCGATGAAAATGCAGCCGCTAAATTCTCTGCCGAACTCTCTTACGACTGGCTATATGACACAGGCTTTGATGACCAAGGCGCAAGCGATGAGTTTATAACAGGTCTTGAATTTGCTACGACACTTATTGATTATTCCTTGGGCTCTTCCGCAGGTTCCACAGCCAACTTCCTTGAACTTTCCTTCCCCAGAAGGGTAAACGGTGAGGAATTGGGCTTGAGCGAAGAACCACAAAACACCGAAATCTATTTAGACAGGACTAACACAGACCCCTTTACCTATATCATTGACGGCCCCGTTGCCCCGGATGACATTTATGCCGGTGTTAACATAATGCTTGAGTTGCCTTTGGAAAACCAGCCCTACAGATACGCCAGACCCAGAATCAACAGGGTTATAGAAATTTCTTACACTCTGCACAATGACACGGGCGAAATGGGCATGAGCAGTGAAAATGTAATTGTGTCAATTAAGAATGTCCACTACTTCGGTGGCAAACCCGCCAACTTCGGGGCCGACATCTTCACCAATGCAAATGCCACGGCAAGCGAAATTGACGATGCGGTAGTGTCTTCCGGCGGCATCTTCGCCCTAGGCAGCTTACCGGCCGGCTATAAGTACATGGTCACGGCTCAAGACCAAGACGGCAACTATCTCTTGGGCTCTGCTTTAGACAAGGTTGAAGTCAAAGAAACCGAAGGCGGCTACGGTGCCTACATTGAGCTTGAAGCAGCTACCGAAGAAGTTGTAATCCACTACTATATTGTTAAAGATGAACCCTGGGGCGTTTACATAATGTGGTCCAGCCTAATTGATAACTTAAAATAGAAACAGATTCTTACCGAGACGAAAGGAGGTGGCCGCATGGGCACAAAAGTTAAAAAGCAAATGACACCCGCCAAGCTGCGCTTGATTAAGTCTGCCGTGTCCTTGGTTGCCACTACCCTTGTTTTAGTTTTTGTTACCGTTGCATGGTTTAGTGTCGGTTCCTTGGTAACTGTAGATAAAATCTTTGGCAATGTAGATGAGCAAACGGGCTTTGGATACAGGATACTGGAAGCTATTGACCTAAACCGAAACGGTGTTTTAGATGATGGGGAAGATGAAGACTGGCAACCTGTTGTAGAAAATCAGATTGATCTTTCGAATTTAGCTCCAAATCAAAAGCGATTTTTCAAAATCGAAGTTACTACGGGAAATTTAAGTGGTGCAAAATTGTTCTTTGGCAATGTTACCCTAAACGGTAACGGAGTTCCGGCAGATGAAAAGGCCTTTCTTGAAAAGTTTAGTGTGAGCCTTGAGGTTAAGGATGGGAATGATTTATTAGACGACATAGCCTCACCCCTTTACACAAATCTTTACGAGCTTGTGGGGTACCCCATCCTTGCATCGAACATTGTGGTTTATAGCTTAGATCTAAGCGAATACTATAACACCTCAATTGATTTGTTTTACACTTTAGGCCTTAAGTCAGAAGGCCCTCACACTACTTTTGATGAAAAAGATTTTGAGCTTTTTGTAGGAAATATCACATTAGAATAATTTGAGGGAAAAAATTCAGCTTGTTGTTTCGTATTAAAAAAGCGGCTTCATTAGCCGCCAGCATTATAATAGGTTCTGTTTTTATTTTAAGCCTTATTGTTTTTCTCACGGTAATTTTCAACTGGGGAAAAGGGGTACCCAGTTTTATGGGTTACAGTTTTTTAAGTGTGTCGACGGAAAGTATGGACCCAGTCTACCCCGTTGGCAGTGTGGTTGTATCCCTCAAGACGGATGCCGCTAAACTGCAGGTTGGCGATGTAATCAGCTTTTATTCCGATGACCCCGTGATTTTTGACCGGCCCAACACTCACCGCATAATGGCAAGAGGGGAAGACCCGCAAAGGGGAATCTACTTCACCACCAGGGGGGACAACAACCCCATTGACGACCGCCACCCGGTTTATGAAGATAGGATAATCGGAAAGGTGGTTGCCGGCATCCCTTCCTTGGGCACTGTTTTTGATAAGTTTAAAAATCGAACCGTTATTTTCTTTCTTTTAATTCTGCCCCTGATGGGAGTGCTGGTATTCGAATTAGCCAATGTCAGAAAAATTTGGTACTCCAAAGACGAGGACGATGCCCCCGGCAAGAAAAAGAAAACCAAGCACCCGCCCCGGCAAGAAGAAGCCAGGCTCAGGCAGGCAGAATTAGAAAAGCGGATAGAAGACCTCAAGGAAGATATTGAAGCCATTAAAAGCGGCAAATTACCCGATGAAGAATAAGCCTAAATCAGTCCGGAGTTTTGTATGAAGAAAAGAAAGTTTTTTCTAATAAGCATAGCGGTGTTAGCTACCTTTGCCCTTGTTTTAAGTATGTCCCTTGCCTGGTTTTCACAGCAGGGAGAAGATAAGAGCCAAAAGGTAAGCGGCTCCTATTTTGACATGTATATCGTAGGCGGTTTGGATATTCGCCCCCTCTTCCATGACGAAACCCAAGAGATTGATTACATAGCCCCCGGTGCCAATATAGCCTATAGCGAAATTGACACGGAAAACGAAATTTGGCGCCAGTCACCCATAGTCCTCTACAATCATTCATCGGTTGAAACCGAGCTCCGCATAAAACTTGATTATACCCATATCGACTTAAATAAAAACGAAACCCTTGTTACTTACAGCCCCACACAAAATGAAGATTTTGAAATAGTTTTTACCAATCCCTTAGACTGGGAATTTGAAAACGGTTATTGGTACTACAGACCGGGCGGAGATCCCATGCCGCCCAGCGACTCTGCTTATGAACCCGGGGCTCCGGAACTTGAAGTAGAACTTATTGAGTCTATCCGCTACAGCCAAGACCTGGAAGCCGGCAACATTTATGAAGGTGAGGAAGTTGAAGTCAACATAATCTTCGAAGCCAAGCAGGCCTATTACGGAACTTGGGAGGATATAAATCCCTCGGAGAACCCATAATGTCAAAAAGTCTTAACCGCTTTCTAAATGTCTTACTGGCTATCTTTATACTTATAACCCTGGCCTTAACCGGTTTCGTCGGCTACCTGCACTTCAGCGGCCTCAAGGGCTTTGCTGTAATCAGCCCTTCCATGGAACCTGAAATCCTAAAAGGTGACGCGGTTTTTATAAGGTTTACCGAGGTCGAAGAACTCCAAGTCGGCGACATAATTACGGTTGTCTCCCCCAAAGGGGACAGGGCCTTCACCCACAGAATAACCCGCTTTGACAGTAAAAAAACCAAGGTCTACACCAAGGGTGACAAAAACCAAAGCGAAGACCCCATGCCCACGGATATAAGTTTAGTGGCTGGTAAGGTGGCTTTCAGCCTTCCAAAGTTAGGTTATCTCTCGGAAACTATCGGCAGCAAAGTTTTTCTTGCCCTTTTGGCAAGTTCGGTTGCCGCTCTAATATTAATCAGTTCGCTTCTATCACTTTATAAGGACAGAAAAGGGGGTAAGAAAAATGGCAAAAAACAAGCTTAAAAAAATACTAACGGCTGTAACGGCTGTGATTTTTGCGCTTTGCATTTCCTACTTTGCTGTTTTGCCCCCAACAGCCGCCTGGTTTTATGTAAGCTTTTATTCGGGCGAAAATAAATTTGTTATCGGTACATTAGAACTTGAGCCGGATACTTATATTGAAGAGGCCGATATTGTCATCCCGGCAGCCACCAAGCTTGAAGACCCGGAAGAAATTGAATTTGACCGAGCCCTGCATATTGAAACCATAGAGGCGGAAAATACCGGTAGTCTGCCTGCTCGTGTTTATGTTGAAATCACAAAGCCGGCCAATGCGGATGAGCTTTATTATTTCCTCTATTCCGACAGTGACTATGATGCGGCAGCCGATGCCATAGACCCCAACCGTTCAACAAGCGTTATGGATATTATCAGAACCCGCAAGGGCCAATATTCCGGCCTTGATGCCAATATAATTACAGACGGTGACGCCACCGCTACTTATGAAGCCTTGGAAATTTATAACCACGGGGCCCCCGGCGTAGCAGCCGACCAAGGTAACTATGTTGTCGTCCCGCCCAAAACCAAACTTCAAATCCATCTGGCCTTTTGGGTTGACTATAATATTGTCGGCGAAACACTTGAAGATACAAGTGTTGTAGATGACCACTATAGCTATGAAGGTGTTGAGATTGTCTTCATCGCCGGCTTGGACTCCGACGGTTGGTATCCGGTAATACCCTAATTTGAGTAAAGGAGGCGGCTATCATGAAAAAAACTAAATCAGGCAAGCGGCCTCTTGTTTTAGGTTTGGTGCTTGCAGCCTTGGCCGTCGTTTTGGTTGCCGGCACCCTGACTTGGCTCTTGGTTGAAGATATGCCTATTTTATCCCGCAACATGTTCTTGGCCAACTTTGACGCCTATGCCGAAGTTTATTTTGACGGTTCTACAAACCCCGAACAATATCGCAATGCAGACGGGTCCATAAGCATTGATTTCGACAAGGACGCCGAAAATAAAATTGACAAGTTGCGAGTCGATATTCACCAAAAAGGCAGGGGAGCCCATTATATCCGAGTTAAGATGGTTGAAAGTTGGCTGGATTCAAACGGCAAAGTCCTCCATGTCAACAAGGCCATACCCTATAATATTCCAAGTTTAGGCCAAGAAAATTCCTGGTTTGACAACAGGGCGGAAGATTCCAGTGTTTATCTGGCCCAAAAATTAGGCGGCCTCACCGCAAGCAATTCAGTCTATACCAAGCATGAATTTATTATAGAAGGCTTTGACTTTGCAGCTTTTGACGGAGTAAGGCCCAAAGATAGCAGTGTAAGCTTAAAAGTTGCCTTTATTGTTGAAGCTGTTCAGGTTAACCGCTTCCCGCAGTTCTGGGGAATTGAAAAGTTACCCTGGGAAGATAATTAAGGGGAGTGGGGAGAACCATGGCAAAAAAGAAAAGAAAAGCCGCAACTAAAAAGAAAAATATAAAAAAGAATAAAGAGCGGGCCGCCTTGGCGGCCAAAGAGGCAGTTGCCCAAAAAAGAGCCGCACAAGGTAAAGAAAAGATTGATGCCAAGCAAAAAGCGGCCAAGGACAGGGCAGCTGCCAAAGCATTGAAAGAAAAAGAAAAGCGTGAGAAAGCCAGAGCAAAAAAACAGGCTAAAATCGACAAGAAAAGAGAGCGAGACAAAAAAGCCAAACAGGCCGATAAGGCCGCGCGCGAAGAAAAACGGCTTTTAGAACTTGAGCGCAAGCGCCAAGCCCGCGAAGCACAAGAAGCGGAAGAAGAAAAAATAAGGGAAAAAGAAGAACGCAAGCAGGCTAAAGAGCAAAAGAAAGAAGAAAAAAAACAAGCCAAAGAGCGAGCCAAGGAAGAAAAAAGGCAGGCCCGTAAAAAAAGCAAGGCCAAACCGCCTGCCGAGAAAAAAGAAAAAGAAACCCAAAAGGGCAAAAAAGAGACCGAAAGGGCAAGCCGGCCCCTTTCGGTCAAAAGTGATTCCCAACAAGGCGAAGAAATAAAAGAAGAAAAAGATGAAACAGCGGCCAAGGCCGATAGCGATAAAGAAATTCAAACACAAATAAAGCAAACTCAAGAAGAAGAAATCCAAGAGGAAGAAAAACCTCAAGAGAGCCCTCCGATTCAAGAAAGCCTTCCGGCTCAAGAGAGCCCCCCGCCTCAAGAGGCGGCAGAGCAAGCGCAAGAAGAAGAGACCGGCAGCCCGGTCAGCTTGGAAGAAGAGCTTGAGTATATAGCCAAAAAGCTGGAAGAGGAACTAAAAGCCAAGCAAGCGCAAGAAGTCCCGCAAGAAAAACAAGAAGCAGCCCAAGCTTATGAGCCGGACCCCTTGAGCCCGCAAGTCAGCGGCATAGCCGACCTTGTCAACCGTGCCCTTAACAAAGAAACACCCATAAGCACGGCCGCAGCTTACAAAGGCAAAAAAACACAGGCGCAAGAAGAGCCGCTTGAAGAGGAAGAAGCACAAGAAATGCGTGGCCTGTGGGGTGACCCCCTGGCAGCCCTTGCGGATTTGCCCGAAGATGGGGAAGAAATCCCTCAAAGCAAGAAAACCCAAGAGCAAGAAGAAGCCCCGGCCGAATCCCGGGAAGAGCCAATTCTAAAACCTGAAGAAGAGCCGGAGCAAGAGCCGGAACAAGAACCGGAGCAGGAGCCGGCAGAAGAGGCGCAAGCCCAAGAAGCGCCTGCTATGCCGGAAGAAATACCCGCCATAGTCCAAGAGACCCCGGACCAAGAACCCCAAATAAAAGAAAAACCCCTTAAGGCTAAAAAGACTAAAAAAGTTAAAAAAGAGAAGTCAAAGAAAAAGAAAAAAGAAAAGCGTGAAAAATCAAGATCGCTTTTAATGGGGGGCGCATTAATCATAAACAAGTTCACAAGCGGCGCGCGCCAAAGTTTTAATAAAATACCCGGTTGGGCAAGGTTAGTGTTTAAGCTACTTATAAGCCTGCTCTTGATTGCGGCCTTGGCCTTTGCGGGCATTAAACTTTTTTCTTATAAAATACCGGCTACAACCAAACCTCAATACCGAGGTGTCACCGAAAGCCTCACGGTAGTCGACACCATTGAAGCCACGCCCGAAGAGCAAGAAAAAATGGTCAGAAACACGCCTTCAAAAGGTGACAGGGGCTTCGACTTTTTCGCCCATCCTAACCTTGTTGTTGAAGAATGGCACAGCCCCTTGCCCATTATTTTGGGTAACCCCCAAAGCAATGACTGTGACTTTTTGATAAGTGTTGTGGGCAAGGACAATAAAGTGCTCTACCGCTCGGCAGGCATAAAGCCCGGCTATTATTTGCCGATCATCAAATTGTCAAATTTAGCCATGGATATGGATTACGGCAATCATAGTTTAATGCTTATTGTTGCCGCCTATAACCCCCAAACTTATGAATATGTGGGGGGCAGATATTTGAAATTAAATTTAGAGATAGGTAATGAATATGGCCAAGCGCAAACCCAAGAAGCCACAAGCGAATAAGAAAAACAAAAAAGCCAAAAAACAAGCCCGCCAAATGCCAAGGCCGGATAAGCAAAAACAAGAAAATCCCTCGGCCAAAGGGGAAAAGCTTGAAAAATCTTATGAAAAGCCTAAAGTAAAGTTTGTTCTTAAAGATTCGAAAAAACTTTTAAATCTTTTAATTGCTCTGGTGCTTTGCTTGGCCTTGATGCTTTCGGGATTTGCTTTGGCCAAACTCGGTTTTTTTGATATGGTCCAGGGGGTTTTTACTGCCCGCGGCAAGGTCAGCACGGGTAGCCTGCCCATAAGCGAAGGCTATGATGATGTTAAAAATGTCCCCAAGGGCGAAGTGCGCTACCGTATAAATAAAAACATAGTTTTTGAAAGCCGCTACGGCTCGGGTGACATTATGTTGGAAAACCCGGAAAGCTGTGAGTTCAACCTTGTTTTCAGTTTTTACACCAAAAGCGACAGCAAACAAATTTATAAGTCCCCCATGATAAAGCCGGGTGAGTATATCTATAGGGATAAACTGCAAAAATGGCTAAAACAAGGGGAGTATGAATGTACCTACAAGGTTGTGGCCTACACGGCCGACAAGGTTCGTGTCGGCGAAACAGGTGGATTTTTACACATAAGCGTTGAAACTTAAACTTTTAACAGGTGGTAAAATGTCATTCCAAGACCGTTTGGAAAATTATTTGTTTGACATGGGTGTTACGGATGTAGGCTTTGCCAACATTCATGACGGCGATTTTGGCGACCTTACCGGTGCTGTCAGCCTGGTTATAAAGCTTTCAGACGCTATAGTTGATGAGATTGACTTATCGGGCCCCACCCATACATATTTTACACATTACAGGGCGGTTAACGCTTTTATAGACAGTGCCCTGCTCAAGGCGGGGCTCTTTCTTGAAAAGAAGGGTTACCGCTATATTCATGTGGCGGCCTCACAAAGTATCAATAAGGGCGGTCGAACCTACTCGGGCCGCTATTCCCATAAAAAAGTCGCCTGCCTGGCAGGCTTGGGGACCATCGGAAAGAATGGTTTGTTTTTGCACCATGCCCACGGGCCCCGTGTCCGTCTGGGCACTCTTTTTACCGATTATCCCTTTGACTTGAAAGCGAAAAAAGAGATTGAAGAGAATTTTTGCGCCGATTGTAATCTTTGCGTAAAGGCCTGCCCGGCCCATGCCATAAGCGGCCGAGCCTGGGACCCCTTGCAGCCGGAAAAAGCCATAATAGACCCTGCCAAGTGCAGCCAACACATGAAAACCGCCTACAAGATGATTGGGCGAGGGGCTGTTTGCGGCATTTGTATTTCTGTTTGCCCCTTCAAAGATCGTTTTTGTTAAAACGCGCCCGGCGCGACAGTCACAATAAATTAGGAGGTGCCCCTATGTTAAAAGTTGCTATCGTAGGTTACGGAGGTATTGCCAAAGGCCCCCACACATCCGCCTGGAAAAAGATTGAAAACGCAAAGGTAGTCGCAGCCTGTGACATCCGCCCGGAAAGGCTTGACTTGGCCAAGTCCGCCTTTTCTTCAAATATAGGCCTCTATGAGGACTATAAGGAAATGATAGACAAGGAAAAGCCGGACATTGTTGACATTTGCACACCCAACTACCTGCACAGCCCCATAGCCGTTTATGCCCTTGAAAAAGGGGCCCATGTTATCTGTGAAAAACCCGATGCCATCAGCGTGGAAGATGCTCTTAAAATGCAGGCGGCAAAAGAAGCTTCGGGCAAGGTTTTAATGACAATCAGAAATAACCGCTATTCGGCCGGTTCCCAATACTTAAAGCACTTGGTCACAAGCGGCCAAGCGGGTGAAATTTATTCGGGCCGTTGCGGCTGGATACGCAAGCGGGGTATCCCCGGCAAGGGCGGCTGGTTTACCACCAAGGCCCAGTCGGGCGGCGGCCCCTTGATTGACCTTGGCGTTCATATGATAGACCTGGCAATTTATTTGATGGGCAACCCCAAGGCCGTCAGTGTAACGGGCAACACTTACAGCAAGTTTGCCGACAACACCGAAAAGGCCGACTCTTCCCACGCCACCTTCGGCCAAGCCAAGGAAGACGGTATTTATGATGTTGAAGATTTAGCAATGGGCTTTGTAAAATTTGACAACGGCTCCTGCCTGCAAATTGAATTCAGCTGGGCTTCAAACATAAAAAGAGAAACCCGTTTTGTACAATTGCGGGGAACAAAAAAAGGTTTGGAATTTAGGGACGGCATCATAGATGTTTTTGACGGCGGCAGGAACACCAAGCGCGCCAGGATAAAACATAATGTGGATGCTCGAAAATTGGATACGGGCATTGCCAAGGTTTTAAACGGCCATGAAGCCAATATCAGGCATTTTGTTGATGTAATCACCAAGGGTGTCGAACCCGTTTTCACCATTGAACAGGGCGTGGATATGATTAAAATCCTGTCGGGAATTTATGAGTCCGCCCAAACGGGTAAAGAAGTTTTATTGTAAATAAAATGTAGGGGGATACTATGCTTACCGAAAAACAAATTGAGCGCATGTTGATGAAAGTGAAAAGGTTCGAATTGACCTTGGAACCTTTGATTTTTGAAAAAGTGGGTCAAATAGACTGTGAGGCCTATTGCACCTATGAGTCCCTTTATGAAATCCCCGATGATTCCCTTTTTGAAAAGGTAGAAAAAGGTTGGCGCTGGGGCGGCGAAAGCATGTATTGCTGGTTCAAGTCCTCCTTCACCGTGCCCGAAAATTTAGCGGGTAAGGACCTCTTTGTCCGCCCCCATATAGAGGGCTATGAAGCCATGCTCTGGGTTGACGGCAAGCCCTGCGGCACCTTTGCCAATAAGATTGTCTTCACCGGCCACGGCAACCATTATTGCGACCTTTTAGACCAAGGGGTTGAAGCCGGCAAGAGCTACGATATAGTTTTGGAATACTATGCAGGCCATTCTTACAAGGGCTGCATGCCCCTGGAAGAAGAGCCCCTTTTGGATTATGACTTTAGCTACAACGGTATTGATATCTGTGAAAAAAATCATGAAATCCAAGAGTTTTATTTCGACCTGGTAACCCTCAACCAAATGGTGGAATTTTTACCCAAGGAAAGCTTCAAGAGGGCCGAGGTCATTAACGCCCTTTATGATATGCACAATATCCTTTACTATTCCATAGATAATGTCGAGCCGGATATTTTTATGAAGGCCCTGCGTGAAGCCCAGCCCCTCATGAAGTCCGTGCTTGAAAAGAAAAATTCCCAAACGGCCCCCTTTGCGGCGGTTATCGGCCATTCTCATATGGACACGGCCTGGCTTTGGCATGTGGGTGAAACCATTAAAAAATGCGCCCGTACTTACTCAAACCAATTAAGTTTGATGAAACAATACCCGGAATATAAGTTTATCCAAAGCTCTTCCTGCCACAGTAACATGGTTTTGGAGCACTATCCGGAACTTTTTGAGCGCATTAAAGAGCAAGTGGCTGCGGGGCGTTATGAGCCCAACGGTGCCGTCTGGGTGGAGTGTGACTGCAATGTTACCGGGGCTGAATCCATGGTCAGGCAATTCCTCTGGGGTCAAAATTTTACAAGAAAACATTTCAATTATACCTCCGACTGCTTCTGGTTGCCGGACACCTTCGGCTATTCGGCCGCCATACCGCAAATTATGAAAGGCTGTGGGGTAGACTATTTCTTGACCACCAAGATCGGTTGGAATGATACAAATGCCTTCCCTTACGACAGCTTTTATTGGCAGGGGCTTGACGGCAGCAAGGTTTTCACCCACTTCAACACCACCCACTGCCCACCCGACGCCAAAACACTTTACTCCCAGGTTAAGGACGGTTACGGCGGTAACTTAAGGCAGACCACGGTTACAAATAAGCGCATTTGTTCCTATGGCTACGGCGACGGCGGCGGCGGGCCTCAATTTGAAATGATTGAGCTGGCCAAACGCTGTGAGGATTTGGAAGGCGTGGTCAAGGCCAAGCATATGACGGTAAGCGATGCCGTGCGCTTGATTGAAGAAACAGCCGTCAACCCCAACACCTTTAGCGGGGAGCTTTATTTGGAGCTCCACCGAGGAACCCTTACAAACCAGCATGAGATTAAAAGAAATAACCGTAAGGCCGAAATAGGCCTGCGTGATTTGGAATTTTTCATTGTAAACGATGCCGTGTCTAAAAAAGAAGAGGCCAAGAGCGATAAGACAAGCCCGCTTTATGCGACAGTGCTGATGAACCAATTCCATGACATTTTACCGGGGACCTGTATACCCAGAGCCCATAAGGAAGCCATTGAGCAAAACAATGAAGTTATTGAAAAAGCGGCAGCCTATATTGAAGAAATTGCGGCAAATGACGCAGACTGCATAAGCCTTACCAACACCCTTTCCTTCGACCGCCGCGACCCCGTGTTCATAAAGTGCGAGCCGGGTTTGGTTGTTGAAGGTGACTATCCGCAACAAGCCTACACCAACCTTTACGGCGAAAACATTTTGATTGTGAGCGGCCTTGAAATACCCGCATTTTCATCTTTGAGCCTTAAGTTGGTTGAAGGTAAAACCGACCAAACAAGCCCCTTTAACTATGAGGGCAAATCACTTTCCACACCCTTTTATGATGTTGAATTTGATGACCGCTTCTTTATGAAATCCTTTGTGGATAAGGCAGCAAGGCGTGAGCTTTGCGGCGGCCGATACCCACTCAACAGCTTCCTCATGGCAGAAGATGTGCCCAGTGCCTGGGACGGTTGGGACCTTGACGCAGATATAGAAAGCAAATTTTATGAAACGGCCGAACTCATAAGCTCCGAGCTTGTAAGCCAAGGCCGCTTGGCCCTAATCTTGCGAAATGAATACAAGATAAGCGAAAAAAGCAAAATCAGGCAAGATGTAATTTTCTTTGCCGACGACAGGCAAGTCCGCTTTGACACAGAAATGGACTGGCAAGATGACCACCGTTTCTTAAAAACCGCCTTTGATACAAGCATCATGCAAGACTTTGCCAGGTGTGAAGTGCAGTTTGGTTATGTCAAACGCCCCACCACCCGCAACAACAGTTTAGAAAAGGCCAAGTTTGAAGTTTTAAACCATAAATATACGGATATTTCGGAAGCGCGCTATGGCGTGGCCCTGCTCAATGACTGCAAGTATGCCCTTTCTATTGAAGGGGGAGCCATGCGCCTGTCACTCCACAAGGGCGGTACCCGCCCGGACTTCACCGGTGACAAGGGTCTCCACCGTTGTGTTTACTCCTTCCTGCCCCACATGGGCGGCTTCGGGGTCGAAAATGTTATTAGGCCGGCCTATGAGCTCAACATGCCCAGCTTTGTCAGCAAGGGCAATTATGAAGTGAAGCCACTTTTAAGCATTGATGCCGACAATATAATAGTTGAAAGCATCAAACCCTGTGAAGACAATCAAAAGGCCTTCATAGCACGCCTTTATGATGCGGAAGGGGCTCACACTCACGCCGCTATCGAGCTTTTTGATGAGGCCTGTGGCTTTGAAATCACTAACATGCTGGAAGAGTGCATAGAAGAAGTCAAAGATCTCAAAAATATCAGTTTGGAATTCAGACCCTTTGAAATTAAGACTGTAAAAATAAGCTATTAGCAGGTAGAGATATGAAAATTGAAGTTTTTACGCTGCCAAACGGTGAGGATATTACACTGACAGCCTACCTTTTGGACAGTTCCGATGAAATGCCCAACATGAAAACCCGCCCGGCGGTATTAGTACTACCGGGCGGTGCCTATCACGGCTGTTCCGACAGGGAGGCCGAACCCGTGGCCATGGCTTTTTTGGCCCAAGGCTACCACGCCTTTGTCTTGCGTTACAGTGTCGGCCCCGGCAAGGCGGCCTTCCCAAGGCCCTTGGAGGATGCCGAGGCGGCCCTGGAACTCATTAGAAATAGGGCAGACGAATGGAAGATTAAAAAAGACAAGATAGCCGCCATAGGTTTTTCCGCCGGCGGCCACTTGGCGGCAGCCTTGGCCACCATGGGCAGGGTGCGCCCCAATGCGCTTATTTTGGGCTACCCTTGCATTTTAGAATCGACAAGCTCTATCTTGGCGGAACCTGTGCCCTCGCTTGATGAATATGTGGACGGCAAAACACCGCCGACTTTTATTTTTGCAAGCTCCGAAGACAAGGCGGTACCCATAGAAAACTCCCTGGCCTTCGCCATTGCTTTGGACAAAGAAAAAGTCCCCTTTGAAATTCATGTTTTCCAAAAGGGATTGCACGGGTTTTCAATTGCAAACCAAGTTGTCAGCAAGGACGAAGAGTACTTGCACGCCAATCGTTTTGTAAAACCCTGGCTTGATTTGTGTTTTAAATGGCTAAATGACTTATTTGATTTTATATAGGGTAGATAAGGGGCAGCCTAAAAAGCGCCCCTTTTTCTATCCCTTTCGTTGACATGTTTTTTGGCTTGTGCTAATATTTATCGGTAGAAATTGGGGGGCTTTTCTGCCCTTGGGGGTTAGTATGGAATTTAAAGAATATGAGTTCAGACCGCTGATTTTGGGCGGGGATATTACAGCTTACAGCCTTGTCCGTAGCTTTCACGAAGAATATCAAGTCAAATCTTTGGTGGTAAATATGTCCCAAGGCGGGGCAGTTGCCAAGAGTAAACTTTGTGATATAATTTTTTATGAGAGCTTGGAAGACGAAGATGTTTTTATAAAAGCACTAAATGATACTGCCCAAAAGTTTAAGGACAAAAAGCTCATAGCTCTGGGCTGCGGTGACTGGTATGTCCGCATGCTGATTGAAAACAAAGATAAGTTGGCCCCTAATTTGGTAATACCCTATATTGACGAGGGGCTCATGAATAGGATTGTGAAGAAGGACTTATTCTATGAAATCTGTGCGGAGCTTGACATCCCTCACCCCAAAACATTTGTCTATGACTGCAAAGAAAAGACCCCCTTGGATTATGATTTTGATTACCCCATTATAGCCAAAACGGCCGACAGTGCCCTTTATCATTACGCAAAATTTCCCGGCAAAAGGAAGGTTTTTAAATTTAAAAGCAAGGCTCAACTTGAAGAAATGCTGGCTAATTTAGCCACCAGCTCTTATGACTATAAATTTTTGATCCAAGATTTCATTCCGGGTGATGATTCCAACATGCGGGTTTTGACTTGCTACAGTGACCAAAATGCCAAGGTTCGCTTTGCAGCTTTCGGTCATGTTTTGTTGGAAGAACACACGCCCACGGCGCTGGGTAACCCTTGCTGTATAATCAATGATGTTAATGAAGAGGTTGTGGCACAAGCTACAAAGTTTTTAGAGCATATAGGCTACACGGGTTACTCGAATTTTGATGTAAAATTCGACCCCAGAGACGGCAAATACAAGTTTTTTGAAATAAATATCCGTCTGGGCCGTAGCAATTATTATATAACCGGTAGCGGTTTTAATGCGGTAAAGCTTATTGTGGATGATCTAATTTACGGTAAGGATATTCCCTACCATATTGCAGACAAGGAGCACCTTTACACCTTTGTACCCAAGAGCGTAATAAAAAAGCATGTAGGGGATGAAAAGCTAAAAGCTAAGGCCTTGAAGCTGATAAAAGAAGGCAAATGGAGCAATCCCTTGTTTTATTCCAAAGACAAAAGTCTTTATCATTTTGTTTTTTCGCGTCTGGCTTTTTATAATCAAAAAAGAAAGTTTGACCAATACATGTAAGCAGGTGAAAGTGTGAAAAACAAAACCGTAGGTGTATTAGGTGGTTTAGGCCCGCTTTCAACTGTTTATTTCATGGAAATGCTGGTCAAGATGACAGACGCCCAAAAAGACCAAGACCACCTTGATTTAATAGTAACATCAAGCGCATCCACGCCTGATCGCACGGCTTATATTAAGGGGATTTTAGAACAGACGCCCTTGGATGTTCTCATAGCCGATGCCCAAAAATTAGAAAAGGCAGGCTGTGATTTCCTTGTTTTAACTTGCAACACCGCCCATTATTTTTACAAAGACATTTCAAAAGCGGTGAGCATACCCTTCTTACATATGCCACAACTTGCCCTGGAAGAAGCAAGCAAGAGGGTAGAGGGCTTAAAAAAAATCGGGATACTTGCCACGGATGGAGCCTTAACAGCGGGCGTTTATGAGGAGGCTTGCAAAAAGTTAGACTTTGATTTTGTAAAACCCGACAGCCAAATGCAAGCCTTGGTTATGTCAATTATTTATGACCGGGTCAAGGCCGGTAAAAAGGCGGATTATAGTGATTTAAAAAAAGTTCTTACCCACTTAAAAGCTAAAGGTTGCCAAGCCGTTATTTTAGGATGCACGGAACTGAGCATAATAAAGCGCGACTTCGGCCCTTTGGAAGATAATATTGTTGATGCCCTTGAGTCTTTAGCGCATGCAACTATAATTGAAGGCGGTAAAAAGCCTAAAAATACCCTGTGAAGTTAAGGCAAAAGCCCCTTGTGTCCGGAAATCGAACACAAGGGGCTTTTTTGAAGATCACTTTGCTTTGATAATCTTTTTTGCCTCTTCCAACAAGGCCTTTTTGTCATTTTCTAATTTGCCGTCTATAACCAGTTCAAATAAAAAGTCCAAGGTTTGGCCCACCTTTACACCCGGTGGCAGCCCCAGGGTCAACAGATCTTTGCCCTTAAGCTTTAAATCGGCAAGCTCAAGGCAGGGGTCACTTGCTATAAGCTCATTCAGGGCCACTTCAAGCTCGTCGATTTTTTTGGCCTTTTGAGCCATTTGGGGCGAAAGCGAAAGAAGGTCGGCCCTTTTTATCTGCAAATAGTCACGCATAAAAGCTTGGCCGTGCCGGACCAAAAGCCTGTGTAGGGTGTGTGGCTCTTCAAAGGCCTTAAGGTCATGATAGCGCACCAACTTCACAACATCGCTTGTAAAGCGTTTGCTGAATTTAAGGCCTTTTAAAACAGACAGAGCAATTTCCGCACCGGCAGCCGCATGGTCGGGAAAACTGCCCCTTCCGTTTTCATCAAGCTTGAAGGTGGACGGTTTACCCACATCATGCAGCAACATGGCCATACGCAAGTGAGGCTCATTTTTAACCCTTGACACGGCATGGGCTATATGCTCATAAACCGTGAATATATGCTTTTCAGTGTCTTGCTGGTCAAAGCCGTCGCTTGCCGAAAGTTCGGGTATAATCTGAAATAAAACTTGACGAAAGTATAACAAAACTCGCTCAACCGCGGGCCCGGCAAGAAGTTTTATAAGTTCGATTTGAATGCGTTCGGCTGAAATTTTGTCAAGCAACGCACGGTTTTTAAAAAGACTTTGGGCTGTTGATTTTTCAATTTCAAAGTCCAAGACCGAAGCAAAGCGCAAAGCGCGCAGTATTCTCAAAGCATCCTCTTGAAAGCGGGCATCCGGCTGACCGACGCAGCGGATGACCTTGTTTTTTATGTCACCCAGTCCGTCAAACTCATCCACCAAGCCGGTTCGGGGTGAATAGGCCAGGGCATTGACCGTAAAGTCACGGCGGCTCAAATCAAGCTTTAAGTCTTGAGTAAAACTGACACTGTCGGGCCGCCTTTGGTCAGAGTATCGGCCGTCTATGCGAAAGGTTGTTATTTCAAGCGGCATTTGGTCAATCAATACGGTCAAGGTGCCGTGCTTGATGCCTGTTTCTATTGTCCTATAATCTTTAAAAGATTGGGCTGTTTGCTCGGGTTTGGCACTTGTGGTAATGTCCCAATCCGCGGGTTCTTTACCCATCACGCTGTCACGCACACAACCGCCGACCACATAGGCAACAAAGCCCTTGGCCTCTAAAAGAGCTATGGCTTTTTTAACTTCTTTTGGGAGATTTATTTTCATTGCTTCCTCCGCCGGGGATTAGAAAGCGCCTTGCTTAAAGGCGCTTTTTTCTAATAGGCTTCAAATTTTGAAATTGTGGCAAAACAGCGTGTTTTTTCTATGACTAATTTTATATAGCGCATACGCTCTTCTTCAAAGCGGCATATTTTTTTGTAGCCGATTGTAGTGCCATCGTGTAGCAGCTTCCACTTACCGTCAATTTCGGCCAGGAGTTTAAATTTTTCGATCTGTTGCCCGGTTCGGATATGCTCACCCAAAACCACCTTGTCAATATCATAATCATCGCCCAAGTCTATCATAAGCCAGGGTTTGTCCGGATACATGCCGGAATGCCAGTAGTCGCCGGAATTATGACTCAAGGCCTTTTGAGCATTATGCTCTTCGTCCAAGCAAGACGAAGCGGTCATGACTGAATCATCAGCCAGGTTTTCATTAAAGTCAATTGCAAGCTGGGCACCCATGGCGGTCAAAACATCAACATCCCGTTCGGCCAAGAGCCCTTCCTTGTTTGGGGGAACATTCAGTAAAAGTGCGGCATTGCCACCTACGGAGCTGTAATAAATGTCCAAAAGTTTTGATAAGGGTTTTACGGTAATATCTTCACTTTGGCGGTAAAACCAGCCTTTGCGGATTGATACATCAACTTCGGCCGGGTACCAGATAAGGTTTTCAACATTTTTTATGGCTCTGCGGCTGCCTATATCAAGGCTTGTATGGTTTATGTTCTTGGGCGGTTTGGCGGCATCTTTTTGTGATTGGGCCGCTATTAAATCGGCGTTGCTGTAATAGTAGGGCACAACGCTCCATTCGGATTTTCTGGTAATACCGGCTTCGTTGCCAATCCAACGAACATCAGGCCCCATGATGGAAATTACCGCATCGGGCTGCAGTTTTCTTATAAGTTCAAAATATTCAACCCAGTTATATTCTTGCTTCTTGCCCTTCTTACCCTCACCGCAAGCCCCGTCAAACCAAACGCAAAAAACATCACCGTAATTCGTTAAAAGCTCGGCCAGTTGGTTTTTGAAAAATATATCATAGGCTTTGCCTTCACCGTAGCGTGGGTCGTGCCTGTCCCAAGGTGAAAGGTAAAAACCGAATTTAAGCCCGTACTCGCGGCAAGCATCGGCAACTTCTTTGACAACATCGCCTTTGCCGTCTTTCCAAGGGCTGTACTTCAAACTGTAATCGGTGTAGGCACTGGGCCAGAGGCAGAAGCCGTCATGGTGCTTGGCTGTTAAAATCACGGCCCGCATACCGGCTGCCTTAAAAGTGGAAACCCATTGGCGGGCATCAAGCTTTGTGGGGTTGAAAAGCTCGGGTGGGTCAAAACCCATGCCCCACTCGGAATTGGTGAATGTGTTCATGCCAAAGTGCACGAAAGCATAAAATTCAAGCTCTTGCCATTTAAGTTGGCGTTCACTGGGGACCACCTTGGACGCCCTTTCGGCAAGCTTATCAATTTTCATTAAATCATTCCTTTCGAAACTCTTACAACATGTACATAAATGTATCATAAATAGGGCTGCAAGTAAACCCAAACAAAAGAACATAGGGTCCATTCAGCTCAAAAATTTACATGAGTATTTGCTGATTTTAATATGCCTTTATGCTATAATTTACGAGAAAAACAGGGGAGGGGGTTTGGCAATGCTGCAATTGATATTGGGCCGTGCAGGCAGTGGTAAAACAAGCCGTGTGCTTAATTTACTTGAAGAATTTATAGCTTCGGGCAAGGATGAACTCATCTTATTGGTGCCCGAACAATACTCCTTCCACACAGAGCGTGCCGTGCTTGAAAAACTCGGTGAAAAGGCTGCGGACAAAATAGATGTTTTAAGCTTTACCCGTTTGGCACACACGGTTTTTGCAAAGTACGGCGGCAAGAGCGGGGCACGCCTTGATGATGCCGGGCGTGCCATACTGATGAGCCTGGCGCTGGAAAGTGTGCAAGGCAAACTTGAAGTGTACGGCCGTCACGCCCGTTCACCGGCTCTTATATCTCAAATGCTAAATGTAGCACATGAATTTAAGCACAACGCCGTGAGTTTAAGCTTATTGGAAGAAACGCTTGAAGGCATGGAAGAAAGTTTGCTCAAACAAAAACTTTCCGAAATAGCCTTGGTTTTGGCCGCTTATGAGGCCTTGGTAAGTGCCGGATATTTCGATGACCACGACGAGTTGACGGGCCTTTATGAGACCTTGTTAAAACACCCTTTCTTTGAAGGCAAAACGGTTCTTATGGATGCCTTTCATTGGTTTACGGGGCAAGAGCTAAAGATTATTGAAATGATTCTGGCTCAAGCGGATGCCCTATACTTGACCTTGTGTATGGACAAACTTTTCCCTCTTGATGACGACGGGCTTTTCGCCCATACCAAACAGACCGCATCAAAACTTATGAGGGCAGCCGGAAAACAAGGGGTGTCACTTGCTCAACCTCACTTATTGCCTGACGACGGGGACCGCAACGAAAGCAGCGGCAGTTTGCGCTGCTCAAATGAAGCACTGTGTGCCCTTGAGCAGGGCATATATAACCCCTATGCCAAAGCTTATGAAAAAGAAACGGACGCCCTAACCTTGGTGTCCGCTGCCGATGTGGCGGCTGAATGTGAATATGTGGCCGCAAGCATAAAAAAACTTTTGCGCCGTGAAAACTACAGGTGCAGGGAAATTGCCATAATCGCGAGAGAATCAAAGGCATATGAAGCTCAAATGTCTGCAGCCCTAAAAAAATGCGGGGTCCCGGTTTTTGTTGATGAGCGTCAAAGCATTATTACTCAGCCGCCCATTGTTTTAGTGCGCGCCGCCCTGGATATTGCCGCCAACGGTTTTAGCATTGATTCACTTATGAGGGCACTCAAGACCGGTCTTTCAAATTTTACTGTGGAAGAAATTTCAATACTTGAAAATTATGCGCTCTTGTGGAAAATTCAAGGGCGAAAATGGTTGGAAGACTGGGTCAATCATCCCCAAGGCTATGGCAAGGAAATGTGCGATAAAGACCGTGAAGACCTAACCTATATAAATCAATTGAGAAAACAAGCGGTCACAGCCTTTGCAGCCTTCAACTCAAAACTAAAAAACACGACCGGGGAAGGAGCCGCCAAGGCTGTCTATAATCTTTTACTGGACCTGGAAGTGCCCGAAAACCTAAAAGAATTGGCTATAGAGCTTGAAGGCAGGGGTGAGCCTGTTTTGGCCTTAGAGCTGCAACGCCTTTGGGACGATCTGATGGACCTTCTGGACAGCTTTGCGGAAACCTTGCAAGACAGGCCCGTTACGGCAAGGCGAATAAGCGAACTTTTTGATTTAATAATTCATAAGAGGAGCCTGGGCAGCCTACCCCAAGGCATAGACGAAATTACCATCGGCAGCGCAGACAGAATTCGCACCTCTTCACCAAAAGCTGTTTTTATTGTCGGCGCAAACGAGGGTATATTCCCCAAAACACCAAGCTCCGGCGGGGTTTTAAACGATCAGGACAGACGCTCTCTTTTAGAGCTGGGCTTGGATGTTGATGAGCCGGGCGCGTCCGCCGTTAAGGAAGAGCGTTTTATAGCTTACAGCGCTTTGGCCGCAGCTTCGGACAAGCTGGTGGTGTCCTATGCCCGTAAGGACATGGCGGGAGCTTCGCTTTCACCTTCCGAGATTGTCAGCGGTATAAAACAACTTTTCCAAAATTGCAGTGTAAAAGACACAACCGACACACCTGATTTATTTTTTGTGGAGGGCGAAAGGCCGGCATTTGAAACTATGGCGAAAAAGATGCATGAGGCTGATGAATTGTACAGTGCCCTGCGAGCCTATTTCAACGCAAGAGCGGATTATGCAGCTAATTTGGATGCCCTGGACCGCATTGCAAAAAACGAACCCTTTAAAATAAAAGACAAGAAAGCGGCAAGGGCTCTTTTCGGTGAAGACATGACAATGTCGGCTTCAAGGGCCGAAAACTATTTCCAATGTGCTTTCAAATATTTCTGCGATTACGGCTTAAGGGTAAGGGCGCGCCAAACAGCGGAATTCGACCCACTGCAAAGCGGTACGGCATCCCACTATGTTCTTGAAAAACTGCTGGAAAAATTCCCGGGCAACTCTATTAAAGCGGTGAGCCAAAGGCAAATAAAAGAAGAAATCAAAGTGGCCCTGGATTCTTATATTATAGAAAAAATGGGGGGATTTGATGACAAGGCCCCACGCTTCATTTACAAATACAGGCGAATAGCCCTGATTGTGGAAGACACGGTCAACAGGCTTTTGGAAGAACTTGAAAACTGTGAATTTGAACCGGTGGCCTTGGAACTTGAAATTGCAAAAAACGGTGATATAAAACCCTATGAAATAAGCTTGCCCCACGGCAAAAAGCTGGAAGTCTGCGGCAGTATTGACAGGGTGGACAAAATGCAGCTTGAAGGTAAAAACTTTTTAAGAGTAATAGATTATAAGTCTTCCGGCAAGGCTTTTGACCTGGCCCGTGTCTTGGATGGCATTAATATGCAGATGCTTATCTACCTTTTTGCCCTTTGGCAAAACGGAAAGTCACTCTTTGGAGAGCTTGTGCCGGCGGGCATACTTTATGTTGCTACGGAGCGGCCCGCGGTTAGCCTGGGCAGGCAGGCCACACAAGCACAGCTTAAAAAAGAGCAAGACAAAACAAAGAAGATGAACGGGCTTGTGTTAGAAGATGAAAAAGTTATCAGGGGCATGGAAAAAGAGGCGGCAGGTGTTTTTATCCCGGCCTCTATCAGCAAAGGAAAGCTAAAAGGGCAACTGATAAATTTAGAACAGCTGATAAAGCTTAATAAAAAGACAGATACCATACTTTCATCAATGGTTGAGGCCTTACAGGCCGGTGAAATAGAAGCCCTGCCGGCTAAATTAAGCGGTAGTTATAAGTCCTGCGATTTTTGTGATTACCGAGCGGTATGCGGTTTCGAAGAGGGCATGCCAACCAAGCCCGCAACTAAAATGAAACACGAAGAAGTCTTGCAACTTTTGGAAGAGGGGGAGTGAGATGTTGCTTTGGACAGATGACCAATTAAAGGCAATAGAGGCCACTAAAGGCAGCTTGCTTGTCTCCGCCGCCGCGGGGTCGGGCAAAACTGCCGTTTTGGTTGAGCGTGTGATAAGGCGTATTACCGACTCCCAATCCCCCTGTGATATTGACAGCCTTCTGATAGTTACATTCACAAAAGCTGCCGCCGCACAAATGCGTGAACGAATAGGCCAAGCGCTGGCTGCTTTAATTAGCAAAAACCCCAAGGATCTTAATTTACAAAGGCAACAAGTGCTCCTTCCCTTTGCAAAAATCAGTACCATTGACAGTTTTTGCAATGAACTTGTGAGAGAAAATTTTCACTTAACGGACATGGGGCCTGATTTTGCTATTTTGAGCCAGAGCGAAGCGGCGGTTTTAAAAGCGGAGGCAAGTGACAGTGTGATTGAAAGCCTCTATTCCAAAGATGAAGAAGCTGCCAAAAACCTGCTTGAACTTTTGATAGAGCGAGGCGGGCGTGAAAATGCTCTGAAAAACGCTATACTGAAAACATATGATGAGGCAAGGGCCCACCCCTTTGACGAAGATTATTATAAAGATTTGTTAGAGCCCTTTTTGAATGTGAAAACCGTGGATGAAAGCCCTTGGGGGCAGGCTATCAGGCGTCATGTTCTTGAAATTTTCAGTTACTGTGTCAAGGGAGCTATGAGCCTTTTAGATGAAATCAGCCTTGACCAAGATGTTTACAAAAGTTACGCACAAGCCGTAAAGGCCGACTTGGTATTATACACAAGCCTTTTTAAGGCGGCCCAAACGGCAGCCTGGGACAATCTTTACCAAGCGATGAGGGCACTGACCTTTGAAAGGCTGAAACCCTGCCGGAGCGAAGATGAAAGCTTGCGTGAAAGAGCAAAAATTAAAAGAAATCTTTTGAAAAAAACTGCCTCGGAAGCGGAAAGTTTGGTATGTGCCAACAGCCAAGAGCATCTTGAGGATATGGAGTATTTGAGCCCACTGGCCTTAAAATATGTCGAAACGGTTAAAAACTTTGCGGAAGAATATGACCGACTTAAGAGCAAAAACAACTATGCCGATTTTGCCGATGTTATGCATACTGCCATCAACTTGCTCTTGGTAAAAACTCAAGAAGGCAGGGTCGAAAAAACGGCCTTGGCGGAAGAACTGTCAAAAAAATATGAGGAAATATTAGTAGATGAATATCAAGATGTCAACAGGGCACAAGACATGATTTTCTCCGTCCTTTCCCGCAAGGAAAGTAATCTGTTCTTCGTGGGCGATGTTAAACAGAGCATATACGGCTTCAGAAATGCCATGCCGGAAATATTTTTAAAAAGGCGGGAAAAGCTACCGCTTTACGAAGATGAAAACTACCCGGCACGAGTTGTCTTGGGCAAAAACTTCAGATCACGCAAGGGCGTGACGGGCATGGTAAACTTTATTTTTTCTCAACTGATGAGTCGGCAAGCGGGGGATGTGGATTATGATGAGGATGAAGCCTTAATCCCGGCCGCAAATTATCCACCCTTGGAAGAGGCCGAAGTCAGCCTGCATTTAATAAATTCAAAAGAAGCAAAAGATGAAAGAAAAGATTTAGACAAGGATGAATTTCAAGCAAATTATATAGCCGGGCTTATCAAAGACATGATAAGCAGTGGTTTAACAATCAGCGAAAAAGGCCAAACCAGGCGAGCCACCTACCGTGATTTTTGCATTTTACTCAGATCTGTTAAAAACAAAGCATCTCTGTATGCCCAAGAGTTGGAAAAACAAAAAATACCCGCCTACAGTGAATTATCGGGCGGCTTCTTTGAAGCCCAGGAAATCGCTTTCATGCTGTCCTTGCTTCGGGTGCTTGATAATCCTTTGCAAGATGTTGCGCTCTTGAGTATTATGCTCTCACCCGTATTTGGTTTTTCAACCGATGAACTTGCTCTCATGCGAAGCGAAGACAGGAAAATTCCACTCTACAACAGTGTTTCGGCATGGGCCGGGGCAGGCAGTGAAAAGGCAGCCGATTTTTTGGAAAGAACTCAACAAATGCGCCGTCTGGCTTCAACCTTAAGTGCAAGCGAACTCTTGCGCAGGCTTATGGAAGAAACGGGTTATATGGCCTTGGTGGCAAGCATGGATAAAGGGCCCAAACGCCGCGCAAATCTCTACCTGCTCTTGGAATACGCCGCGCAATACGAAGCGGCCGGGCATATCGGCCTTTCGGGTTTTATCAGGTTTATTGATAAGTTGGCCCAAAGTGAAGAAGACTTGGCACCCGCTCTTGAACTCCCCGAAACTGCGGATGTGGTGCGTATAATGAGTGTTCATAAAAGTAAGGGTTTAGAGTTCCCCATCTGTATCTTGGCTGCCTGCGAGACCTCTTTCAATATGATGGATGCAAGGGGCAGCATGGTCTCCGCATTCGGTTGCGGCTTGGGCTTTGTCAGAAAAATTGAGCAGCCTGCCAGGCGTTTTGACACTTTGAGCAGCAGAGCGGTTAAGCTGGCGGCAAGCCAAAATGCCAAGGCCGAAGAAATGAGGGTTTTGTATGTTGCCCTGACAAGAGCAAAAGAACACTTGATAATGGTAAGTGACCTTGCCAACCCCGAGAGTAAGCTTTTAAATTTAGCAGCTGAACTTGATACTAAAGAATTAGCGCCCTTTTCGGTCTTGTCCAAGAACAGTTTTTCAGACTGGATTTTATCGGCGGCCTTGCGCCATCCGGATGCACAATCCTTACGCGATATGGCCGAGGTAGAAAATTTACCTGTACTTCAAGCAGACTTTAGACTCAAACTTGCTCTTTACTGCGAAAACCCCGAAGAAGACAAAGAAATAGAAAAAGAAGAATCAAAGTTAGACGAGGCCTTGTTAGAAAGGATAGACAGGAGGCTTTCTTACCGCTATCCCTACCTTTCACTTGACAGGGTTGTGGCCAAAAGAGCAGCTTCGGATTTGGATGATTCGGGTCTCCATAAAGCATACTTTGCCTCATCACGCCCGGCTTTTATCAGCAAAAAAAGATTGACGGCGGCTCAAAGGGGGACCGCTTTACATAAGTTTATGGAGTTTTCTGATTATAACTTGGCTAAATCAGACCCAGAAACCGAAAGAGAAAGATTGCTTGGGCTGGGCTTTTTGAACAAGAAGGAAGCGGAAAGTCTTGACCTTAAGAAAATCAGTCTTTTCTTTGAAAGTGATTTGGCTAAGCGGCTATTTAAGTCTTCAAAAGTAATGCGTGAAAAAAAGTTCACCATCCGAGTTGCGGCAGGTGAACTTTACCCCGATTTAGATTTACCGCCTCAAGTTTCGGGCGAAAATGTGGTGGTCCAAGGTATAGTTGATTGTGCTTTTGTGGAAGATGGTAAATTGGTCTTGCTTGACTACAAGACCGACAAGGTGCAAAACGCCCGGGAGCTTCTTGAAAAGTATTCCTCCCAGCTTGCCGTTTACAAAAAAGCACTGGAAATGGTCACAGGTTTGAAGGTTGGCGAAAGCTATATATATTCTTTCGAACTCGGGCAAGCAATTACGGCCGCAAATTAAAATAAATTTGCTTGCAAAAACTTGCCACTTATGATAGAATTCCTCTGCTATGTTTCTATATCCAAAAAGAGGTGACAAAAATGAAGGAAGGCATACATCCCAAATATGAGGAAACGACAATCCGCTGCGCTTGCGGTGAAGTAATCGAAACAGCTTCAACCAAACAAAATATGACCGTTGACATTTGCTCAAAATGTCACCCGTTTTTCACAGGCAAACAAAAGCTTGTAGATACCGGCGGTAGGGTTGACAGATTTAACAAGCGCTTTAACATTCAAAACGAAGAAGAATAAGCAAAACGGACGGTGCAAAAGCACCGTCTGATTTTTTAGATGGTGGGGTTATGGAGTATAAGACGGTTGCCAAGAACGCACAGGCTGAATTTTATGAAAAACGCTCCCGCTTTATCGGTCATGTAAGAGCTCTTGAAAGTGAAAAGGAAGCCCAAGCTTTTATAGCGGAAATTAAAAGTAAATATTGGGACGCCACTCACAATGTTTACGCTTATTCCATCAGAACCGGTGGCATAAAGCGGTTTTCCGATGACGGGGAACCGCAAGGTACGGCCGGGATGCCGGTTTTGGATGTTATACAAAAAAAATCTCTTACCGATTGTGCCATAGTTGTAACCCGCTACTTTGGCGGTATACAACTGGGGGCAGGCGGCTTGGTTCGGGCGTATTCGCGTTCGGCGAGTTTGGCTCTTGAGGCCGCCGGTCTTGCCAAGATGGCCCTGTGCGTACGCTGTCGGCTTACAAGCGACTATGGTTTGCATGAACGGGTTGCACAGTTGATTGAAAGCAAGGGCGGTGTCATAGAAGACAGTGACTTTGCCGAGAATGTCAGGCTTAAATTTTATCTTAAAAAAGATAAAATTGAAGAATTTCAAAAAGCACTCAGCGAACTTAGTTTCGGTAAACTTACTTGCCAAGTCGAAGAAGAACTTTATGCCAAAATATAATTCGGAATAAAATAAAGGGATTGACCCGACCTTTGCGTATATATAAGCAGAGGGCCTTTTTTTATTGAGGGGGGATTATGTGTCAAAATCCATTAGGGAGCAAACTTGGGAGCTTGAAAAGCTGCATCTATCTGAAAAGGCTGCTCTTTCGCAGTTTCACAAGGGGAGGCGCTTTGAAAAGGAAGAATGTTATGTCAGAACTGCCTTTCAAAGAGACAGGGACAGGATAATCCACAGCAACTCCTTCAGACGCTTAAAGCACAAAACACAGGTTTTTTTGTCACCCGAAGGTGATCATTATCGAACTCGCTTGACTCATACCTTGGAAGTTTCACAAATTGCCCGTACCATAGCAAAGGCCCTAAGGTTGAATGAAGATTTGGCCGAGGCTATAGCCTTGGGGCATGACCTGGGGCACACGCCCTTTGGCCATGCGGGTGAACGCGCACTTGACCTTGCCTTCAAAGAAGCCGGCCTTGCGGGCTTCAAACACTATGAACAAAGTTTACGCGTTGTGGATGTGCTTGAAAATGACGGGCGCGGGCTAAACCTTACCTATGAAGTCAGAAACGGAATTGAAATGCACACAAACGGTCTGGCAGACACCCTTGAGGGTAGAGTGGTTAAAATTTCAGACAAGATTGCCTATATCAACCACGATATTGATGATGCCATAAATG
Organism: Clostridiales bacterium; assembly: GCA_012524025.1. Classification (GTDB taxonomy): domain Bacteria; phylum Bacillota; class Clostridia; order Oscillospirales; family Acutalibacteraceae; genus UBA1447. The sequence goes on along the minus strand of JAAYSC010000085.1, from coordinate 5,566 downwards.
CCAATGTTTTATGTGAAGATGACATTGCGCCGGAAATCAGGCAGGTTTTGGGTCATACAAAATCGCAAAGAATAAACACACTGGTTATTTCGGTTATAAGAAATTCAGGGGACGATATAGGCCTGGGCGGCGAGGTCAAGACAGCCTTTGAAGCCTTACACAAATTTATGTTTCAATCGGTCTATAAAAATGAAGAGTGTAAAAGCGAAGAACCAAAAGCGGTCGAGCTTGTAACAAAGCTTTATAACTATTATTTGAATAACCCCGACAAACTATCCCCCATGTTTATTGAAGCAGCCGGGGCAGAAGGGGTGGCGCGGGCAGCAGGGGATTATATAGCCGGAATGACCGACAGATATGCCGTGAAAGTTTACAAGGAACTTTTTGTTCCAAAATCTTGGACATATGATGATGAAGAAAGGGCGATAGAACGCCGATGAAGAGGGCGGTGATTTAATGGCAATTGCTGATAGTTTTTTACAAGAACTGCGCGAAAGGTTAGATATAGAAAGTGTTGTTTCACCCTATGTTACTCTCAAGCGTCGGGGGCGATTAATGGTCGGGCTTTGCCCCTTCCATAATGAAAAAACGCCCTCTTTTACACTCTATCCGGAAACCGAATCTTTTTTTTGTTTCGGTTGCAATACCGGGGGCGAAATAATTACCTTCATCAGGCTGATAGAAAACTTGGATTTTGTTGAAGCGGTGAAGCTCTTGGCCCAACAAGCGGGCATGCAAATGCCGGAAGACGGTTATGATGACAGCCTGTCAAAAAAAAGGCAGAGAATGTTATCGGCCAATAGGGAAGCGGCAAAATTTTTTCACTCTAACTTAAACGCCCCCCTTGGGCAAGAGGCCCTGGAATATTTGGAAAACCGTGGTATTTCAAAGCCGCTCATAAAGCGTTTCGGCCTTGGCTTTGCTCCCGACAGTTGGGACGCCTTGCTTGACCACATGCGAGGGCGCGGCTATTCCGCTTCCGAACTTCATGAAGCCAACCTTGTAAGAAAAAGCTCAAAGTCGGGCTCGGACCACTACTATGACAGCTTTAAAAATCGTATTATGATACCCATAATCGACCTGCGTGGGAATGTTGTGGCCTTTGGCGGCAGAATTTTAGGCCAAGGAATACCCAAGTATGTCAACACTTCCGATACCCTAATTTATAAAAAAAGCAATGTTGTTTTTGCTCTGAATTTAGCCAAAAACAAAAATGACGGCAAGCTCATTTTAACCGAAGGTTATATGGATGTCATTGCTTTGCACCGTGGAGGGTTTGAAAATTCCGTAGCTTGCTTGGGTACTGCTCTTACCAATGAGCAAGCACGCTTGTTGGCCCGATATGCCAAAGAAATTATTTTAGCCTATGACTCGGATGAGGCAGGCCAAAGAGCAACTCAAAAGGCACTTGAGGTATTAGGGAAAACAGGCCTGAAAATTCGTGTTTTAAAGCTGTCCGGCGGTAAAGACCCGGATGAAATAATAAACAAGTACGGCCCCGGCCGTATACAGGCCCTTTTGGACGGAGCAGACAATGAAACGGAATACAGGTTTAGCAGGGCCAGGGTAAAGTACGATTTAAACACTCCGGACGGCCGTTTGGGTTATTTGAACGAAGCCGTAAAGGTTCTGGCTGATTTAAACAGCCCGGTGGAACTTGATATATATGCATCCGAACTTTCAAAAGAGCTGTCGGTTGCCAAAGAGGCAATTTTGGCACAAGTTAAAAGCCAAAGCGGCAGGCAAAAATATGAGCGTAAAAAGCAAAGGGAAAAGGAGCTCTACAAATCAGCCAAAAAAGGGCTTACTTCCGCAGGCAGGGGCAGGGCAAGGCTGCCGGCAAACTGTGAAGCCAAAGAAATTAAGGCTGAAGAGATTATAATTTCAATTTTGCTGCACAACCCTGATTTTTACAGAAAGTTTAAAGACCGATTGGGCGCGGAACTTTTTTCGGACGAATTTCACAAACGAATTTATAGCCTAATTGCCGAAAGAATTGAGGCAGATAAAAATATAGACCTGACATCACTCTCGCAAGAGCTTTCCAACCAAGAAATGACCGATCTGTCGTCGCTTTTTGTTAAGGGGCAAGATCTTTCAAACACCTTGGCACAGTACGGCGATTGCGTAAGTGTCTTGGAAAAGGCCAAGCGTGATTCCACAATCATTGAACCCGGAAAGTTGTCAAATGAAGAATTTCTAAAGCTTTTTGAAAAACCTAATAACGAATAAAAATTTTGTATAAGGAGACCATATCATGGAAGTAATGAAAAAGAATTCTGCAGTTAAAGCCCTAATTGAAAAGGGGAAAGTCAGCGGGAAACTCACCACCCAAGAGCTTGACGCGGTTTTGGTTGAAATGGAGTACGATGTTGAAGAAATTGACAAACTCTATGACATTGTAGAAGGCCAGGGCATAGAAATAGTGGATGACTTTGACACAGATGCTCTAAGCAGCCAAGCGGTTGAATCCAATGCACCCAAAACAACAGAAGTCAGGGCTGCAAGCAGGAATGTCAGCATGGACGATCCGGTCAAGGTGTATTTGAAGGAAATCGGCAATGTAGACCTCCTTACAGCCGAAGAAGAAATAGCACTTGCCCAAAATATACATGTTGAAGGTTCTGATGCCAAACAAAAGCTTGCCGAAGCAAATTTACGCTTGGTTGTCAGTATAGCAAAAAGATATGTCGGGCGCGGAATGCAATTTTTAGACTTGATTCAGGAAGGTAACTTGGGCCTGATAAAAGCCGTTGAAAAATTCGACTACACAAAAGGCTTTAAGTTTTCAACCTATGCCACTTGGTGGATAAGGCAGGCCATTACCCGCGCCATTGCCGACCAAGCACGCACAATACGCATACCCGTTCACATGGTTGAAACCATAAATAAGGTTAAGAAGACCAACAGCATGCTCTTGCATCAAAACGGGCGTGATCCGACCGCAGAAGAAATCGGTGAAGTTTTAGATATGACACCGGAAAAAGTGCGTGAAATTTTGCGGGTTGCCCAAGAGCCGGTTTCGCTTGAAACGCCTATAGGTGAAGAAGAAGACAGTCATTTGGGTGATTTTATACCGGATGAAGACGCCCCGGCACCTGCGGATTCGGCTTCCATGCTTTTGCTCAAAGAACAAATTGAGGAAGTTTTAGAAACTTTAACACCCAGGGAATCAAAAGTATTGAGAATGCGCTTCGGGCTCATGGATGGCCAGTCTCACACCCTGGAAGAAGTTGGCCGTGAATTTGATGTCACCAGGGAAAGAATCAGGCAAATTGAAGCCAAAGCCTTAAGAAAATTACGCCACCCCAGCAGGAGCAAAAAATTACGCGACTTCTTGGATTAGATTTTTAAATCATCAAGAGGGGGGAGCAAGTATGGACATAAATATAAATGCCCTGGCCCTTGCATTGAGCATAACAAATTTAATGCAGGTTTTTATAATGTTCTCACAATACCGCAAAAGCGAAAGAAAAAGCGGAGCGGGTTGGTGGACACTGTGGGCCCTATGCTCTGCCTTGGCTTTTGCCGCTTATGACTTTAGAAATTCGCCTCCGCCTTTTAATTCGATTGCGGTTTTTCTCAACAACACCTTCTTTGTTTTGGCACTGGCATCAATTTATACCGGTTTGAGAACATTTTTTTCAGAGCGAAAGCATGTCTGGAAACATTCGGCCTTCATACTGGTTACCATATCCTTATTTGCCATATTCAGCAGCCCGGGCAGCTACAGCTATCCCGGGCGCAGGACGGTATTGTTGATCAGTGTTGCTATGATTGCCATGCCCAGCGGTCTCATATGTTTTAGGAATCGTGAAAAAACCGATATAAACTGGGCAAACGCTTTAACCTTAACCTTTGTCTTCGCAGGTATGTTGGCCCTGTTAGGTGCCCCGACGGTTCTCGTTTTTGAAAGAGTTTTTGGTATGTTTGAAAATGAAGTTACTCAGTCGGGGGTTTACTTTGTGACTCTGATTGCCAGCATTATTTGGACTTTTGGATTCTTTTCCATGCTAAATCACCGAATAAACCAAAACATTGTGGAAGCACACGAAAGGTTTGAGCTGATCTTTAAAGACGGCCCCGATGCGGTTCTTATGGTGGCGCTGCCGGAAAAAATAATTGAAAATATAAATGAGGCCTTTTCAAAGCTCTTGGGCTTTGAAGCAGATGAGACTATCGGCAAAAGCCTGGTAGAAGCGGACTTGCTCTTAAATGTAAAAGACAGGGAAAAGATTGATGAGATTTTGAACGAAACCGGTTTTCTTGAAAATTTTCAAACCCGCCTGAAGACACAAGAAGGCAAGAAAGTAACAGTCTTGCTTTCGGCTAAAAGGGTGGACCTGGAAAAGACCAGCTATGACTTATATGTTTTTCGTGACATTACCCAAAGGGAGTCCGATGAAAGAAAAATTAAAAAAGCTCAAGAACAGTACCGGCTCTTATTTGAAAACACGCTTGAAGTTGTCTTGGTGGCCCAGGCCGGCCGCATAAAATTGGTTAACCCGGCAATAGAAAAAATGAGCGGTTACAAGCCCGAAGAACTCTTGAATTTACCGGTCTTAAAATTTGTTTATCCGGAAGACCACGGTGAGATAATACAAGAATATATGTGGCGAAAAAGTGGCACGGATGTAAGCGATAAGTCTGTCGGCATCAGAAATTTCAGAGTTGTCAACAAAAATTCCGAAATAAAGTGGGCCGAAATGAAGACCATGGATATTGAATGGGAAGGTAAGCCCGCCACCCTTAATTTTATATCCGATGTGTCCGAAAGAGAAAAAGCCATAATTGATATGTTGGAAAGTGAATCAAAATATCGGTTGGTGGCGGAATTTGCAACGGATGTTATTTGGGTTTACAACCTTACCAGAGATGAAATGGTCTATATCAGTCCTTCGGTCAAGGTTTTGCGCGGCTTTTCGCCCGAAGAGGCAATTGAAATGGGTTATGAAGGGGCATTTACAAAAGAATCCCTGCCGGTTGCCCATTATTCCATGCAAAAAAACTTTGAAAACTTCAAAAACAGCGATAGAAAATTCAATAGCTATACAACCGAATTGCAACAGGTCAAAAAAGACGGCTCAAGTGTTTGGGTGGAAGAATCGGTTCGATACAGATATAATTCGGACGGTGAAGCAGAAGCCATAGGTGTCACAAGAAACATTGAAGAGCGAAAAGGAGCCAGCGAGTCCATACTGTATTTGAGCTACCATGACCAGCTGACCGGCCTTAAAAACAGAAGACACTATGACGAAGTTATAGATGAGCTCAATCAAGAGGATTATTTGCCCCTGTCTTTGTTGATGGCAGATGTTAACGGCCTAAAGATGACCAATGACGCATTTGGGCATAGGGCGGGGGACGAAATACTCGTTAAGGTTGCCAATATTCTCAAAGAAAACTGCCGTGATTCAGACCAAGCAATAAGGATGGGAGGCGACGAGTTTGTAATCTTGCTTCCCAAAACAGATCATGAGCAAAGCCAAGCAATTCGTGAGCGAATTGCCAAAGCCATGGAAGCGGACCAAGAAAACACCATCGGCTTGTCGGTTTCCATGGGGAT
>JAAYSC010000084.1 GCA_012524025.1 Clostridiales bacterium | reverse complement strand
GGGTACTGGTAAAACCTATGTTTACATCAAAACCATGTTTGAACTTAACAAACGCTATGGTTGGAGCAAGTTTATTGTTGTTGTGCCTTCCATTGCCATACGCGAAGGTGTCAAAAAATCATTTGAAATGACCCAAGACCATTTTATGGAACATTACGGCAAAAAAGCCCGCTTTTTTGTCTATAACTCATCCAATCTTCATCAATTAGATGAGTTTTCGCAATCAAGCGGAATAAATGTAATGATAATTAATACCCAGGCCTTTGCAGCTTCTCTCAAGGAAGGCGGCAGAAGCAAAGATTCAAGAATTATCTATTCAAAACGCGATGAGTTCGGCTCCCGCCGCCCCATTGATGTTATAGCGGCCAACCGACCCATAATAATTCGTGACGAACCGCAAAAAATGGGCGGCAAGGTTACCAACAAATCCCTGGTGAATTTTAACCCTCTCTTCATGCTCAACTATTCGGCAACCCACGCCAAAGAACATAACTTGGTTTATGTTTTGGATGCCCTGGACGCTTATAACAAACGCTTGGTCAAAAAAATTGAAGTCAAGGGTTTTGAACTCAAAAACTTTAGAGGCACCGAAAGATACCTTTATTTAGAAAGCATTGTGCTTTCAAGCAAGAAGCCGCCAATGGCAAGGCTTGAAATTGAGGTTGCCCACACTACCCGAGGTATAAAACGAGAAATCCATAAGTTGGGCGTGGGTGATGACCTTTATTATGAATCTAAACAGATGGAACAGTATAAAGAGGGTTACACCATAACAGAAATTGACCCCATTGCCGGCACCCTTACCTTCACCAACGGTGAAACAATTTCAAAAGGAGACCTGGTGCGTGACATAGCGGAAGACGATATGCGGCGCATTCAAATTCGTGAAACCATACTTTCACACTTTGAAAAGGAAGAAAAACTTTTTGATATGGGTATTAAGACTTTGTCACTCTTTTTTATTGATGAAGTGGCAAAGTACAGGCAGTATGATGAAGACGGTCAAGAACTTTTGGGCCAATACGGTAAAGTTTTTGAAGAAGAATATATCGACATTTTAAACCAACGCCTAACTCTGGAAAACAGTCCCTACCAAAAATACCTGCGCACCATAAAAACCCAAGAAACCCATAGGGGCTATTTCAGTATTGATAGGCATGGGCGCTCAATTGACAGCCGGGTAAAACGAGGGCATGAATTTTCCGATGATATTTCGGCCTATGAGTTAATTTTAAAAAGCAAAGAGCGGCTCTTGAGTTTTGAAGAGCCGACAAGGTTTATATTTTCCCACTCCGCCTTGCGTGAAGGTTGGGACAACCCCAATGTTTTTCAAATCTGTACCCTTAAACATTCCGACTCAAGCACAACAAAGCGCCAAGAAGTCGGCCGCGGTTTAAGGCTTTGTGTAAGCCAAAGCGGCAGCCGCATGGATACGGATGTTTTGGGTGACACGGTTCATAAAATCAATATGCTCACGGTTGTTGCCAGTGAAAGTTACAGCGGCTTTGTCGGCGATTTGCAAAAGCAAATTAAAGAAGTGCTCTATGACAGGCCGACCAAGGCTACAATTGAATACTTTGAAGGCAAAACAATTAGGCAAGACGATGGCAGCCACTTGCTTATTGACGACCGCATGGCCAGAGATATTTACCGCTATTTAATCAAAAACGATTATGTTGACAATCAAGACAATATTACGGACCAATACAGAACAGACCTTACCGGCCATAGTTTGGCAGCCTTGCCGGCTGACCTTGCCCCGGTTGCTCAAGGTATTCAAAGCTTGATTCAGGCCATCTTTGACGAAAGCGTTTTGGACGATATGTTTGAAGACGGTAATAAGACAAAGGTGATCGAAAACAAGCTTAACGATAACTTTAAAAAAGCTCAATTCCGGGAACTTTGGTCTTATATCAACCGCAAGTATGCTTATACGGTAGACTTTGACAGTGAGGAGCTCATCAAGAAGGCGGTCGCAAAGATTAACCAAGACCTCTATGTGTCCGAAATGCGCTACACGGTTAGCAAGGCAGAACAAAAAGAAAGGCTGACTGCTCAAGAAATTGAAGAAGGCTATGCCTTTGGAAGCGTAAAAACGCAAACACAAAAATTAGAACACAGCGGTGTAAGCGAGGTTAAATATGACCTTATCGGCAAAATTGCCCGGGGTGCAACCCTGACCCGCCGCACCGTGGTTAAAATTTTGCAGGCTATCGAGCCTAAAAAGCTTTATATGTTCAAAGCCAACCCCGAAGAATTTATAACAAGGGTTATAAAACTTATAAAAGAAGAAAAAGCCGATACGGTTATTGAACACATAACATACAACCAAATCGAAGGCCGATACGACAGCACAATTTTCACGGCAAAAGAACACAGCCAAGGTTTGGACAAGGCCTATAGGGCAGAAAAACACATTCAAGACTATGTTTACACAGACGGTTATGTTGAAGAAAGCAGAGAACGCAGCTTTGCCCGTGAACTTGACGGAGCGGATGAGGTATGCGTTTATGCCAAATTGCCAAGTGGCCCCAAAGGTTTTTATATACCCACCCCGGTTGGCAACTATTCACCCGACTGGGCCATAGCCTTCAATGACAACATGGGCATTAAGCACATTTTCTTCATTGCCGAAACCAAAGGCAGCATGGAAAGCTTTGAAATAAGCGGTATAGAAAATGCCAAGATTAGGTGTGCCGAAAAATTATTTAACGAAATGTCAACAAGTAAGGTTCGCTACCGCAAGGTGACAGATTACAAGAGCCTGTTGGATGTTATGGATTCAATAAAATAAGGGCATTTTACATAATTGCTCCGCTCAACCGCGCGGACGATTGCAAATCGCCCCTTTATGCCTACGGCAATCCTTGGGCAAGCACGGGGCTTGTGCCCCTATGGGTTAACCATGCAAAAAACATCTTTTTACCGGGCAGGCACACAGGTCTGACCCTACTTGACATCCGGAATAAATCCGAGTAAAATAAAGTCAGACTTTATTTTACTCGGGGGTGTGATCTCATGTATATCAAAAGACATTTGGAAAAAGAAATACTGAAATCATCAAAACATTATCCTGTTGTAATGGTTTGCGGTCAACGCCAAGTAGGGAAATCGACCATGCTCAACCATCTTAAAGCGGATGATAGACGATATGTTACGCTTGATGATATGAATGCCCGAAGACTCGCACAGACAGACCCGGAGTTGTTTTTTGAAACTTATGGTTTACCTATTTTGATTGATGAATTTCAAAGAGTGCCTTCTATACTTTTAGAGATTAAAAAGATTGTTGATGAAAAGTCTCTAAATGGTGAAGTAAATGAAGGCCTGTTTTGGCTGACGGGTTCGCAGAAATTTAAAATGATGAAAGATGTTTCGGAATCATTAGCCGGGAGAGTAGCGGTCTATGATTTAGCAGGTTTGTCAACAGCCGAAATTGAAAATCGGCAGGTGGGCTTGTTTAAAGCCGATGTCGAGAGCATAAAGAATCGTCTAAAAACATCTAAAGACAAAACGGTTCACGAGCTGTATGAGCTTATATTTAAGGGGAGTATGCCAAAGTTAAACACGACGGATATTGAACGGGACAGATATTATGCCGACTATGTTAACACATACCTTGAAAGGGATATAAAGGAGCTTGCACAGGTAGGGAAATTAAACGAATTTTATGATTTTCTCATATTCATGGCGGCAAGAACAGCACAGGAAATAAAGTACAGTGAAATATCAAGCACTATCGGGATATCCGCACCCACCGCAAAAGCATGGACTGCAATACTGGAACGGTCGGGTATTATTTATATCCTTCACCCATATTCAAGTAATATCACTAAAAGGCTTGTAAGAACACCAAAAATGTATTTTATGGATACCGGCCTTGCAGCCTATTTGTGTAGGTGGCCAAATTCTGCAACGCTCGAATCCGGAGCCATGGACGGGGCTTTTTTTGAAACTTATGTTATAACCGAAATTATCAAAAGTTATTATAATGCCGGCAAACATACGGATTTATATTATTACCGTGATATTGACGGTAAAGAGATTGATTTGTTGATTGTAGAAGGCAGGGATGTGTACCCGATTGAAATTAAGAAAAGCAAGAACCCGGCAAATCCGGACAAGAACTTTGATGTGCTTCAAAACTTAAAAATGAACATTAAACCGAGCCTTGTTATATGCATGACAAATGAATTGTTGCCATACAACAGGAAAACATGGTTGTGCCCGGTGAAGGTTCTCTAATATTCTCCGAGTAAGGGCAGGTGAAAATCCCGAGTAAAACAAAGACGAACTTTATTTTACTCGGGATTTTTCGTCTTTATAGACAAAAAAATCTATAAATTATGTCTTGAATTTTTCTTCTTCTAATTTTGCTCCGCTTTCAAAAATCTTAAAAACTCTCAACAAAAGGTCCAGCATGCTTTCACCGGCAACGGTTTTGATTATGAAATGGGGTTTGTCACCGGGGACAATGCGCACGCGGCCGCGCAGGCGAAGGGCCAGACGGTTGATTTTGCCTATATCAAAATCGTGCGAAAACATGGCAATGGCTCGGTGGCGTTGGACAATTTCATAAATGCTGTGTTTGATGGCCAAAGAACGAATCAAGGCCACATTGATCAGGCCGACGACGCTTTCGGGCGGTTGGCCGAAGCGGTCAATCAGCTCGTCCAAAACATCGTCTGCGTCTTCTCGGTTTTTAATGTCGGCAATCCGCCTGTACATGGCAAGTTTTTGAGGCAGGCTGCTGATGTAATTTGGCGGTATATGGGCATCAATAGGCAGGTCAATCAGGCATTCCTTTTCGGGCTCTTGCGGGCTTTGGCCCTTTTCGTCCAGGACTGCCTTTTCCAACATCCGCAAGTACATATCATAACCGACCGATTGCAAATGACCGTGTTGCTGGGCGCCTAAAATATTGCCGGCCCCGCGCAGCTCCAAGTCTCGCATGGCTATTTTAAAACCGGACCCGAATTCCGTAAATTCCCGGATGGCCGAAAGGCGGCTGCTTGCAATTTCTGTCAGCTGCTTGCCTCGCCTAAAGGTAAAGAAAGCCTGGGCACGGCGGGCGGAACGCCCCACTCGGCCGCGGATTTGATGGAGCTGAGCCAGACCCATGCGGTCGGCATCCTCAATTATCAGGGTGTTGACATTGGGGACATCCACACCCGTTTCAATTATGGTGGTGCAGACTAAAATATCTATCTCATTTTCAATCAGGGCTCGCCAAGTGTCACTCAAGAGGTCTTCATTCATCTGCCCGTGGGCTATGGCCACGCGGGCTTGGGGTAAAAGCTCTTGTATTTGCTCTGCGGCCCGGCCTATGCTCTCAACTCGGTTGTAAAGGTAATATACTTGCCCCCCTCGTCTCAGCTCCGCAGACATGGCCTGGGCCAAAACACCGGGGTCATGTTCCAAAACATAGGTTTGGACGGGCAACCTGTCTTGGGGCGCCTCTTCCAAAACGGACATATCTCTGATGCCGGTCATGGCCATGTTGAGTGTGCGGGGGATGGGGGTGGCCGTTAGGGTTAAAACATCCACAGCGGGGAAAAGTTCTTTGAGCTTTTCCTTTTGGGCAACACCGAAGCGCTGTTCTTCGTCAACTATAATAAGGCCCAGGTCACGGAATTTGACATCTTTTGATATAAGGCGATGGGTGCCCACAACCAGGTCCACACTGCCGCGGCGTAGGCCCGCCAAGGTCTTGTTTACCTGTGCGGGGGTTCGAAAGCGTGACAGCATGCCCGTTTCCACCGGGAAGCCTTCAAAGCGGCGGTTGATGGTTTGGTAATGCTGCAAGGCCAAAATGGTGGTTGGGACCAGGAAGGCGCATTGTTTGCCGTCGGCTATGCACTTGAAAGCCGCGCGCAGGGCAACTTCTGTCTTGCCAAAGCCCACATCACCGCAAAGCAGCCTGTCCATGGGGTAGGGTTTTTCCATATCTCTTTTAATTTCACGGGCGCAACGCAGTTGGTCCTGCGTTTCTTCAAACTCAAAGCGCAGTTCAAAATCGTGCTGCATGTCAATGTCGGCAGAAAAGGTATGGCCTTTGATGGCCTGGCGTTTGGCATAAAGGACAATAAGCTGCTTGGCCATGTCCCGCACGGCGGCCTTGACCTTTGTGCGGGTGCGCTGCCAGTCCTTGCTGCCTAATTTGTTGAGCTTAACGCGGGCCTCTTCACCCGTGGGGCCTATGTATTTGCTAACCAGGTCTAACTGGGTTACGGGAACATAGAGGATGTCACCCTTGTGGTACTTTATTTTAATATAATCCTTAAAAGTTTTGTTTGACTCTAAAGTTACAATGCCTTGGTAAAGGCCGATGCCGTGGGTGTTGTGGACCACATAGTTGCCTTCTTTGAGTTCTTCCAAGGAGCTGAAGAAGGCTCCCTTGGGCTTGGCGACACTTGTTTTTTTAGCGGGCCCCTTTACCCGATTGTTGTATGTGATAAGCTTAAAATTGAGAAGGGGGTATTCAAAACCCGCGCTCAAGGCCCCGGGTAAAATAGCAACACTGCCGACAGGTAAATCCTTTGGTGGGGCGGGGTAATAGGTGTTTTGTATGCCTTGGGCAGTCAAGTCATTGCTCAAATTTTGAGCGCTTTTTTTATTGCCGGCCAAAATCACAAGCCGACCCTTTTGCAAATCTTCACGATTACCCAGGTCTTCAAGCAACTGCTTGAATGAACCGTTCCAAGGGGTGAGCTGGCGCGCGTTGTAGGTTGCAAGTTCTTTAACGGCCGTGTCAAAACTGCCCCTGGGAAGGTTGTCTAAAAAGAGGGCGGGCATTTTTTCGTATTGGGTGGTGAGTTGTGGAAGGGACAGGGCAAAAGTGTCCAACCCCTTGCATAAAACCCCTTCTTCAAAGTAGGCCTTGGTTTCTTCTTGCCAAAGCTTTAAAACAGACAGGGCTTTTTCTTTTATGCTAAAAGTTTCACCGGCAAAAAGCAGGTAATCGTTTGCATAATCAAAAATTGTGGCGGGTTTTTCATAAAGAAGGGGGAGGTAGCGGTCGTAAGATGAAAGGCGGACCCCGGCCCTTAAAAGCTCAATGTCTTTTGCAAGCGAAGCCTTGACCTTGACCGAACCCTTGCCCTTCACACTTTGGGCAAAGCCCTCAATCAGGTCGGCAAAATTTTGATTGGTCCCCGGTAAAATTTCACCCGCGGGTGAAATCTGCGCTTCTTTAATGCTTTTAACACTGCGTTGGTCCAAGGGGTCAAAGGTGTGGATGCTGTCAATGGTGTCACCCCAGAGCTCAAGGCGGAAGGGGGCATCGGCAGTCGGTGAAAAAACATCGATTATACCGCCGCGTACGGCAAATTGGCCGGGGCCTTCAACCCGGTCGGAAAAAACAAAACCGGCATTGATAAGGTCGGCCTGAAAATCATCAATATTTAAAGTTTGCCCAAGCTTTAAAAGCGGGCTGTTTTTGGCCAAGAGTGCGGGGGGCAAGGTCAACTGCAAGGCGGCTTCAACAGAAGCCACAATTACTTTGCGGCCGGTTTGCCCCATAAGCCCCAAAACTTTGAGGCGGCCGTGCTCGTATTCGCGCGAGCGGCCCTCGGTCGGGCGGAAGGAAAAATCCCGCGCCCTGTAAAGGTGGGCGTCAAGCCCCAGGGTTTTGAGGTCCTCAACCAAACGGGTGCCCCGCCCTTCGTCCGGGGTTAAAAAGAGGGCGCTTTTATCAAATTCTTGGCATAAAGCGGCGGTCAAATGGGCCTTATGGATATGCGAAAGCCCCAGCAAACCCATGGGCAGCCGGTTGTTCTTAATTGCGTATAGGGTGCTTTGATAGTCCGGGTCCTCCTTGAGGGCCCTCAAGAGAAAGGTCATAATCAGCTCCCTTATGTTTCTTTGCCAAGTTTTACAGAATATTTTCCGCTTTCAAAGCTTGCCTTAAAATGCCCGGGTCTTGGTGGTCAAAACAGTGGCCGCGCATGCCCAAGGCTTGGCCGCCGGCTATGTTTTCGGGCAAGTCGTCTATGAAAAAGCATTCTTCCGGCAAGAGGTCGTATGTTTCAAAAAGAATTTGGTAAATTTGCTCTTGGGGTTTTAAGCATTTGTGGTCGGCGGAAACAATGAAGCCGTCAAAAAAGTCAAAGGCGGGGATTCGATTTTGATAGGTGTAAAAATTTTCGGGGGCGTTTGACAACAAATAAATCCCGTAACCCTTTTGTTTGAGCTCTTCAACCAAGGGGTAAACAGATGTGATAGGGGGCATTTCATCCGCCCAATTTTCAAGCATGGTCAAGGTTGGCTTATGTAGGTGAGCGGGGGTCCTTGCGGCCACACGCCGAGAAAGGCTTTGAACATCATAAATGCCCCTGTCAAATTCCTTCCAATCCGGGTGCAAGAAAAGCTCTTTCATGAGGATATCTCTGTCCTCTTTTCGGGCAAAGCGTCGCTTTAGCGCGCGTTGGGGATTGAAGTCTACCAAAACGCCGCCCATGTCAAATATAATATTTTTAATCTGGGGTAAATTAAGCATGCCTTGTAATTTTACTCCATTTATTCCCACAATTCAACAGCAAAGCTCCGAAAGCTTTAAAAGACTGCCCTTTGACCCTTGATTTCATTGACAAAGGCACGCTTGTTTTATATAATTTAGTCTGCGATTATTTTGAGTAAAAATATATATGTGATCGGAGATTAGTCTTATGAGTTTTATTGAGTTTGACTCTGTCTACAAGCGCTACAAGATGGGTGAAATAACCATAGCTGCGGCAGATGGAGTCACCTTTGAAGTTGAGGAAGGGGAGTTTTGCGTAATCACCGGGCCCAGCGGCTCGGGCAAGTCCACTATCCTCAATATTTTAGGCGGGATGGATTCCGCCAATGACGGCAAGGTTCGTGTCGGCGGCGACCTTATCAGCGATTATGATCGCAAAAAATTGATTGAATACCGCCGTGACGATGTGGGCTTTGTCTTTCAGTTTTATAACCTGATACCAAACTTAACAGCCCTTGAAAATGTTGAGTTGGCCACCCAAATCAGCAAAAAAGCACTGGATGCCCAAAAAGTTCTGGAAAGAGTGGGCTTGGCGGAAAGGCTCAATTCCTTCCCCTCCCAACTTTCGGGCGGTGAGCAGCAGCGTGTTTCCATTGCCAGGGCCATTGCCAAAAACCCCAAGCTCCTCTTGTGTGACGAGCCTACGGGTGCCTTGGACTACAACACGGGCAAGCAAATCTTAAATCTTTTACATGAAGCCAGCCGTGAAGCGGGGATGACCGTGCTTGTTATCACCCATAACCTTGCGGTTGCCCCCATGGCAGATAGGGTTGTGGCCATGCGTAGCGGCAAGGTGCAGAAGATAACGCTCAATGAAGAACCTGTGCCGGTTGAAAGGATTGAATGGTAAAATGACCAAAGCCTTATTTAAGGATATAGTCCGCTCAATATGGCGTACTAAAAACCGCTTTATCACAATCTTTTTGATAGCGGCCTTGGGTCTTGCGGTCTTTTCGGGTATAAAGGCCACGGCACCCGACTTAAAAGACACGGCGGACAATTACTTCCTCAAACAAAACCTTATGGATATCAATGTTATATCCACCATAGGCCTTTCTGAAAACGATATTGACAATATCGGGAAAGTCAGCGGTGTGCAGGCGGTTATGCCGGCCAAATTTGCCGATGCCTTCCTTGAAATTGACGGCAAAAAAGTCATTGATGTTGAAGGGGCCCAGTACAGTTGCAGGGCCATGTCTTTGGATATGGACATGCTCAAACAATGGCAAGACGGTGTTAATGACGCCGAATTTATGAACAGGGTTCGCCTGGTTGAGGGTGTTTACCCCAAAAATGAAGATGAGTGCCTTATTGACCATTCGGACATTACATCAACCCACCGTTTCAAAATCGGTGACATTATCAATTTGGTCGGTGACCATGAAAACCTGGGCAATAAGCTCAAGCGCAGCGAGTATAAAATAGTTGGCATAGTCAACAGCCCGCTCTATGTTTCGGTTGAACGCGGTAACGCGCTCATAGGCAGCGGCAAGCTGGGCAATTATATTTATATCCCGGCCACGAACTTTGTTATGGATTATTACACCAACGCCTTTGTTTCTGTGGCGGGTGCCTTTTCTTATTCGGCCTTTTCAAAGCAATACAAGGCCGATATAGCGGAAGTGGTGGAAAACATTGAAGCTGTTTCCGAAAAAGCCTTGCAGGAAAGGTCGGCCGACCTTTGGTTGGAATATTCCCCCAAAGTGGTCAAGGGCGAAGAAGAATACGCAGCCAAAAAATTGGAAGCGGAAGAAAAATTGGCCGAAGCCCGCCAGCAGGTTAAGGAAGTTAAGTATTATGCGGAACATGGCGAAGAAGAGCTGGCAGCCAAAAAAGCAGAGTATGAAGCTTCACTTTCTCAAGCGCAAAGAGAAATTTATTCAGGCAAAAGTCAATACAATGCCGGCCTGGCGGAATATAATAAAAAACTGGCGGAATACAATGCTGCCAAAGCCATGGCCGACAAATACCCAAATGCCCGTGAAGACTATAAAAAAGCGGGCGAAGAATTAGACAAGGCCAAGGCAGATATAGACAGGGCAGAAAGAAGCCTGGGCAGAATTCAAAAGCTTTTGGATCAATTAAAAAACCCGGACAGCTCCGAGACCATCAACACTATCTTGGTAAACCTAGCCAAGGAATACCCGGAATATAAAGACATACTGGAGCACACCGGGGCGGAAACCATACCAAACGCCATTGTCACCTTGGAAGTGGCAACCATAACGGGTGAGGCCCAGCTCAATGTGGCCAAGTCCGCCTATGACCAAAACAAGCTCGCATATGACTTGGCCGGCGAGCAAATAAAAAGCTTGGACAAGCTCAAGGATGCCGAAGTTCAATTAGCCGAAGCCAAGGCAAAGCTGCAAGCCGGCTCTTCGGACATTGCTATCGGTGAAATAACTTTAGACATGAAACAAATGGAGCTCCAATATGAGCTGGCAATAGCGGAAGAAAAATTGGCCCAGGCCAAGGCAAATGTTGCGACCGTTGACAAACAGTATGCCCAAGCGGAAGCCGATGCCCTCTTGCAGCTGCAAAATGCCCGCTATGACCTGGACACGGGCAGGAAAATGTTGGACTCTTTAGACACAGCCATGTGGCATGTGGAAAACAGGGAATCCTTGCCCGGCAACTTGGAATATGAACGCTCGGCAGACAATATGGACGCCTTTGCGGCGGTCTTCCCGGTCTTTTTCTTCTTTATAGCGGCGGCCGTTTGCCTTTCGACCATGACCCGCATGGTTAAGGAAGAAAGAACTCAAATGGGTACGCTCAAGGCCCTTGGTTATTCTTCCCAAGTTATTGCCATCAAGTACCTGGTTTATGCCTTCTTGGCCAGTGCCCTGGGCTCTGTTCTGGGTATTTACCTTGGCTTTTACTGGTTCCCCAGGGTTATATATGAAGCCTATTCAATTATGTTCACCACACCGGATTTGGTTTTGGTCTTTAGGTGGAAGTACGCCCTCATCGGCTTCTTTGTTATGTTGCTGTCTGTTATGTCGGCCGCACTCTTGGCCGCCAGGAAAGACTTGATGACGGATGCCGCCCGGCTCATGCGGCCCGTGGCACCCAAGAAGGGCAAGCGAGTCTTCCTTGAAAAGGTCGGCTTTGTTTGGAAACGCCTGAACTTTGATTCAAAGGTAACCGTCAGGAACATGATGCGAAATAAACGCCGCTTGGCCATGACGGTTATCGGCATAGCCGGTTGCACCTCACTGATAGTGGTCGGGATGGGGATTGATGATTCCATCACTGCCATCAGCGCCAACCAGTTTGGTGAAAATGCGGTTATGACCTATGACGCCCAAGTGGTCTTAAACGATAAACTGGTCAGCGGAATCAGTGAAGAAGAATCCTTGAAAGCCTTGGAAAGCGATGCCAGGGTAGACACGGCCGTGTTGACCAACATGCAGTCATTCAAAGGCGGGTCTGTGAGGGAAGAAGAACTCTTGCCCGTCAGTATAATAGTCCCGCAAGAAAGTGATAAGCTCTCAAACTTTATCAGTTTGAAAAACAGGGAAACGGGTGAAGTTTTCAAACTGGGCGATGAGGGTGTTTTAGTTACGGAAAAGTTTGCCGAACACAGCAAATCAAAAGTCGGGGACAAGGTTTTCGTACAACTGGACGACAAGACCACACAAATTGAGATGACGGTAGCCGGTATAGTTGAAAACTACGCCTTCCATTACATCTATATGTCAGAAGCGGTTTACGAAAGCACTTTCGGTAGCCTGCCGGTCTACAGTTTTGCCACGGTTAAATTATTGCCCAACATCAACGCCATGGACGCCGCCCAGCGCGATTCGGAACGCAGTAAATTGGCGGCAGATTTAATGAAGCGCGATGATGTCAGCGTTGTGGTGTACATGGAACAGGCTGTGGATGCCTTCAACGGCGTTTTAAGCGGTTTGGACACCCTGACCAGGGTATTTGTTGTCGGCTCGGTTATACTGGCTCTCTTGGTCCTTTACAACCTGGCAAATATCAACATAAACGAAAGAATACGCGATATAGCCTCAATCAAGGTTCTGGGTTTCTATGACCGTGAGGTGGTTTCTTATATCTTTAAAGAAAGCATTTACCTTACTCTTATCGGCATAGCCTTCGGGCTTTTGGCAGCTATACCCCTCCACCTTTTTGTAATAAAAATTGCCGAAGTCAACATTTTAATGTATGGCCGCAGTATTGACCTTTCAAGCTATATTTTTGCCGCAGGTGTAATCATAGTTTTCTCGGTCCTTGTGGCGGTTTTGATGAGCTTCAAACTCAAGAAGGTTGACATGGTTGAAACCCTCAAAGTGGTCGAATAAAAACAAGCAATATATTAAGAATTAAAGCAAAAGACTGCCCACCAAAAACGGTGGGCAGTCTTTTGCCTTGAAGCCTTTTAATAAAACAAAAACTCAACACTTTCCAACATGGTCTTAATGTCTTGGTTGCTGCGGTAAGAACTGCCGCTGACTTGGATTTTTACTTGTTCACCGCGTTGCATGCCCGAGTAAAAGGTCATCTCTTTACCGTAAGCCTTGTAAGTGGTGCGGTAAAAGGTCATGCCCAAAAGCTCCGTTTCCTCAAGCGGGGTGCCTTCGTAACGGTCGGCCAAGTCTTGCAGCGCTTCCTTGTTTTCTTTTTCACTGATGTTGTTGGCAAAGGCTTGGATTTGTAAAACCGTGCCTTGCTCATTCGAAACTTGCACACCGTTTGGAATGTCTTTCTTTTCCCAGCCGTCTAATACTTGGATTGTAAACCTGTCCACTTATTTTCCCCCCTACTATTGTATCAAAACCATTAAAACCATTTACATTGCACAAAAGATATTTAGCAAAAGGAGAAGTTTACACAATTATATCAGAAAAACATTATTTTGTCTATAAAAGTAAAAGACAAAAAAGTGCCCGCATATTATGCGAGCACTTGGGTGTGATTAATAAGGCTTATTAGTTGTCCTTACGGGGCGGTCTGTTTCCGCCGTCACGGTTAAAATTGCGACGGTTATTGTGTTGGCCTGAAGGGCGGCGGCGAGGAGCATCGGAAACGGTGTTTTCGGGCTTTAAGCCTTCAACTTCAATCAAGGCATCGCGTCGTGAAAGGTTGAGCCTGCCTTGTTCGTCAATCTCGCGCACTTTAACAATGATTTCATCCCCAACATCAACAACATCGTTTACCTTTTCTGTGCGTTTAACATCAAGGTGGCTGATGTGGACAAGGCCTTCCTTACCGGGTGCAATTTCAACAAAAGCACCAAAGTCCATCAGGCGGGTAACAACACCTTTGTATATGGAACCGACTTCGGGGTCCATGGCAATGGTGTTTATCATGAGTAAGGCGCGCTCGGCATCTTCAAGGTCCATGGCGGATATGAAGATGGAACCGTCGTCTTCGACATCCACCTTACAGTTACATTCGGCAGTGATTTTTTGGATAACCTTGCCTTGCTTGCCGATAACATCACTGATTTTTTCAACCGGAATCTTGGTGGAAAGCATTTTGGGAGCATATTTGGAAAGCTCTTCACGCGGTTGAGGGATGGTTGCCAGCATAACATCCAAAATTTCAAGCCTGGCCTTATGGGTTTTTTCAAGCGCCTCTTTGATGATGGCGGGTGTCAAGCCGTCAATTTTAAGGTCCATTTGAATGGCTGTGATGCCGTCTTTTGAACCGGCGACTTTAAAGTCCATATCGCCATAAAAGTCTTCCAAACCTTGAATGTCAACCATGGTCATAAAGTCGTCACTTTCGTCTTGGGTAATCAAACCGCAAGAAATGCCGGCAACCGGTGACTTAATGGGTACGCCGGCGGCCATGAGTGAAAGGGTGGAGCCGCAAACGGCACCTTGTGAGGTTGAACCGTTGGAAGACAGCACCTCGGAAACCAAGCGGATGGCGTAGGGGAACCCTTCAACAGAAGGAAGAACGGGAATGAGTGCCTTTTCGGCAAGTGCGCCATGGCCGATTTCACGACGGCCGGGGCCCCTGCTGGGCCTGGTTTCGCCAACCGAGTAAGAGGGGAAGTTGTAGTGGTGCATGTAATGCTTGCTTTCTTGATCGTCTATACCGTCTAACTTTTGAGCGTCGGAAATTGTGCCCAGGGTTGTTATTGTAAGCACTTGTGTTTGGCCCCTGGTAAACATACCGGAACCGTGTACCCTTGAAAGAAGGTCTACTTCGGCGTTAAGCGGGCGTATTTCATCAATACCGCGGCCGTCAACGCGTTTGCCTTCTTCAATCAGCCAGCGGCGAACCACATGTTTTTGAATCAAATCCATGCATTCGTCGATTTTAAAGGCTTGGTCGGGATAGACTTCATCGAACTTGGCGTGAACGGCTTCGTAAACGGGCATGAGGCGCTCGTCACGAATGCGCTTGTCATCGGTGTCCAAAGCCAGGCGAACATCGTCTATGCAGAAGTCTTTAATAGCTTCGTACATTCCCGGGTCCGGGTCGTTTGAGGGGAAGTCAATCTTTTCTTTACCGACGGCCTCTTTGATGGTGTTTATGTATTCAATAATCTTTTTGTTTTCTTCATGGCCGAACATAATGCCGTCAAACATGGTTTGGTCGTCAACTTCATTGGCGGTAGCTTCAATCATTGCCACCAAATCAGCTGTGGAAGCGACGGTAACGGCCATTTCAGAAAGTTCGCTTTGCTCTGCTGTGGGGTTTATGACAAATTCGCCGTCAACTAAACCGACACAGACGCCCGACAGGGGGCCGTTCCAGGGAATTTCCGAAATAGCGGTGGCAATGGATATGCCTACCATAGCTGTCATATCGGGCGGGCAATCGGGGTCAACGGACATAACCGTTGCAACAGCCGAAACATCATTTCGCATATCATCGGGGAAGAGCGGGCGCATGGGGCGGTCAATCAGACGACCGGCCAAGGTGGCCTTTTCACTTGCACGCCCTTCACGGCGTTGGAAAGAACCGGGGATTCTGCCGACCGAATAAAGCTTTTCTTCAAAATCGACGGAAAGCGGGAAGTAGTCAACGCCTTCGCGCGGTTTGGCCGACATGGTTACGGTGCAGAGAATTTCCGTCTCGCCGTAGCGTACCAGGCAGGAACCGCCTGCCAGTTGCGCCATTTTGCCGACTTCCGTCACAAAGGGACGGCCGGCAATGGTGGTTTCAAACTTCTTGAAATCTTCAAACATATTTTCCTCTTTTTCTGCTCGTGGACCGAGCGGTTTATTTCCGCGGGCCGCTCGGACTTAGCAATAAATCCACACCTTGAAGTTCAAGGGGCCGATTCAC
The DNA here is from genome assembly GCA_012524025.1 of Clostridiales bacterium. Taxonomy (GTDB): domain Bacteria; phylum Bacillota; class Clostridia; order Oscillospirales; family Acutalibacteraceae; genus UBA1447. The sequence goes on along the minus strand of JAAYSC010000084.1, from coordinate 46,184 downwards.
TGCTAAAACCGTTTTGGGCCCGATTGGATACTATAAAAGTTGTTTACATCAATAGAGCAGGCAAGTTAACCCTGCCTGCTCCGAGAGTTTTATTTGCGTATACCGAGTCTTGCGATGAGAGAACGATAGCGTTCGACATCTTTCTTTTGCAGATAAGCTAAAAGGTTTCGCCTGTGCCCGACCATTTTAAGCAAGCCCCTGCGGGAATGATGGTCTTTTTTGTGGGTCTTAAGGTGCTCTGTCAAATCGTTGATGCGTTTGGTCAGCAAAGCGACTTGAACTTCCGGTGAGCCGGTGTCACCTTCATGCAAGGCATATTCTTGCATGATCGCGGTTTTTTCTTCATTTGTCATTTTATTCACCTCATTATTTTGCCTGTAACACAGGTGAAGGCAGGTGAAGACCGCAAGGCGGTATACTCCAACATCCGTGTAACAGGTAGTGCAGTCGTGAGTATAGCATATTGCACAAGTTTTGTAAAGCAAAAACCGAACAAATGCCCAAAGCTTTTGCTTTTACTTTTTAAGGAACTTATACTATAATCTATGACAAGCCATATGAGACATGCGGGGGGTTTTAGATGAAGGTCAGTGTCAGCGGCAAGAGGATGACCGTGGACATTCACGGCATGAGGGTTGAACAAGCGCGCTTTCGCCTTGAAAGCCTGCTTGAATCTGGCAATGCTGCCATAGCAGAAATGCTTATCATACACGGTTATAAGGGCGGCCAAAAGCTAAAAGAGATGGTGAGTGAGTTAAATTCCCCCGCCATAAAAGAAATCAGGCCTTCTGCCTTAAACCAAGGGCAAACCCTGCTGTATTTACATAAACGCAAGTGAGGGGGTATTGTTTTGTCAAGAAATAAAAAGCTTTTTCTAATATTATCCGCTTTAACGCTTGTTGCCTTGATTGCGGTGGGTGTTTTTGTGATTGCTTCACGGCAGGCTGATGGGGCGGACGAAGTCGAACTTTTGAAGCTGTCTCAGTCGGGTTTGGACATAAAAAGCAGGCTACCGACCATAATAGCCAAGGGCGGTTCACCCAATGAAAAACCGCTTTACGGTTACAGGTCAATAAACAGGGCCTGCCGCGAAGGTTACTCGGCTGTCTATTTCAGTGTACGCGAAAGCGCCGACGGTCTGTGGCTTGTAAGCCCTTGCGACAAACTGTCATCTTTTACGGACGGCAGGGGGAAAATTTCAAGCAAGACTTACGGTGAAATCCTAAAATATAATCTAAAATTCGATGGTGAAAGTGAAAACGACTTTGAAAAAGATAAGGTAGCGGAATTTGAAGAGGCCGCCAAAATTTGCTTGGATCATAATGTTAAAATTTATTTGCTTATAGAAAAAGCTTCAGAAAGCGGCTTGCGAAAACTATTGGACTTTGCCGGGCAGGAAGATTTTGCCTACTATTTTTCAATTGTTTCCGGCGACGCCGCCATACTGGAAAAAGTTAAGGCTCATTCGGATCAACTGGGCCGTGTTCTGTTTTTTGAAGCGGATAAAACAAATGAAATAGGAGCAAAACCCGAGGAAGATCAAGAGTTTTTATTGGCACTGGATTTATCAAAAGGCAAGGCGGAAGACAACTTGCAAACAGTTCGCAGCCTCAAAGAGGAAGGTTTTGATTTAATGCTCTTCGAAGCAGGGGATTATGATAGCTTAAAGCTGTATTTTGAAGAAGGCGTCAGCCTCTTTGTGAGTGATTTGATTTTGCCCAGCTGAAAAGACAGTATAAGATCAAAAAACCGCCCACCGAGCCGGTGGGCGGTTTTGACTGTAATCATATTGGTAGTTTATAAACTATGGTGAAGCATTTGTTTGCAGTTCTTCGTTGTTATGCAAATTATCATCTTGATCATGGCCTCTTGTGGAAAGAATATCTGCGTCAACCTCGGTTGTGAACAAATTACTATCTTCCTCAAAAGGTGAAGTATCATCGTTGTCGACAACATCAGAAGAATCATAAATATGTGTAGGACCATCAATGTGTGTGGGTCCTTCAATGCTTGAAGTCTCAACAAAAGTCGGTGAAGTTGTAGGTTTTGGAATATTGGTCCTGGGTTTTAACATTTCGAGTGCACTGATTCTTTCATTATCAAGAACGATGTTGGTTTTGCCATATAATGCAATCTGAAGTTCTTGTGCCTCGAGCGGATAATCAACCACCCAAACAAAATATGTGTTAATGTTTGTTGGGGCACGATTTTTTTCGGCGGGGCTGGTGATTTGCTCTATTTCATAATCAGCCCACTTGTAAAGAAGAGCTTGAGAACCAAGGGTAAAAATTTCGGATTTTCTATAGTTTGTGCGTAAGTGAGGGAAAATGTTGTCAAGCACTTCACTAAGTTGGGTGTTACTGGCGTCTCTTGCTTTAGTTATTATAGCTGTTATAACACTGCGCTGTCTTCTGGTGCGACTTATGTCTCCATCCGCATCACACTTTCTGATTCGGCTAAAGGCTAACGCACTATGGCCATTAAGGAGAGCGTTTTCCCCCGAAGGGATGGTAAAACCAAAAAAGTCTTTAACGCATCTGGCTTCATAGGCCTGTACATCTAAATTTATACCGCCTAAAGTATCAATAATTTTTGGGAAAGTGGAAAAATCCACACAAACATAATTTCTGATAGCTATTTTGTAATTGTCCTCTACGATCTTAACCAAAGTGGCGGGTCCACCCCAATTATAAGCGGCATTAATCTTAAAGAATCTTTTTTGACCATCTATATCCATGTATACGAAACTGTCACGCATTACCGATACTAAAGTGATTTTCTTCGTAACACGATTTAAGGAAGCTAACATTATGGCATCGGAATTGCCTCCGCTTGCTAGCCCGTCTTCGGAATCGACGCCTATAAGCAAAACATTAATCACATTTTCGCTCGACATATGTTCGCCGCCGTTTGTAGACCACCTAAAGAGAAGGTCTTCCAAGGAATTGGCATCGTGGGTTTCATATATAGCTTCAAAGTTGTGATCATCTTCAAAAAAAGTTTCATCAGCCCTGCCAAAATCAAAGCCGGGGTCCTGGTCTACCTGATTCAACCAATTGAAGATCTTGGCAGCATAGTAAATACCAAAAACCAACAAAAGAACAAAAAACACAGCCAAAGCTATTTTAAAGATTCGCTTTTTTTTATCAGTCCAAAACTGATTTTGTCTTTCTTTTTTCAAAAGTTGAGCACCTACAATCGGAAGAAGGTTGTTATTTTTTGACCATTAAATCAAAGACAGAGCGCCTATCGGCATCAATAATAATATTTGACTCTTGGTAAAGGGCCAATTGTACAGAATTAGCTTCAAGCGGAAAGTCGCTTACCCAAACAAAGTGAGTGTTTATTATTGCACTTCGCCTTGAAGCTTCACTTGGTACAACAAGCTCTTCCACTTCATAATTCATCCAGGCTTGAATCAAAGCTTGGGTTGAAAGGGTAAGCAATTTGGTGCGACTTAGATCAGTGCGCACATTTTTCAAAAGAAAACTGACAGACCCATCAATTTGGTCAAGCGACGCTTCACGGGTCTTATTGATTATGGCTGTAATTACTATTCGGTGTCTTCTGGTGCGGCTAATATCACCGTCTTTATCACTGTAGCGTATGCGGCTAAAGGCCAAAGCTTGTTTGCCGTTCAATTTAACGGAAGCACCTGTTGCGATGTTGTGGCCGGATCTGTTTAGATAGGTAGCTTCATGCTCTTTAACCGGTACCTCGATGCCGCCTAAAGCATCGATTAACCTTGGGAAGGTAGCAAAATCTACAGCTACAAAGTTGTCAATTTCAATCTTATAATTGTTTTCGATAGTTTTAACCAGGGTTGCGGGCCCGCCCCAATTATATGCGGCATTGATTTTAAAGTAGCGGTCTTTGCCGTTGATGTTCATATAGCTGTATGTATCACGCATAATGGAAATAAGGGTAATTTTCTTAGTCTTTTTATTTACAGATGCTAAAATAATAGCATCACTTCGTGCACCGCTCATTGTTCCGCTGGCACTGTCAACACCTAAAAGCAAAACATTTATAACGCTTTTGTCCGCTAACTTTTTACCGTTGTTGTTTGCCCATTTGTAGAGAAGGTCGTTTAATGAGCTTGCATCGGTAATATCATACATGGCGTCCGGATTTACATCATCATCTTCTTCTGAATAGGTATAATCTTCATTTTTAAAATCCAAACCATCATCCGGTGTAACCTTATTGAGTAGCCGGACAACATAGGCGACGGGAACAAGCATTGCTATGAGTAACAATGCAGATAAAATGATAAGGAGATATTTTTTTTTGTTTTTTGACTTTTTCATTGTATTCACCAGCGTAGTTTGGGAAAGAGATACAAAGCTGCGACTTGAATCAGCCTTAATCATTACCCGCTACCTTAGAGTATGAGTAGTGACCTGAACTATTCTTTATTTGGGCTCTATCTTGCCGTAAAGTGTGGCACCGGAAAAGTCAGAGCGCGGTTTTCTTTCGGCCTCTTCACTCTTGCCCTTATTATTATCGGCCTTTTCGGCAGACCTTTGGTGGTTTGAAACAGGCCTGTCGGTCTTGACTTGGTCGGGTGTAATGACCACCCTTCGGTTGCTGTCGGAACCCACAGAGTGTGATTCAACACCGTCAATGGTCTGAACTTCCGTGTGAACAATTCTGCGTTCGTAAGGGTTCATGGGGTCAAGGTACATATTGCGCCCATACCTTTTGGCTTTTTCGGCATTCTTGGCCGCTATACGCCTGAGCGTGGCCTCGCGACGCTCACGATAATTGCCGACATTTATAAGAACCCGCTTGTAGCTTTCTTTATTACGGCTGACATTTAAGCGGGTCAGGTACTGGATAGCATCCAGCGTTTCACCGCGGCGGCCGATTAAAAGCGAGTGCTCTTTGTCGCAGTCAAGTTCAATGTAAATATCATCATCTTTTTCTTCTATCTTGATTTCAAAACTATCAAGCCCCATGCCGGTGAGGATAGAGGTTAAATACTCCCTTGTTTGCTCGTAACCTTCCGCTTGTGGAGCCGGATCTTCTTCTTTTTTTTCTTTTGCCGGAGGTCTTTTTTTGCTTGATTTTTTAGGGGCGCTTGCGGTCTTTTTAGCTTTTTGCTTTTTACCGGGCGCGGGTTTTTCGCTTTCACTTTCTTCAAGCTCGTAGGAAGCCTTTACTTTGGCGAGGCTGCCGCCGAACAAGCCAAGGGTTTTTTTTGCGGGCAAGTCAATAACTTCGATTTTAATATCCGCATCATCCGGTGCATTCAACTCTAAACGCGCTGCTGCTTCAGCCTCTTCAATTGTGGCGCCGGTTGCGATTGCTTCTTTCAACATTATTTTAACACCGCCAATTATTTTATTTGTTTCTGAGCGTTGCTGCGTGTTTTAAATTTTCTTCACGCGAGCGGCGCTCGATGGTTTCTTCAATCATGAGTTTTGCAATCATCTTTTTAGGATTGTGGGTATAATTCAATATCAAGGTTTGCGCAAAGGCAAAAATGTTTGAGGCAGTCCAGTAAATTCCGATACCGACCGGAAAAAGGAAGGTGAAATAAGTAGAGAACAAGGGCATGCCGAAGGTCATGCAACCCATGGTGGGGTTTTTGTACATTTCGGGATTGCTCTGTTTTTGCTTGAGGTAGGTGTAGATACTGGAGGCAAAAGAGGTCAGCCCGGATAAAATCGGGATTATCCAAAGGATGCTGAAATTTTTCATATCCGGGGTTTCACCCAAGGGCAGGCCCAGGAAGGTGAAGTTGAAGTCAACTATTTTGCTATAAACTTGGTCGGGGATAAGGCCCGATAATTCACCGATTTGATTGATGACGGTGAGTTGTATTGTTCGGGAGTTTTTTGTAAGCTCGGGCAAAAGTTCTTTTACAGCCGCCACCAGCGTATCAATGTGTTCTTGGGGGATTTCAAGGGCATATTTAAGCGGGTTGTAAATAACGCCTATCAAGCCAAAGATAATGGGCATTTGAACCAACATAGGTGCACAGCCGGCGTTCATAGGGTTGTGGCCTTCCCTTTGGTAAAGGGCTTGGGTCTCTTCTTGAATTTTTTGGTTGTTGCCCTTGTACTTTTCCTGAATCTTACGCAGCTTGGGTTGGAGCCTTTGTGTTTTAGCCGCACCTTTTTGTTGGCTGACACTGGAGGGAAACATAAGCAAGCGCGCAAAAAAAGTAAAAAGTATGAGGGAAAGCCCGTAATTGTTGACCAGATTAAATATCAGCTTTAAGACAAAGCCAAAAGGTACGCCTAAAATATCATAGATGGCGTTCATTGCGCGTCCTCCGTGTTTTGGTTATCTTTTTTTGTTTTAGCGGGTGGTACCGGGTCATAGCCGCCGGGGAAAAAAATGTTGCAACGCATTAAGCGAAAGAAGGCCATGGCACTGCCTTTGAGCCAACCGTGCTCTTCAAGGGCCCCCTTGGCGTATTGTGAACAAGTCGGATAATACCTGCAAGTGGCCGGCAGCAGCGGACTGATACGAGTTTGGTAGAAGCTTATTACAGCGAGTAAAACTTTTTTCATTGCTCAACCACACCGCTTTTTTTTAGGGATTGTGGGGCTTGCTTTATTACGCCGGCCTTGCTTAAATGAGCGAACAAAACTTTTTCAATGTCGGTGCTTTTTTGCCTTTTGGTCTTCTGCCTGGCTACAAAAACAATATCCCAACCGCCGGTGCATAAACTTTGATTTTGGCGAAAGGCTTCCTTGATGATACGACGGCAACGGTTGCGCTCTACGGCGTTGCCTAATTTTTTGCCGGTTGTTATCCCTATACGGCAAATTCCTGCGCGGTTTTTTAACACATAGGTAACCAGCGCAGGATTTACATAGGACTTGCCGCGTGCATATACACGGCGAAAATCACTGTTCAGCTTTAAAGTTATGATTTTAGCCAAAGCAATCAATCCGTTCGCCCGGGTGGTTCAGGCAGGTTTTAGAGTGAGAGAAGTTTTCTGCCTTTGGCCCTACGGCGGGCCAGAACCTTACGCCCGTTTTTGGTGGACATTCTGGCACGAAAACCGTGTACTCTGCTGGCGTGGCGTTTTTTTGGTTGAAATGTTCTTTTCACGATACAAACCTCCGTTCATGATATATCCGAATATCGCCATTTTGCCCATGGCGATTTAAGGTTAAAAGACAAGGTGGTAAAATCACCTTGCGAAAATGTATTATATAACATAATCACTGTTTATGTCAATTGCTATTTTATGGCCCGCTTATTGAAATGGAAAAAGGTATGTGATATACTTCACTTGAAATTCTGCGCTCGGCGGTTTTAGCCGGTGCGAATCTGTAAAGGAGCATCAGATGAGATCGCATTTGGAATTATGGGAATCGGTTCGTGAATACTTGAAGACCAGCACAACCGAGGTAATATTTAATGTATGGTTAAGTGAACTTGAACTTGTCAGTCTCGACGGTAGTCGAGTTGTTTTATCTATAGGCGATTTCAAGCGCAAAATCATAAAACAAAAATTTCTGAAGGTTTTGGAAGAAGCCTTTGAAAATGTTATTGGCTTCAAACTTGAAATTGTCCTCATTGACTCAAGCGGCCGTGAAGAAGAAAAAGAAAAGATGAAGCAAGGCATGCAGGCTATAGAAGCCAAGCAGTTTGAGAACACCTTTGAAACTTTCGTTGTGGGTTCGTCAAATAAGTTTGCTCACGCGGCTGCCACGGCCGTTGCGGAAAAACCGGGCATGGCCTATAACCCTTTGTTTGTTTACGGTAGCTCCGGCCTGGGCAAAACCCATCTTCTCAATGCCATTTGCCATGAGATTATCAGCAAGAACCCCGATGTTGATTATGTCTTCATTCATGGGGAAGACTTTACAAACGAGCTTGTTGCGGCCCTGGCGGCCAAGGATATGAAAAATTTTAGGGAAAAATATCGAAACCTTGACCTGCTCATAGTTGATGATGTTCAGTTTATTGCAGGGCGTGAGGCGACGGAAGAAGAATTTTTCCACACCTATAATGCCTTAAGTCAGAATAAAGGTCAAATTGTTCTGTCTGCCGACAGGCCGCCCAAAGAAATGTTGTCCTTGACGCAAAGGTTGAAAACCCGCCTTGAATGGGGTCTTTTGGCCGACATTCAACCACCCGACCTTGAAACGCGCATGGCTATAGTAAAGCGCAAAGCCCAAGCCTTGGGGCTGGAACTGCCCGACGATGTTGTTCAATATGTTGCGGAAAAGCTGCGCAGCAACATAAGGCAGCTTGAAAGTGCCGTTAAAAAGCTGCAAGCTTTTGTTACTATCCACGGCGCTCCCTTAAACACCATAACGGCGCAAAACGCAATTAAAGATATTTTGAGCGATGTTGAGCCTCTCCCAGTCACCATAGATAACATAATAACAGAAGTGGCACGCACTTTTGGGGGCAGTGCCGATGACATAAGGTCAAAAAAACGCGATGCCCAGTCATCTAAAATGCGCAAGGTCGCCATTTATGTGGTTGATCAAATAACAGGCCTCTCAAAAGAAGCCATAGGCAAAGAATTTGGGGGCCGGGACCACTCAACCGTGATTTACAACTTGAACGAAATGAAAAAGATTATGAAAAAAGATCGAGCCATGGCCGACATGGTAAACAGCATTATAAGAAATGTAAAAGAAGAAGCTTAATATTGAGGTTTTACAATGGGATTTTTTAAGAAGATTAACAGGGGTCTGAAAAAAACTCGTGAGTCTATGGCGGGCGCCATAGATGCCGTTTTGCACGGCCGTACGGAAATAGATGACGAGTTTTTTGATGAGCTTGAAGAAATTTTAATAATGGGTGATGCCGGTTTCAAAACGGCAACAGACATCACACAAACTTTAAGGGAAAGTGTACGCAAGAAAAATTTGCGCACACCCGAGGCTGTTAAAGATGAAATTAAGGCCATCGTGGCAGAAATGCTCGACGGCGGGCAAGAAATGAGCCTGGTTACCCAACCGTCCGTTATTTTGGTTATAGGCGTCAACGGTGTCGGTAAAACAACCTCAATCGGCAAAATGGCAGCCATGTACAAGCAAGAGGGTAAAAAGATTATTGTTGCCGCTGCGGATACTTTCAGGGCGGCGGCCATAGAACAACTTGAAATTTGGACCCAACGCGCCGGTGTTGAAATAGTCAAACACAAAGAAGGTGCCGATCCGGCCGCAGTGGTGTTTGACACTATTTCCGCAGGCAAGGCCAGGGGGGCGGATATCATCTTCGTGGATACTGCCGGCAGACTGCACAATAAGAAAAACCTTATGGATGAACTTGCAAAAATTTACCGTGTTATCGACCGTGAACTGCCTTACAGTGACCGTGAAGTTTTATTGGTTTTGGATGCAACAACCGGGCAAAATGCGGTAAACCAAGCAAAGGAATTTAAAGACACGGCCGAAATCACCGGCATTATACTCACAAAATTAGATGGCACTGCCCGCGGAGGGGTCGTTATGGCCATTAAAAACGATCTTACAGTGCCGGTAAAATTCATAGGCGTGGGCGAGCAAATAGACGACCTCCAGCCCTTTGACGCCGCTGCATTTGCACATGGGCTTTTCGATGTGGACCTTGATGAAGAAGACGAAGAGGGTGACCAAACACTTGAGTAAAGATCAATTTCTATTGGCTACAAAAAACGCTAAAAAACGCCAGGAGCTTAAAAGAATTTTGCAACCCTTTGACCTGATCACAAGGGTGGAAGAAGAAATCGGCCTTGAGCTTGACGATGTTGAAGAAACAGGCCTGACCTTTGAAGATAACGCACTTTTGAAAGCAAGGGCAGCTTGTGCCCAAAGCGGCTTGCCCAGCATAGCGGATGATTCCGGTTTGGAAGTTGATGCCTTGGGCGGCGCGCCCGGTGTTTTCTCGGCCCGCTTTGCCGGCCAACACGGTAAGGATGATCTAAACAATCAAAAATTATTGGAAGAGTTGGCAGGCTTACCAAATGAGAAAAGAACAGCGCGCTTTGTTTGCGCAGCTTGCTGTGTTTATCCGGATGGCCGCGAAAGACTTGTAGGGGCAACTTGCGAAGGGAAAATTGCCTTTGAGCAAAAGGGAAGCGGCGGCTTTGGTTATGACAGCCTCTTCTTGCCCGACGAAATTGAGGGTCCAATCTCAAACAAGCCCACCATGGCCCAACTTGATGACCTTGAAAAAGACAAAATAAGCCACAGGGGCAAGGCGCTGCGCCTACTTGCCCAAAAGATAGGTGAAAAATTATGACAGGAAAAGAAAGGGCGAACCTAAGGGCCCGAGCCCACGCTTTAGCTCCGATTACACAAATAGGTAAAGGCGGCATAAGTCAAGCCTTGACAGTTCAAATCGATGAAGCCTTGCAAGCACGGGAACTTATAAAGGTGAAGGTTTTGCTTGAATCTTCCCCAATAAAACCCAAAGAGGCAGCGCAAGAGCTGGCCTTGGCGACCGGGTCGCATGTGATACAGGTTATAGGCGGCAGCATTGTTTTGTATCGCGAAAATCCTGATTTACATAAAAACGCCAAGAGGTAAAACCGAGCCATAAGCTTGGGCACCGAAAGGGCTTTTAAGCTCTACAAATTATTGGCCCATTAAATTGACAAAGAAGTGAAATATGTTATAATTTCAATGTGCCCGCAAAGAAAGGAACAAGCGGTCGGTGAAGAAGAAAAATGAAAATACAACCGTTGCCAGAAACAAAAAGGCCTACCACGAATATTTTGTTTTAGAAAGTTATGAGGCCGGCATTGAACTTTTGGGGACAGAAGTTAAATCCATACGCCAAGGCAAGGTGAATTTGAGGGATTCTTGGTGTGCGGTTGTCAATGACGAGTTGCTCTTAAACGGTATGCATATAAGCCCTTACGATCACGGCAATGTCTTCAACCATGACCCCTTGCGCGTTCGTAGGTTATTGATGCATAAGAGGGAAATTTTGCGTTTAAAAGCAAGCTTGAAACAACAGGGTTTGGCCCTTATTCCGCTTTCAATTTACTTTAAAAAAGGCAAGGCCAAAATACAACTGGGGTTGTGTAAAGGTAAAAAGCTTTACGACAAGAGAGCGGTTGAAGCTAAAAGAGCAGCCCAAAGGCAGATAGAGCGTTCAATTAAAGAACAATAAACCAACCGGTTAATCGATGTAATATATGGGGATGAAAGGATTTCGACGGGGGTTTTGAGCCACAATAAGCGAGTAGCGGGGCGGGGCCGCTATAAAATCCGCAGTTTAATTTTTAAACGACAATAATACAGTTTTACAAGCTGCTTAACTAAAGCAGCCGTCCCTACCGGGAATACCGCGGCCCGGGGTGGGGCGACGATTAGCGGTGAACGTGAACAGGCAAGCGTTGCGTAACCTGTCATGAATAACGCAACTACCGAAGGTGCAAGCCGGCCTACAGGCGTGCGCCGGGGGGAACCTAAACAGTAGGCTACACTCGTAGAAAGTTGTGAGGATGAGCTTTCGGACGCGGTTTCGATTACCGCCATCTCCACCAAAAAAACACAGGCGCTAAAGTGCGCCTTGTCATAATTTCGCTACAAGCGGGGTGAGGCCTAAACATTAAGTGAAGTGTGTGAAAATTTAATAATTTTATCAAAAAAACGACAAGCTCCTTTATTGGAGCTTTAGGTTGGACATAGAAAGGATTGAGTGAATGAAAAATATTATAATCAAGGCTTTGGCGGTTGCTTTTGCCCTCAGCTTGCTTATGACTGCTTTTACGGCATGCGGTAAGGGTGGCAAAGATGATTTGACGCAAACTTCCGACACCGAATTTGTAAGCGACACACAGCCAAGCGTCAGTGAAAGCCAACCCGAAAACGATGCTACACCGGTGCCCGACATAGTCATCCGCCAAGCGCTTGAAGAAAAAGGCTTTGAAGATTGGGACGGTGACTATGAGAACCTGACCGATGAAATGAAAGCGGCCGCAAGCGAATATTTTGCCGCCCGAGGCAAGGAACTGGAATTTAGGGAAGACGGCCCATATCTTTCAAACTTAGGGGAAGATTCGAGCGAGCCCTTGTCAGACGACGAGAGCACCAAAGCCGACGACGGCGGCCAAACCCAGACCGGTGGGCAATGGTCGGGAAGCGGAAGCAAACCGACCGGCAACCAAAATGTGGTCGGCAAAAAAGGTGTAAAAGTACAGTCAATTGCTTTACCCGGCAAGGGTGTTACCGTAGCTAAAAATTCCACCATTAAAGTTGATGTTACCTTTACCCCGGCAAATGCCGAAAACAAGAATTTGGATTGGAAAATCAAAAACACCAATATCGCAAAGGTTGACTCAAAGGGCAACCTCACAGGTGTGGCTGAAGGCCTGACCGAGCTTGTTTGCACTTCCAAAGAAAACAAGAACATCAGCGCATCTTGCCAGGTAGCGGTCGGTGCCCCAACAGGTGCTTCATTGGTATCCTATCAATACGACCCGGATAATAAATTGTTTTTTACCGATGACGATCCTTGGCAGAGGAATTTTGGCTTTAATGCCGTCTATGACCAAGCAGCACCCTTTACGGTCATGTACATGGATACTGTCCGCATGAAATTCAGGCATGATGCTCAAAAACTTGATTATATGATTCAGTTTTGGAAGGGTCAATACGGCTTTGTCTTTGTGGGCTGTGAAATAGGCGTTTACACCAAACCCACAAGCCGAAAAATCGAGCATTATGACTGTGGTACAGACGAGCAAGCCCTGAAGATGGAAATGAGCATGTATCAAAACGGTAAGTGGGAATTCACCAGAACTTACAGAACCTATTGGTGGCCGACAGGCTTTATACCGGGCATGCTTGATAGGTTCGCCGATCGTTCTTCCTTGGTTATGACTGCCCGTATAACCCTAAAAGATTCCCAGATGACCAATGCCTTTGTCAGTGCAATGAAGGGCCAGGGCTTCAAGCAGGTAAACCATACCGTTACCCACAAAAATTATGACCAGTTCCAAGTCAAGGGTAATGATGTATATGTATGCTGGCGTTATCTCAATCATCCTGAAAACCCCATTCAAGTTCTTCCCAAAGATGAAAAGCCCGCAACTACCACAAAAAAGGTAACAACCACCACAAGCCCTACAACAACTCCTACGACAGAGTCTACGGAACCCACAACTACTCCTTCAACTACACTTTCTGAATCCTAACTTATCGTTGCTCGTTGTAAAGTAGCTCGCTCTGACACTGTCTTCTTACCAAAAGCGAAGAAATTCAACTTAAAGGCTTGACAAATCGCTTTAATATATGGTAGTATGCCCAATAGTGGAGCGTGTCCGCTCTGCAGAAGATGAAATTTTCTATATTTATGAAAAGGAAGGTATTGTTATGAAAAAACTCTTAAGCATTCTCCTGGCACTGGTAATGACCCTTTCCCTTGGCGTTATGGCTTTTGCTGATAACGATGAATCCACAACAGAAGAAGAGATCACAACAGAAGTCGAAGTTGAAACAGAAGAAGAAACCGAGGCAGAAGAAACAACGGTAGAAGAAACAACGGTAGAAGAAACCACAGAATGTGACGACTGCGAAAGCGCAGAAGAGGCTCTCCAAGAGCTTATCGACTTTATCAACAGTGACGAATTCCAAGATGCCCTTAACGAAGCAAAAGAAAAGGCCGCAGAACTTGCCGGTAACAGTGAAGATGTAGCCGGTTTTGTAGATGAACTTTTTGACAAGATTGAAGAACTCAGCGGTGGCGCCTTTGATCGCGAAGGCATCGTAGGTTTTCTTGGCGAAACAGGCCTCTTTGACTGGTTCGTAAACCTTTATGTACCGGCTCTTCCGGAAACCACAGTTCCCGAAACCGAAGCAGTAGAAGAAGATGATGACATTCCTCAAACCGGTTCTTCCGGCGCAGGCCTTGCAGTGTTTGCAGTTCTTTCAGTTGCAGCAGCAGCAGCCTATGTTTCCAAAAAAAGATAAGTAAGTTTTAATCAAAGATGCACACCCTAAACGGGTGTGCATTTTTTTATAAAATCGGTGAAGTTTATGATTTATGATTTTAAAAGTTTACCCGACCGTAGTACGAGTGGGTCGCTTAAGTGGGATTCGGTGCGTCAAGAGCAAGGTAAAACAGGCCTTGCTGACGGAATAGTACCGCTTTCACTTGCGGATATGGAACTTAAAACCGCACCCGAAATAATTGAAGCCCTATCTGCCTTTATAAAGGATGACTCGGTATTGGGTTACACAGGGCCAACCCCTCAATACTTTTCTGCCCTCATGGATTGGATGGAGCGGCGGCATAACTGGTCGATGTCGCCTTCTTGGGTTCATATGAGCCCGGGGGTGGTTCCGGCCCTATATGCTTCGGCAAAATGCTTTGTCAAGCGCGGGCAAGGGATTATAATTTTCAGCCCGGTTTACCATCCCTTTAAAAAGTCTATTGAAAGCAGTGGGCGGCTTGCCGTTGAAGTGGATTTGTTAGAAGATAAAGGGTATTATGAAATTGATTGGCCGGCCTTTGAAAAGGCAGCACAAGATAAAAATAACAAAGCCCTTATGTTTTGCAGCCCCCACAATCCCGTCGGCAGGGTTTGGACAAAAGAAGAATTAAAAAAACTTTCCGAAATTTGTTTGGAAAATGATATACCGGTTTTGAGTGATGAAATTCATCATGACCTTATCATGCCCGGTCACAAACATACTGTTTATGCCACGCTTTCACAAGCGGCGGCAGAAAACTGTGTGATTTATACGGCTCCCAGTAAAAGTTTTAATTTGGCGGGCCTACAAACCTCCAATATTATTATACCCAATCCCGAATTGGGTGAAAAATTTTCTAACCAGATGGCGGCCGCCTCTCTGCGGCTTCCCAATGCTATGGGGCTTGTGGCCTGCCGAGCAGCTTACGGTGAAGGTGAAGCTTGGCTTGAAGAGTTGATTTTGCACATTAATAGAAATAAAGAATTAGCAGAAAACTTTATGTCCCAATATATTCCTCAAATAAAAATAAGCCCTATGCAGGGGACCTACCTTCAGTGGTGGGATTGCCGAGCCCTTGGGATGGATTATGAGAAATTGGGAATTTTTTTAAAGAAAAAGCCTTGTTGATATCCAATGAAGGCCATATGTTCGGCAGTGCGGGGCAGGGTTTTATAAGGGTAAACCTTGCTTGCCCGACCCATGTTATAGAGGCAAGCTTAGACAGGCTCTTGCAGGCGGTCAAAGATATCCTGCCGAAAGTTTAATTGACAGGGATAATATGTATAAAGGGGGGGATTGTTTATGTCAAATATAGAAAAAGAGTGGATGAAGCGTGAACAAAAACTTTTTTCACCGGCAGAACTCCTTGGCATTATGTTTGAGGCAATGTCATCTCTGCCGCGCATGAAAAAAGGTAAAATAAGCCAAACCTTCAAAGAAAGGCTTATGTTGGCTGTAACCGAAGTCAACGGTTGCCCAATGTGCAGTTATTTTCATGTTGAGCAAGCTTTAAAAAGCGGCTTAAATGATGAGCAAATAAAGAAATTACTGGTGGGTTCTTTAGACCATGTGCCCGACGAAGAGGTAAAGGCCCTTCTTTTTGCCCAGCACTATGCAGAAAAAAGAGGAAAGCCCGACAAGGGAATTTATGAAGGCTTCAAGGAAGATTACAAGGAAAGCCATAAAGAGATTATGGCCGCAATTCGTATAATAATGTTTGGCAATTGCCTGGGGATTCCCTTTGGTAGCTTGAAGGAAAGGCTGAAAGGGCAAAAAAGTGACAGCCGCAGCAATTTGGCTTACGAGTTAATGGTGGTCTTTATGTTTGTATTTTTGACACTGCCGGTTTTCTTGCTTTCAATTTTTGCCATGCCCTTTAAATAAAAAAGCAGTGGCAATCGCTTGCCACCGCCATTTAGAAATATCTTCTTATAAGGGTGAAAACTTGTATTTTTCTATGATCTTCATTGTGGCGGCACTGGCGCCGTAAAAGATTTTAATACCAAGCTGCTTAAAAAAATCCTTATCAGCTTCAGACGGGCAAAGTGCCGCAAAAGCTTCACCCAGCTTGGCTTCGAAATCCTTTTCCTTCATGGCTAGGGTGTAGAGGGTAAAAGCAGTTCCATCACAAATGCGTTCATAAAAATCGGCTTGATTTTCAATAAGCTTATCATACATGGCATTTACAGCACAAGAAGAAAGCACATCGGAACCTAACTGCCCATGCAGTGTTGTTTGAACAACAAAAACCAACAAAGCCCTTGCTTGGTGCATGAACTCCGAGTCGGATTTTAATTGCATGGAAGTGTTTATGGGCTCAAAATCACCGGGATCTAAAAGCGCCAAGCCAGCCCCTAACAACCGCGCTTTCTCAATGTTGCCGTTAGCCCGTTGGCGGTGCAAAAAAGCTGCCGCCTCAAGCAAATCGTCGGTCTGTCGGTCTTTGCTTTTGGCGGCCTCAAAAATCTTTATGTCACTGTCATCGGTTTTTGCCATAAATACCTCTGAAGGGATTATTGTTTTAATTTTGCTCGGCTTCTGCTCGGCGCTTTCGAGCCTTGTAAGTTAAGAGGCGACGCAGGTGTTCCGGCGGTGTTTTAAGCGAACCTATGCTGATCGGTGATTTTGTGTACATGCCGTGAAAATCACTGCCGCCGGTCATGAGCAAATCATGCTTCTCGGCAAGAGTTTTCAGGTAATTTTGGCACTCTTCGTCACATTGGGGGTGCCAAACTTCAATGCCGTCCAAACCGTATTCAATCAATTCGTCCAAGAGGTCAAAGCTATCAAATAAGGCGGGGTGGGCTAAAACAGCGATACCGCCGGCCTCATGAATGGCGTCAATAATCTCGGTCGGTTCGGGGAAGCGGGCGTTTACAATAATATTATCTTCACTTTCGGGTGAAAAAAGTTCTTCATAAACAGAGCCGTAAATTTTGTCCGCAACACCGCACTCCATCAAGGCGTGCATGATATGTTGTTCGTAAACATTGGTTGAACCGGTCGCACATTTGAGAATAAGTTCCGCGGTTGTGGGATAGCGGCGTGCCGCACGCACAATCATATGTTGGCTGGCTCTCTTACGGGCTTCAAGGTTTCGCCTGCAAAGGCCTTCGAGCCTGTCCGGCGCTTCGGTCAAATAACCCAGTATATGAGCCTGCCTACCGCGTTTGGAATCTGTTGCGGAAAGCTCAACCCCTTGGTAAACAGTTACACCATGCCTATCGCCGATTAAACGCCCGCGCACACTTGCTGCTTGGCAATCGTGGTCGGTTATGGCAATTTTTTTAACACCACGGTTTTTTGCTAAAATAATAAGATCGTCAATGCCCATGGAACCGTCCGATAAGCGTGTATGGCAATGTAAATCTGCTCCCAAAATTGAGCCCTCCCTTAATACGAAAAAAAGATCACAATATCCGCTATTTAAATGTATTTTACCATCATTTGTCAACATATTCAAGGGAAAAAAGGAAAAAGCCCCTGTAAAAAGCTAAATTATTATAAAATGAAGAGCTTATTGGGCTCTTCGTGTACACAAAGATAGGCTCATGTGATATAATCAAAAGAGTTAATATGGAAGGTATCGGTCTTTTGGGGTAATTTATGGATGTAAGAGTGGGCGACAGATTAATAATGAAAAAGCAACATCCGTGCGGCAACAACTGCTTTGAAGTTTTGCGTGTAGGCATGGATTTTCGTATTCGATGTGAGAAGTGCGCACGCGAGGTTATGCTTCCCCGTGTAAAAGTTGAAAAAAGAATCAAAAAAATAATTCGTCAGGGCGCAGAAGTCCCCAAAAACAGCCTTTCCGGCAAATAAAAGAAGATGGATCAGGTGTTATAAACATGTTAGAAAAACTGAAAAGTGTAGAAGAGCGTTTTAACGAAGTCAATGAGATGCTTTGTGACACGGCGGTTATGGAAGACTTGAATCAATACCGCAAGCTTATGCAAGAGCTAAAAAGACTGACTCCGGTTGTTGAAAAATACCGCCAGCATATGCAGGCCCTGGAAGCTTTTGAAGAAGCACGAAGTCTGATCGAAAGCGGCGATATGGACCGAGACTTTCGAGAGTTGGTAGAAGAGGAATATGAATCGGCCAAGCTCTTGATAGAAGAAACTCAAGAAGAGCTTAAAATATTGCTCCTACCCACAGACCCCAATGATGACAAAAATGTTATTGTAGAAATCAGAGGCGGTGCCGGCGGTGAAGAGGCGGCACTTTTTGCCTACAACTTGTTTAGGATGTATTCCATGTATGCCGAAGCTCGAAACTGGAAGGCTGAAATACTGTCATCCAATGCCACGGAGCTTGGCGGCTTTAAAGAAGTGAGCTTTATGATTGAAGGTGAGGGTGCCTATTCCCGTTTTAAGTTTGAAAGCGGTGTCCACCGTGTTCAACGCGTCCCGGAAACAGAAAGCCAAGGCCGCATACATACCTCAACAGTTACAGTGGCAGTCTTGCCGGAAGCGCAAGAGGTGGATATTGAGATAAAACCCGTTGACCTGCAAATCGATACCTATCGGGCCAGCGGAGCCGGTGGCCAACATGTTAATACAACCGATTCTGCTATCAGAATAACCCATATTCCGACCGGTACCGTGGTAGAATGCCAGGATGAGCGCAGTCAGCACAAGAATAAGGACAAGGCTATGAAAATTTTGCGTTCCAGGGTCTTGGAAGCCGAGCTTGAAAAGCAGGCCCAAGCAATAGCAGGCGAAAGAAGGGCCCAGGTTGGCACAGGGGATCGCAGTGAACGCATCAGAACCTATAACTATGCCCAAGGCAGGGTGAGTGATCACCGTATAGGTTTAACCCTTTACAGGTTAGAAGCGATTTTAAACGGTGATTTGGACGAAGTAATAGACGCCCTTATCACAGCAGACACAGCCGAAAAGTTAAAGGCTCAATCATAAAAATGAAAACTGAAATTCTAAAGATTAAATCTCCTCAAGAAAAAGAAAAAATTCAAAAAGCTGCTCGGATACTGCAAAAGGGCGGCTTGGTAGCTATACCGACCGAAACGGTTTATGGCCTCGCGGCCAACGCCCTGGATAAAAGCGCACTTGCAAAAATTTTCAAGGCCAAGGGTCGGCCGGTCGATAATCCTTTAATTGTTCATGTCTGTAAAGTTGAACAGCTTTACAACCTGGTCACCGATTTATCGGAAGAAGCATGCCTTTTGGCAGAGGCTTTTTGGCCCGGGCCCCTGACTTTGGTCTTGGAAAAATCCCCGACACTGCCAAAAGAGGTCAGTGCGGGCTTGGAAACCTTGGCTGTGCGTATGCCGGACCATCCCATAGCCTTGGCCATACTTGAAGAAGCTAATATCCCGTTAGCCGCCCCTTCGGCCAATTTGTCCGGCAGCCCCAGCCCGACCTGTGCGGCCCATGTGGCAGACGACCTTGTGGGGCGAATAGACGCTATTGTGGATTCCGGCGCATGTTCGGTAGGGCTTGAGTCCACGGTCTTGTCCTTGGTGGGGCCCAAAGCTTGTATTTTGAGGCCGGGTGGGGTAACGCGCCAAGCCATTGAAGATGTAATCGGCAGTGTGGAGCTTGACCCCGGTGTTTTTCGGCCCCTTGAGGGCAATCAAGCACCACTTTCACCGGGCTTGAAATACAAACACTACGCCCCAAAAGCAAGCCTAATCTTGGTTGAAGGCAGCTTGGAAGGTTTTATTGAACTTTTAAGTTCAGTGGAGGATAAGAAGGGGATCGGGGCCCTCTGTTTTGACGGTGAAGAAAAAATGCTGCCGCTTGAAATATGTGTCAGCTACGGCCCCCGTGACGATTCGGAAATTCAGGCAAAAAGGCTCTTTTCGGCCCTACGGGCGCTGGACGAACTGCCCGGGCTAAAAACAATCTATGCTCGTTCACCGAAAGGCAGCGGCATGGGCCTGGCTGTCTATAACAGGCTCTTGCGTTCCGCAGCCTTTGATTTGATAAAAACAAAGTAGCTAAAGTTTTATTTGCAAGGGGGGACCTGAATGCTTTTAGTTGGTTTAACAGGCCAAACGGGTGCGGGGAAAAGCACCGTGGCTGCCGCCTTGGAAGAAAAAGGCTATTGCTTAATAGATGCCGACCTGCTTGCAAGGCAAGTGGTAGAACCGGGGTCCGAGACATTAAAAGCACTGGCCCAAGAGTTTGGTTGCGACATAATTGACTCAAAGGGCTTTTTAAAGCGCAGACTTTTGGCTCAACGCGCCTTTTCAAAACCCGAAAAAACAAGCCGACTCAATGCCATAACCCACCCCGCCATCACAAAGAAAATAAGAGAAAACATAAAAAAGGCAAGTAAGAAGGGCTGCTCGGCCGCCATACTGGATGCGGCCTTGCTTTTTGAAAGCGGCTTTGCTCAAGAATGTGATCTCATAGCCCTTGTAAGGGCACCAGAAGAAATAAGGCTGCAAAGAATTATCTTGCGTGACGGCCTCACACGGCAAGAGGCTCTTATGCGTATAAAAGCTCAAAGCCAACAAGCAACCTATGCCGCAGGGGCTGATTTTGTTATTGAAACCGCCACAGAGGCATCCCAAAAAAAGGGGATTAAAGAACTCGAAATTTTAATAGAGGAAACTTTAAAGAAAAACAAATCAAAAAACATGAATGATGAAGGAGAAGAAAATGAGTGAAGAAAAAACAAATGTTGAAAAACTGCAAGAAGAATTGTGCTTAAATTTAAAAAACGCCGCCCTAATAATGGACGACGAAGAGATTAAGAAGGCAGACGAATTTTGCCAAGGCTATAAGCACTTTTTGTCAAACTGTAAAACAGAACGGCAAGCCGCCGCTTTTGCGGCAGAAGCTGCAGCCAAAGCCGGCTTTGAACCCTTTGACCCCAAGGCTTCCTACAAGGCGGGTGACAGAGTTTATTATCTGCACCGAAATAAGGCAGTCATCTTAACAAGCTTTGGTAAAAAGAGTTTGTCGGAAGGTGTCAGAATTGTTGCTTCCCATATTGATGCACCGCGCCTTGATTTAAAACCCACTCCTCTTTATGAGGACAGCGAGTTGGCTCTTTTAAAGACCCATTATTACGGTGGTATAAAAAAATATCAATGGGCTGCGATTCCCTTGGCTTTACACGGGCTTGTTATATTAAAAGACGGCAGTCGGCTTGAGGTAAGCATAGGTGAAGAAGAGGACGAGCCAAAGTTTGTTATAACAGATCTTTTGCCGCACCTGGGGGCGGAACAGGGCAAACGCCCTCTGTCCGAAGGCATCAAGGGCGAAGAATTAAATGTTTTGGTGGGCAGCCGACCCTTCAAGAGTGACAGTGGCAGTGAACTGGTGAAACTAAATGTTTTAAGGCTGCTCAATGAAAAATATTCAATGGTTGAAGCAGACTTTATAAGTGCGGAATTTGAGTTGGTACCGGCCTATAAGGCAAGTGATGTCGGGTTAGATCGCAGCATGATAGGGGCTTACGGCCACGATGACAGGGTTTGCGCCTATCCTTCCTTGATGGCTGCGCTTGATTGCAAGGCACCGGAATATACCGCCGTTACCGTCTTGACCGACAAGGAAGAAATAGGCAGCAGCGGCAATACGGGGCTTCAATCCTCCTATCTCAAAGACTTCATAGCCGATATAGCGGCAAGCCAAAATTTGAGTGCAAGAGAGGTTTTAAGGCCTTCCAAGTGCCTGTCTGCCGATGTAAACGCTGCTTTTGACCCTACCTTCCCCAATGTGCATGACAAGCTCAATGCAGCCTTTTTAAACAAGGGTATTGTTGTCACTAAATATACGGGCAGCAGGGGTAAAAGCGGTACTTCCGATGCCAGTGCCGAGTTTATGGGTGAAGTCAGGAAAATATTTGATGATGCCGGTATTATCTGGCAAACCGGCTCCCTTGGCAAGGTTGATGAAGGCGGCGGCGGAACGGTGGCCCAGTATGTGGCCAACCTTGATGTGGATGTAGTGGATGTCGGTGTTGCCGTACTTTCAATGCATGCCCCTTTTGAAGTTGTGTCAAAGCTTGATGTTTATATGGCCTACAAAGCCTTTTCGACCTTTTTGGCTTGAGTTATCATCCATGCCTATAAAAAGAATATAAAATAAAAAATCCCCGGGGCCTCTGAGCCTCGGGGATTTAAAGTTAAACAAAAACTATTTAAGTTCAACTGTGGCGCCGACTTCTTCAAGCTTAGCTTTAGCTTCTTCGGCGTCTTCTTTGGAAACTTGCTCTTTAACGGCTTTGGGTGCACCGTCAACAACTGCTTTTGCCTCTGCAAGGCCCAAGCCCGTGAGTTCACGAACGGCTTTGATAACCTTGATTTTTTGCGAACCGACTTCTGAGAGTATAACATCAAATTCGGTTTGCTCGTCTGCTGCTGCGGCACCGGCGCCTTCGACGGGTGCTGCAACTGCAACCGCGGCGGCGGCGGAAACATCAAATTCTTCTTCAATTGCCTTAACAAGTTCGGAAAGTTCCAGAACGGTAAGGGTTTTTATTTCTTCGATCATTGCTGTAATTTTTTCTGAAGCCATTTTATTTACCTCCGTATTTTAACAATTTTTAAGCTTCGGTCTTTTCTTCAGTGTTTTCCGAAGTTTCTTCTTTTGCCTCTTCTTTAGGAGCTTCTTCTTGAGCTACCTCTTCTGCTTGTGTAGTCTCTTCTTCTTGAGTTGCCTCTTCCTCTTGCGTGTCGCCTTCGTCTTCCTTGTCAACAATAGCTTGAATGGCACGCGCCAGAGCGGCAATCGGGGCATTGAAAGCACTGCAAACAGTGGCGAGCAGAACATCGCGAGAGGGCAATTTAGCAAGGTTTGACAAAACCTCAAGGCTGATTACTTCACCGTCTAAAAAGCCGCTCTTAAGGTTGAAATGCTTGTGGCTGTCTGCATACTTGGAAAGTATGCGGGCTGCGGCAACATGGTCGTCGGTGCTGGTGGCCAGTGCTGTGGAACCGACTAAAACCTCATCAAGGTCTTCAAGGTCTGCTTCTTTAACTGCCAGGCTCAGAAGCTTGTTTTTAACAACTTCGTATTTAATGCCGGCCTCACGCAGTTCGGAGCGCAGCTTGGTGTCATCTGCTACGCTGATACCCTTGTAGTCAACAATAACACCCGCGCAAGAATCTTTGAGTGTTTCGATTAACTGGGCAACGATTTGCTTTTTTTGCTCAAGTACCTTTTTACTTGGCATAATTTCACCTCCAATATTGTGACGGCCCCATAGGGGCCTTTATATACCGGACCAAGGGAAAAAGAAACCCTTCCTGCGGTGACCACAGGAAGGGCGTACAAATACACTTAAATAAGCTCTTTGTCAGCTCTTTTCCTCGGTAGGCGGCCGATAGCCATTATACACATATGTGCACCTACTGTCTTTGGTCAGAACAGCTTTGTTATATTATCACAAGCCGGCTTGGCTGTCAAGCCCCAATATTAAGCGGAGGGGCCGATAGTGCTGAGCTTGGCGGGGTTGATGCGGATACCGGGCCCCATGGTTGATGCAACGGCACAAGAACGGACATACTGGCCCTTGGTGGTTGCCGGTTTTGCCTTAAGTACGGCATCAACCAAGGTGTCAAAGTTTTCTTGCAACTTTTCAACCCCGAATGAAACCTTACCGATGGGGCAGTGGATAATGTTGGATTTATCAAGCCTGTATTCTATCTTACCGGCCTTGGCTTCTTCAACAGCCTTTGCAACTTCGTTTGTTACCGTGCCGGCCTTGGGGCTGGGCATGAGGCCGCGCGGGCCTAAAAACCTACCCAACCTGCCGACCAAACCCATCATATTGGGTGCGGCAATAGCAACATCAAAATCCATAAACCCTTCTTGTACACGGGTTACCAGGTCTTCGGCGCCGACAACTTCGGCACCTGCCTCTTCGGCAGCCTTTGCTTCTTCGCCTTTGGCAAAAACAGCCACTCGGATGCTTTTACCCGTACCGTTGGGCAAAACAACCGCACCGCGGACTTGTTGGTCTGCGTGGCGTGAGTCAACACCCAGTCTGAGGTGAACTTCAACCGTTTCATCGAATTTTGCCGTGCCGGTCTTAACTGCCAATTCAAGAGCATCGGCAGGGTCATACATTATATTTCTGTCAATTAATTTTGCGTTATCAGTATATTTTTTACCATGTTTCATTTTAAATTCCTCCCAATCATGTGGTAAAATCGGATTTTTCCTCCCACCCGGGAGCCTTAATCGCCAACGACGGTCACACCCATGCTGCGTGCCGTGCCTGCTATCATTTTTGCGGCACTTTCAACACTGGCAGCATTTAAGTCAACCATTTTTTGTTCGGCAATTTGTCTGATTTGCTCACCGGTGATTGTGGCTACTTTTGTTTTGTTTGGAACCCCGGAACCGCTGTCAATACCGCAAGCCTTCTTAATAAGAACGGATGCGGGTGGGGTTTTGGTAATGAAAGTAAAGGAACGGTCTGCATAAACCGTTATGATTACGGGGATAAGAAGCCCCATATCATTTTTTGTGCGCTCATTAAAATCTTTGGTAAATGCCATGATGTTAACGCCGTGTTGGCCCAGAGCGGGGCCGACGGGCGGTGCCGGTGTTGCTTTACCGGCAGGGATTTGTAGCTTGATATAGCCGATTACTTTTTGTGCCATTGATAAATGCACCTCCATAATAATGTGGTAAATGGCGGACGAATGATTTCGATCCTCCCACGCGGGCAAGGCCCGGTGCGCAAAGCGCGTGTAAAACGGAATAAACCGTTAATTACCTAAATGTTAAATGTCTATTTGACGGCAGGTTCAACCTTATCGAGTTCAATTTCGGCAGTGGTTTCTTTGCCGAACATCATGATTTTTACGGTTACCTGGTTTCTGTCAAGATTGATTTCTTCAACAGTGCCTTGGAAGCCTTCCAAAATCGGGTCGGTTATGTTGACCAAATCACCGACATTGTAGCTGACTTCAATGCTCTTCTTTTCAACACCCATGCGTCGCACTTCTTCTTCACTGAGTGCAACAGGGCGGCCTTCGGGCCCGACAAAGCCTGTAACACCGCGTGTGTTGCGGATAACAAGCCAAGCATCGTCAGTCATCTGCGGGCGATCATCTCTGTCTAAAGTGACGGCCACCTTAACGATAACATAACCGGGGAAGAGTTTGCGCTCAACCTCACGCTTTTTGTCATCTTTAATTTCAATAACCGTTTCGGTTGGGATCTTAATTTCAAGTATCTGGTCTTGCATATTGCGGTTCTCGACCATTTTTTCAATATTGCCTGCAACCTTATTTTCATAACCCGAATAAGTGTGCACGACATACCATCTTGATTGAGCGGACATTATTTCACCCCCAAAGCTTTCTAACCGCCAAGGCTTGCGGAAGCCTCGGTAACAGCTGCTGTGACTTGTTCGGTTACAGCTTCGGCGGCGGTTGTGACTTCGCTGTTAAAGTTTTCTGCGGCGGTTTTAAGAAGCCTGATACCTTCAACCAGCCCGGTATCGATCAAAAATATGATAAGACCGATAACGGCGACAACCAAAAGTACGATCCCCGTGCTTTTGATAACGGTTTTTCTGTCCGGCCAGACAATCTTTTTAATTTCGCCCCTGAAGTCTTTAAAAAACTTGGAAACAGACTTGCCGGCTCGCAGAAAAGCATTTTCTTTAGCTTTGCCTTTAGAGGCCTTTGGTTTGTTTGACCTGGAAGCCTTTTCGGCCTTTGCTACCTTTTCAGCGGCCTTGGACTTTTCTTTTTTAGCCATTCTAATCCTCCCGCTTACTTAGATTCACGGTGGAGAGTATGTTTTTTGCAGAATTTGCAATACTTATTTCTCTCCAACCTGTCCGGCGTGTTTTGCCTGTTTTTGGTTGTGTTGTAGTTGCGTTGCTTGCATTCCGTACAAGCAAGTGTGATTTTAACTGTCATAACGGCACCTCCATTGGTTTGGGAATTATTAGCCTCCCTCTGGTCGGAAAATAGGGCATAAAAAAATAGCCCTCCTTGAGAGGTAGGAGTATATTAACACCTAAAGCAAGTATAGTCAAGCAAAAAAGCGAAAAAAGGGCAGCCGCTGCCCTTTTTGCTGATTTGGATATGAAAGTAACTATATTTGGGAGCCGCTCCATTGAGAAAGCCCCATTAAAACTTCGGGTAAAACAAAGCGTACACAATTTACCGGTGTTGGGTTATCTCTCTGATAAATCCAACGGGTCATTTGAGCAACCTTTTCGTCGCCTTTTATTTGAAGCAACTCTTTTTCGTTTTTGTCGGGCTTCCTGACAACCACACTCATATCAATGCGCTCAATATGCATGCCCGGGTAAGAAAGCAAGGCGCGGGCAACCGAATCTTGAGGCGGCAGGTTCTTTATCATTTCAAAAATATCGGGCAAGAAATAGCTGTCCTCAACAGCCACGGGTTTACCGTGTGCCTTGCGAAGTCGGCGCAAATGACCAATGGCCTTTTGATTTGGCCAACCTTCAAGCAATCCCGACTTTGGGCTTTCATAGTCACAAAATAAGATAATATTTTCAATTTCGGTCCCCATTTGTTTGAGTGAATAAGTTAGGGAAACCAGGGGTTCAAAACTGTAAGTTTCTTTTGCGGCGCTTACAAAACTGCCTATGCCGTGTCGCTTTTCAAGCTTATTTTCAAATTCAAGCTCGGCCAAAGCGGCACGAACAGTGGCGCGGCCGACGCCCAAAACTGCCATAAGCTCATTTTCTGTAGGCAGTTTGGCCCCCGGCGGATAGTCACCGCTGCCCATGAGATCAAGTATATAATTTTTAGCTTGCACATAAAGAGGCAGGCGGGTTTTGTTGTTTTGCATAAGAGTTTTGTCACCCTTTCACACGGTTTTTGGTTGACATTAGAATAACATAGTGATAAAATTGAGTCAAGAGGTTCGGACGACCGAACAACTTTAATTTATGCCCTAAAGGTGTTTTATGAGTCGTGATATTAAAAAACTGAAAAAAATGCTTGATAAAAAAGGTTTTGACGCTGTCCAATGCAGTCAATGGCGCGACAGTGTTCGCCTGGAAGGCCGCATGGATGATTGGGGTCAAATTGTGCGAGCGGGCAGGCTGGCCGCCAAGGCCGGTTTCAAGGGTGTTATAAATGATATAGAACTAAAGGGCTTCACGGCCCCGCCTATCAGGCAAAGTTCCCTAAATGACGCGGCACTCGAAAATGACAGGCCCGATGTCTTGATAATCGGCGGCGGTGTTGTCGGCTGCGCCATAGCTCGTGAGCTTTCAAAATATAAACTTGACATACTTTTGCTTGAAAAAGAAAGTGATGTGGCCATGCATGCCTCATCTCGAAATGACGGTATGATTCACCCGGGTATAGCTTCGAAAGCGGGCAGTTTAAGCGGTGTTTTAAATGTAAGGGGCAATCATTTGTACACAGAGCTTTGTCAACAGTTGGGTGTACCCTTTGAGCGATACGGCAATTTAATTTTATTTTCCAGCCACCTTTTTGGCAAGGTGGCTAAACCTATTTTAAGTTATAGGCAAAAAAACTTGGGGATTGAAGGGGGCAAAATATCCTTAAAGCGTTTGAGGGAAATTGAGCCTAATATCACGGATGAAGCTGTGGGTGCCTTTGAATATCCTTCTTCCGGCGTCTTGTCACCTTATAAATTGACCGTGGCCTTGGCCGACAACGCCATTGAAAACGGAGCAAGGTTTTCAATGGGCACCATAGTCAAGTCCATGCGCACCAAAGCGGGGGCCATAACAGAAGTTGTTACAAACCGAGGGACCTTGCGCCCGCGCATGGTTATAAATGCAGCCGGTGTTTTTTCCGACCTAATAGCGGAAATGGCAAACGATCGCTTCTTTTCAATTCATCCGCGCAAGGGTGAGTGTGCTATTTTAGACAAAAAGAAGGGGCCCTTGCTTACACGATCCATGGGTCTCATAGGCTTTTCCATGCTAACTTCCGACACCAAGGGTGGCGGAGTTATGAGGACAATTGATGACAATGTTTTAGTCGGGCCGGATGCCTATGAGCAACCCTTGCGTGAGGATTTTTCGACCCATGCCGAAAACATGGACATAATTTTGGAAAAACACCTGCCCCTAATCAAAGGTTTTGAAAGAGCGGATGTCATAACCTATTTTGCCGGTATAAGAGCTTCGACCTATGAAGAAGAATTTATAATAGAAAAATCAGAATATGTAAATAACCTGATACACGCCGCCGGCATACAATCACCGGGCCTGGCCGCCGCACCCGCAATAGCGGAGAGTATAGAAGAAATCACGCTAAAAGCCTTTTTTACTGCTTACGGCCAAAAAATAAAAAAGAAAAATAACTTTAACCCCAAGCGCCGCTTGGCGCCCGATATGGCAAAGCTCAGCTTGGAAGAAAAGCAAAAAGTCATTAAGGCCAACCCCGATTACGGCATAGTGGTTTGCCGCTGTGAGGGCATAAGCAAGGGTGAAATCATAGCCGCCGTCAATTCACCTTTGCCGGCAAGGGATGTTGATGCAATAAAACGCAGGGTGCGCCCCGGCATGGGTAGGTGCCAAGGCGGTTTTTGCACGCCCTTGGTTATGCAGATAATAAGCCAAGAAAGCGGCAAAAAACTTGAAGAGATAAATAAAAACGGCCAAGGGTCCGAAATTTTAAAGGGAAAGCTTTGAGGGTATAAGCACAATGGACAATAAGCTTATAAATGAATATGACCTTGTGGTCTTGGGCGGTGGTCCGGCAGGGCTGGCAGCCGCCGTTGCCGCAAAAGAAAATGGCGCGCGGGTTATGCTGATAGAGCGTGAAGAAAATCTGGGCGGCATCCTAAAACAATGCATACATGACGGATTCGGGCTGGTACTTTTTAAAGAACGCCTGACCGGCACCCAGTATGCCGAAAGGTTTTTAAAAAAGTTTTATGACTTGGGCATAGAACACATGACAAATGCCTTCTTAAATTCGGTTCAAAGGCTGCCGGAAGGCGGTTTTGAGTTTGTTATACAAAGCGCCAAAGGCATGGTTGGCCTAAAATCAAAGACCCTGGTCTTGGCATGTGGTTGCCGTGAAAGAAGCGCCAGGCAGGTTTTCATACACGGTGAACGGCCGGCCGGTGTGTTTACCGCGGGTACTGCTCAATACTTGGTAAATATAATGGGGCAAATGCCAACCAAAAAATGTGTAATTTTAGGCAGCGGTGATATCGGCCTGATTATGGCAAGGCGCTTGAGCCTGGAAGGGGCTCAAGTGGAAGGGGTTTATGAAATTCAAAAAAGCCCCGCCGGCCTGGCCCGCAATGTCAGCCAATGCCTTGATGATTTTGATATTCCCTTGCACCTTAACTCCACGGTGAGCAAAGTGTTTGGGCAAAAACGCCTTGAAGGGGTAGAGGTTTGCAAGGTTGATGAAAACTATAAACCCATAAAGGGCAGTGAGCGTTTTATAGAGTGTGACGCCCTGATTGTTTCTGTCGGGCTTTTGCCGGAAAATGAAGTCGCGCAATCCTTGGGTGTGGAAATAGATCCGGCAACAAAAGGCCCCTATGTTGATCAAGAACTAATGACCGATATACCCGGGGTTTTTGCCTGTGGCAATGCCTTGCATGTTAATGACTTGGTTGATTATGTTTCACAAAGCGGCCATTTGGCGGGCCAAGCGGCAGCCCGTTATGCAAGCGGGGATGAAAACAGGATTAAAGTAGAGTATAACAGCGAAGATTTTCTATATGTCGTACCCCAATATTTCGATAAAAACAAAGAAGGTGAAATTACCCTCTACTGGCGCAGCAAAGCAGACCACAGAGGCAAAAAGGTGGCAATAGAGGTGGATGGCCGGGCGGAAAAGTCAAAAAAATATATGAGACTTCTGCCAAGTGAAATGCAAAGCTTAACTTGCACTGTAAAGGCTGATGTTGGGCAAATATCCTTAAAAATGCTTGATGGTTGAAAGTGAAGGTGCGTTTGGATGGAAATGGTTTGTATAGTATGCCCCAACGGTTGCCTCTTGGATATAGAAGGCAGTGGGGATGATATTAAGGTCAAGGGGGCCCTTTGTCCCAAGGGTATAGAGTTTGCCAAAACAGAACTTCAAGACCCCAGGCGGGCTCTCACAACAACCGTGGCAACCGTTTTCGGTGACATGCCGCGATTGCCGGTCAGGACGGCCGATGAAATACCCAAGGCCGACCTGCTTGATGCAATGAAAAAAATAAAGACACTTACGGTTAAAGAAAGGCTTCACGAGGGTGACAGTGTTTGTGAAGACTTTTTTGGCACGCGGCTCATAGCCACGGCCGATATGACACGCCAAAACATAAATTTGTAAAAATGCTCTGAGAGCTGAAAGGGAAGGGAAAAAATGGCTAAGAAAAAAGGATTTACTCCGGATTGGTATCATGAGGAAGCACCTAAAAATTCATATCGCTCCATCCTTAAATGGGGGGACCCCAACTATTTCAAGGCGCCCAATACAAAGCTTTATGAGCTTATGAAGAATGAATTTGAAATGACCGACGATGACTTTATTGAAAAGCAAGATATGGGCCTGGAGCCGGTTGAATTTGATTTGCCCAGCAAGTTCAGCCAAGAACAGCTGGATGAATTAGCGGCGATAGTGGGTGAAGAAAATGTCACCATCGATGATTACACCAGGGTAAGTACCTCCTACGGTAAGACCATGGTAGACTTTATGCGCTTGCGCAAGGGTATCATAGAAAACTTACCCGATGCCGTCGTATATCCCCGCAACCGAGAAGATATTATTAAAATTGTTGATTACTGTTGCGACAAAAAAATTCCGCTCTATGTCTTCGCCGGCGGCTCTACCGTGACCAGGGGCACGGAAGCCGTTTGTGGGGGGATTACCATAGACCTTCGCCGTCATTTCAACAAGGTAATTGATTTTAGCGAAAATAATCAAACAATTACGGTTGAATCGGGTATGAGCGGTCCGCAATTAGAAGAGGTTCTCAATAATGCCGTTGAGCGACTTGGGGCCAAGCGTGCTTACACCTGCGGTCACTTCCCGCAAAGTTTTGAATACTCTTGTGTGGGCGGTTGGGTGGTTACACGCGGCGCCGGGCAAAATTCCACTTATTACGGCAAAATCGAAGACATTGTAATTTCCCAAGAATATGTCACACCGGTGGGTATTATAAAAAGTGATGAGTTCCCGGCCAATGCCACCGGCCCTTCGGTTGATGAAATTATGATGGGCAGTGAGGGGACATTTGGTGTCCTTACCCATGTGACTTTGAGAATTTTCAAACATATGCCGGAAAACAAAAGGCGCTTCAGCTTCGTATTCAAAAGCTGGCAAGAAGGCGTGGATGCCGCACGCGAGGTTATGCAAGGTGAATTTGGCTATCCTTCCGTATTTCGCCTTTCGGACCCGGAAGAAACATCAGTGGCTTTCAGGCTTTACAGCGTAGCCGATACACCTATAGACACCATTTTAAAATTAAGAGGTTACAAAGACGGTGAGCGTTGCCTAATGTTGGGCATGACCGACGGTGAAGCCGGCTTTGGTAAAAACATGAAAAAGCAGATAAAGAAAATTTGCAAAAAATACGGTGCCATGTACACCACCGGTTTGGTTACAAAAGCCTGGGAAGGCGGCCGTTTTACCGACCCTTATCTGCGTGAAGACTTGGGTGACTTCGGTATTATGATAGATACGCTTGAGTGCTCGGTCAATTGGGATAATTTTATGCCGGTATATGAAGGTGTAAGAGCTTTTTGTAAGAGCAGACCCAATACGGTTTGCATGACCCATATGTCACACTTTTATCCTCAAGGTGCCAATCTTTATTTCATATTTAATGCCAAAATCAGCGAGATCGATGAATACCTTGACTACCAGGGCGGGATTATGGATAACATCCAAAAATACGGTGCCGCCATGAGCCATCACCACGGCATAGGGAAAATGACGGCACCCTGGTTTGAGGCACAAGTCGGTACGAATCAAATGGATATTTTCAGAGCCCTTAAAAAACACTTTGACCCGGACAACTTGATGAACCCGGGCGGCACCTTGGCTTTTGACATGCCGGATGAAAATAAAAGGGATTTTATAAACAAATAAGGGTTTACCGAAACATAACCATGGGTTATAATTATCAGGGGGAAGGCTTAGTGGCCCTCCCCCTGATTTTAAAAGAGGGGGTGCAAAATGCAAAGCTCAAGCCAAAACAAAGGCTTCAGATGGGTTCTGCTCATGCTTTTTGTCAGCCTTTTTCAAACCCTCTCTTTCGCGGGCCTGCTCTTTAAAAACAATAAATTGGACCTTGAACTCCTCTATATTTTTTTGGCCTATATGGCTGGCCAGTGGGTCTATCTTTTGCTCAATAGGCTGATAACAAGGCGGCGGGATTTTCAGCTTGAAATCATAGCCTTTTTCCTGTCCGGCATAAGCCTTGTCGTTTGCGCTTCCTTTAACAACAACTTTGCCCTAAAACAACTCTTGGCCATAGGCTTGGGTTTGCTTGCGCATGTGCTTGTTTTGCTGATGTCAATGAGCACGGATGTAGCCATGTTTTTCCGAATCCCTCTGGCACTTGCCTCAATCGGCTTGCTGGCTGCCAACCTTCTTATAGCCGAAACCACTCACGGCACTCTCAACTGGATTGAAATAGGGGGCTTCTCGGTTCAACCTTCCGAACTGGTTAAAATTGCCTTTGTTTTTGTGGGTGCCGTTACGCTTGAAAAAATTCAGTCTACAAGAAGTTTAACAAAATATCTTTTATATGCGGTTACCTGTGTGGGCGCTTTGTTTTTAATGCGTGATTTCGGCACGGCCTTGATTTTCTTTTTTACCTTTGTGATTATAGCCTTCATGCGCTCGGGTGATGTCAGGACCATTTTCTTTGCCACCACGGGTGCGGCCTTGGGTGGGGGGATGGTTCTGTATTTTAAACCCTATGTGGTCAGGCGCTTTGCCACCTATCGCCGCATTTGGGAAAATATGGACACCGGCGGCTACCAGCAAACCAGGGTTTTAATTTATATGGCCAGTGGCGGACTTTTCGGCCTGGGCTTGGGTGAGGGCAAGTTAAGAAATGTGTATGCGGCTTCAACCGATTTGGTTTTTGGGCTCTTGTGTGAAGAGTTTGGCCTGCTCTTGGGTTTAGCCGTGTTGGTAGCCTACGGCCTTATAGCTCTTTATGCACTTTTAGCGGCAAGGCAGGCAAGCTCAACCTTTTATTCCATAGCTGCCGTTTGTGCGGCGGCGCTCTTGCTTTTTCAAGTCAGCCTCAATGTGTTTGGAATAACCGACCTTCTGCCCCTGACGGGGGTAACCCTACCCTTTGTCAGCAGGGGAGGGACAAGCATGATAAGCTCTTGGGGGCTTTTGGCCTTAATCAGGGCCCGGGGTCTCTTTCAGGCACCGAAAGTAAAAGGAAGGGGATTATAAATGCGCTCCACAAGCAGACGGGCTTACGCACTTTTAGCTCTGATCTTGGCTTTTTTTGCCGGAGTTATAATATTGGTAATATCCCTTTTTGACAAAGGCGGTATTTGGACGGCAAAGAGGGTCAACGCCCACCTTTACAGCGGCGGGCAAATAGTAAATGCCGGCGCTGTCTATACGGCCGACGGTGAAATTTTGGCCCAAAGCCAAGACGGCAAGCGCCTTTACAGTAAGGACAAAAACTTGCGCCTGTCAACCTTGCATACGCTGGGGGATGCCTCGGGCTTTATCTCTTCGGGCACACATTCGCTTTATAGGGAAGAACTTTTCGGTTACAGCTTCATAAACGGTATTTATACGCTCAAGGAACACGGGAAGGGCAATGATATTTACCTAACCTTGAATTCCAAAGCCTGCAAGATAGCCTATGGGGCCTTAAACGGCCGCAAGGGGGCCGTCGGTGTTTATAACTATAAAACCGGTGAGATTTTATGTGCGGTTTCAAACCCCACCTTTGATTTAAACAATAAACCCAAAAACATGCGGATGGAAAAAGGGGAAGCTCATGAAGGCGTATATTTAAATCGCCTTTTTTCGGGGCTCTATACCCCGGGTTCCGTTTTTAAAACCGTCACCGCCGCCTGTGCCATTGAAAATATGCCGGCACTTGACTCTTGGCGCTACGAATGCAAGGGGCAGTTGCAAACAGGCCTTGGGCTTGTAAAATGCCCTTCCAAGCACGGTAAAATGAATTTTGAACAAGCCTTCAACAAATCCTGTAATTGTGCTTTTGCAGAGCTGGCAATTGAAATGGGGACCGAAATGCTTGAAGGGCAAGCTAAAAGTTTAGCCTTCGGGCAAGCGCTTAAAATTGATAAAACCACTTCTGCCAAAAGTATTTTGAATTTACAAACCGCCAATGATTTAGACTTGGGTTGGGCGGCTTGCGGTCAGTATACTGTTTTGGCAAACCCCGCTCATATGATGGTTCTTATGGGGGCTATAGCTAACGGTGGCAGTGCGGCCCGACCCTATTTTGTTGAAAAAATTGTGACTCCAAATAAAATTTTAACCTATAAGGCAATTCACGCAACAGAAGACTCTATAGAGCTTGAAGCCGACAAGGCGGGAAAGCTTGCCGACTTTTTGAGGTCAAATGTGGTCAACGGATACGGGAACTCAAGCTTCCCCAACCTTAATATGTGCGGCAAAACAGGCACGGCCGAAGTAGAAGACGGTAAGCCCCATGCTTGGTTTACGGGGTTTTCTCAGCGCGATGATCTGCCCTTGGCTATTGTGGTGGTTGTAGAAAACGGCGGTTCGGCCTTCTATAATGCGGTACCGGTGGCCAACCGAGTTATGCAGGCGCTAAGTTGAGGGCTTTAAAACCTCAAAAAAATAATCACCCCCATTCTCCGCAAAGTGAATGGGGGTGATTGATTATAAACCTTAAGAATCGCTTTGGCTGCTTGACTCGTAAAATCCAAACTGACTTCTATAAAGCTCGGCGTAAAAGCCCTTTTCATCAAGCAATTCTTCATGTTTGCCTTGTTCTATAATTTGCCCATGGTTTATGACCAAAATCCTATCCGCTTCCCTGATGGTGGAAAGCCTGTGGGCTATGACGAAATTCGTGCGGTCTTTCATAAGGGTCTTCATAGCTTGTTGGATAAGCACTTCGGTTCGGGTGTCAACGGAGCTTGTGGCTTCGTCCAATATCAGAATAGCCGGGTCTGCCAAAATAGCCCGAGCTATGGTTAACAGTTGGCGCTGCCCTTGTGAAATATTGGCGCCGTCTTCTTCGAGCATTGTATCCAAACCATCCGGCAAAGTTTGGATAAAGTGGGTGACTCGGGCAGCATCGGCAGCCGCTAAAATTTCTTCTTCGCTTGCGTCTTCTTTGCCGTAGGCTATATTCTCACGAATGGTGCCCTTGAAAAGCCAAGTGTCTTGCAAGACCATGCCGAAAATACTACGCAAGTTACTGCGTGGTATGGTGCGAATATCTATGCCGTCAACACTGATTGAGCCGGCATCAACCTCATAAAAACGCATAAGCAAATTGACTAGGGTTGTCTTACCGCCGCCTGTGGGGCCCACAATAGCTATAAGCTGGCCCGGCTTCACCTTTATATTCATGTTTTCAATAAGGGGCTCATCGGGCTTGTAGCTGAAATCAACATCATCAAAACAGACATTGCCTTGAGGGTTTTCGATAAAGTTTTTATTGTCATCCGGGCTTTCCTCTTCTTCGTCAAGCAGATGGAAAACTCTCTCGGCACAGGCCAAAGAAGATTGCATTCTGTTTGTTATATTGCCAAGGGAGACTATGGGCTGCATAAAGAGGAGGGCATAGGTATAAAAGGATGTTATACCGCCCAAAGACATCCTACCGCCCACTACAAACATGCCGCCGAAAACACAAATCATAATAAAGGCCACATAGCCGAAAAAATCAAGCGTGGGGCCGACAAGGCCCGATACGAACTGGGCCTTTCTGCTGATGCCCGCCAACTGGTTATTAATGTCTTCAAATTCATCCATGGAATCTTTTTCACGGCCAAATACTTTAACTATGTTGTGGCCCGTAAACATTTCTTCAACATGGCCGTTGAGCTCACCCGTACGGTCCCATTGGTTTTTAAAAAGCTTGCGTGAATAACGGGTGATAAACAAGGCTAAAAGCAAGCTTGGCGGTAAAATGGCAAGGGTTATAAGAGTAAGCCGCCAGCTGATGTAGAGCATGCCTATAAACATGCCCACAGCGGTCACAAAAGAGGTAAGCACTTGAATTATGCTGTGTTGGAAGGAGTTGGATATGTTATCAATATCATTTACAACCCTGCTTAAGATATCGCCCTTACTGTAAGTGTCAAAGAATTTGAGGGGGAGCAGAGTTAATTTCGAATTGACTTTTTGGCGCAATGAAAATACAACCCTTTGTGTTACACCGGCCATTGTAAAGTGTTGCACGAAGTTCAAGACGGAACTTGTGCCGTAAACGGCCAAGAGCAAGAGCATGAGCGTAAGAATGCTTCTAAAATCCATTTCCAGGCCTATTAGTTTTTGGTTGACTTCATTTTGAATGGCATCAACCACTTGGCCCAGAAGCCGAGGGCCGGCAATGCTTGTGGCTGCACCGATTCCGCCGGCAAAAACCACCAGAGTCATAGCCTTCTTATGGGGAAGGAGCAAGGAAAAATAGCGGCGAGCCGTGCCCTTGATATCGTCGGCCCGTTCACCCGGCTTTCGTCTGCCGCCCACATAGTCGCGATATTTTTCCCGCCTTTTTTCACGCTTTGCCTTAAGTTCGGGGTTTAGCCTTTTTCTTTTTCTCATAAAGCCAAATCCTCCGCAGAAAGTTGAGAAAGGGCGATCTCACGGTAAACATCGCATTGCTCAAGCAGTTGTTTGTGCTTACCGATGCCGGCTATTTTACCTTCATCGAGCACGATAATCTGATCGGCGTCAAGTATGGTGCCAACTCGCTGGGCGACTATTATCAAGGCACTGTCTTTAAGGTCTTCTTTGATTGCGCTGCGCAGCTTGGCATCGGTCAAGAAATCAAGAGCGGAAAAGCTATCGTCAAAAATATAAAAATCACTGCGCCGGATAAGAGCCCTGGCTATGGCCAGGCGTTGCTGCTGCCCGCCCGAAAAGTTTTTGCCGCCTTGCGAAACCCTGGTTTCAAGGCCGTCGGGCAATTTTCGGACAAATTCGGCCGCCTGGGCCGTCTCAAGGGCACGCCACATTTCATCTTGCGTGGCCTTGGACTTTCCGAAAAGCAGGTTGTCGGCAATGCTGCCGCTGAAAAGGAAGGCT
Source organism: Clostridiales bacterium (assembly GCA_012524025.1). Lineage (GTDB taxonomy): Bacteria > Bacillota > Clostridia > Oscillospirales > Acutalibacteraceae > UBA1447. The sequence continues at coordinate 9,149 of JAAYSC010000084.1, read as the reverse complement.
TTTTGGGGTATGAAGCCTATTTTTTTTCTTAAGGTCTTGCTGGACATGTAGCGGATATCAATTCCGTTTAAAAGGATTGAACCGTAGCTTACATCAAAATAGCGGGGGATTAGGTTGACCAAAGAAGATTTACCGGACCCGGTACCCCCTATGATAGCTGTTGTTTGTCCGGCCTTGGCGGTGAAGCTGATAGCGCTCAAAACCGAAGCCGTAGCACCGGGATAAGAAAAATAAACATCCCTAAATTCCAGATAGTTTTCTATCTTGTCGGAAGGTATGGCCGGGTTTTTGGCTTCTGTAATTTGGCCTTCAATATCTAAAACTTCGTTTATACGGTCGGCGGATATTTTAGCCCGCGGCAACATTATAAACATTTCAGCCGCCATGGCGACCGCCCCGATCATCATGGCCAAATAAACCAAAAAGGCCTGTAAATTACCGACTGTGCTCTCAATTTGCAACCTTTGAATTTCAATGCCTGCGTCAAGGGCATTGATTTGCTTGCTTGAAACCCCGATAATGGCAACAGTTAAAATGAAAATTAAGAGGACCGAAAGCGGGGTTAAGCCGGCCATTATTCTGCTGATTCGTAAGGTCAGTGAGGTCAGGTCAAGGTTGGCCGAACTGAAACGGGCGTCTTCATACTGTGAGCGGTCAAAGGCTCTTATAACTCTGATGCCGCTCAATTTTTCCCGCAGCAGTTGGTTTAAAACATCGGTTCTTTTTTGAACCTTTTCAAACATGGGGATGACATATTTGGCAACAATCACCGCAATCGCAATAACCAAGGGGATAACAATAAACATTAAGGACGAAAGCTCTTTGTTTATGCTAAAAGCCATGACTGCGCCGCCCACCAGCATTATGGGTGCCGTTATGAGTGTTCGCAGGATAGTCATTAGCATGTCTTGAATTTTATTAACATCATTGGTGTTTCGGGTTATGAGCGAAGGGGTGCCGATAAAATCAATATCACATTGAGACAGACTTTGGATTTTAAAGAAGATCTCTTGACGCAAAATACGGCCGTATCCCGTAGAGGTACGAGCCGAAAAATAATTTGAAAGCACGGAAGCGCCGGCAGAAAAAGCGGCCAGAACAAGCATGACGCTTCCCATCAGTAAAATATAGCCGCGCCTGTCTTTGGCAATGCCCTCATTTATTATTGAAGCTAAAATCTTCGGTAAAAGCAGTGACAAACCGCTGTGAATCACTGAAAAAACAATTGTTAAAAAAGCAAACCATTTCAGTGGTTTTAAAAAACGCACAAGCTTTGACAATTGCCTTCCTCCTTGAGAGTTTACAAAAGTATTTTTTTAACAAGCGGTAAAGTTTTGGCGGTATCGACATTGTCCGGATGGTGGGCGTCGGTGCCATAGTGGAAAGTCACACCGCATTCGCGCCCCAAATTCCAATAGCGCCGGGCAAACTCGGGGTCACCTATTATGGCACCGCTGTTAATTTCCCAAGCTACACCGTTTTTTTTGGCCAAACAGAAAATATCACCCAATTGATTGTCGCTCAAGGCCTTTGTAACCAAAGTTTGGTCCTCAAATTGGTGAATAAATCTTCCGATAAAGGGGTGGGCGAAACAGTGAGCCTTTTTTGTCAGAATAAAAGAGCGCATTATATCTAACATATAAAGGGCATATGCCGCCGGTGTGTTTTCTTTTGGATGCCCCCAAAAGTTGAGATGGAAGTGGTTGACCGTGTAAAGCCTGTAGTCCAAGCTTTGCCTTAAACTTTCGCTTTCAAGGCTTTTACCGGGCTCATAAGCCGATAATTCCGCACCGTAGTATACTTTTAGCTCGCTTGTATTAAAACGCTCTGCTTCTTGCTTTAAAAGCCTGATATGCTCCATATATTGTTCAGATGAAATATCATCGTTAAAGTGGTCGGTCAAGGCTATGCCCTTGAGCCTGGCAGCTTGGGCTGCCTTTAAAATGGCGAATAAAAGAGCAGGGGCCTTGGCACAAAGTGAGAAGACTGTGTGCACATGCAGATTATAACGCGCCAATTCATCTAAATCATATAGGGGTTCTTGAAAAATCATTTTGCTCCTTTGGGCAGAGAAATCATTTACCGCCGGTTGACGATTTTGCTATTGAGTGGTGTCGGAGGCGCTTTCTTGTTCACTTTCTGTTTCGCTTTCGGGTATGTCGCTTTCGGACGGGTCGGAAACTTCCGGTAAGGTTGGTATGGGGGCCTCGGTGGTCTCATCCTCAAATTCAAACGCTTCGGCCGTCTCAACAGCTTCCATGCCCTCTATGGCAGAAACATAATAGCCCGGTTCCGCATCGGTTTTTCTTAAGGTAACCTTGACATACTTGTCGGGTTCCGGGCTTACAAAATTGCCTTCTTTATCAATCTCAAGCTTGTCCTTGTGGCTGTTTATGTAGCCGACGATTAAAAGTGTCGAGCTGCCGTGTTTCTCAATTTCATATACCTTGGGCAAATAGAGGGGGTCGGCACTGGTTATGGCGATAATATAGCTTGACCTTGCCACATCATATGTAAATGTGTAGCCCGGCCCGTAGACGGTTTCATAAGACGGCTTAAATTCCCCGCCGAAAAGGCGGACAAAGGCCCATTCAAGGTCTTTTGTGGGCACTATGAAACCTATGGGGTCGCTTTCTGAAATCTCATACTCTTTTTTGCTTATGCCGCCGTCTTTTAAGAAAAGCCAGATGGCACTGTCTAAAAGCTCTTCATTATTAGCTTTGGACAAGTCTTCGTAATACTGGGGATCATTGCGCACAACCGGGGCCAAAAACTCTTCGTACTCGGCCTTGAGCGCAGTTTTATCGGTAAGGCTTCGAATAGAGCCCAGGCCCATGTTTAGTAGGGTCAAAGCGCCAAAAACGGCCAAAGCGAAAATGAGCACGCCCAAAGGAAAAGCCCATGGCCGCCTTGAAGTTTTCTTTAGCTCTTTTTCGGTGGTTTTGGTAGAATCGCCCATAAAATCCTCCTAATCGTCAAAAACAGGGTCTTAACGGATTTGCCCTTGGCCGTAAATCAAATACTTTTGGCTTGTCAGGTCAGCCAACCCAAGGGGACCGCGGGCATGTAGTTTTTGAGTGGAAATGCCTATTTCGGCGCCAAAGCCAAACTCACCGCCGTCCGTGAAACGCGTGGAAGCATTAACATAAACCGCAGCGGCATCAACTTGGTTTAAAAACTTTTCCGATGCACCGTAGTTGGATGTGATTATAGCTTCACTGTGGCCCGTGCCGTATTGACTTATGTGGTCAATAGCCTCGTCAATACCCTTGACTATTTTAACAGACAAGGTCAAGTCCAAATATTCTCTACCCCAGTCATCTTCGCCCGCTTGTAAAATTTCGGGCAGAATAGCCTTGGTGCTTTCATCGCCCTTTAGTGTAACCGATGCCGCGCTTAAGGCTTGGTAAAGCGGGGGAAGGGCCGCCTTTGCAATATGCCGGTCAAGTAAAAGTGTTTCACAAGCATTACAGACGGACGGGCGTGATGTTTTTGCGTTTAAAACTATTTCAAGCGCCATATCAAGATCCGCACTTTTTTCTATATAGGTATGGCAGTTGCCCATGCCCGTCTCGATAACGGGTATGGTGGAATTTTCTTTAACGGCTTTAATCAGGCCGGCGCCCCCCCTGGGGATCAGGACATCGATGTAGCGGTCTGATTTCATTAAGGCATTGGCACTCTCGCGAGAAGTGTCTTCAACCAATTGCAAGCAATCAATCGGCAGGCCGGCGCCTTTCAGAGCTTGGCGCAAAATATCAACAATGGCTTTGTTGGAATTTATGGCTTCTTTACCGCCGCGCAGTACCACGGCGTTGCCGGCTTTTAGGCAAAGGGCCGCTGCGTCGGAACTTACATTGGGGCGTGCCTCATAAATTACGGCAACGACACCCAAAGGAACACTGACTTTTTGAATCTTTAAGCCGTTTGGCCTTGTGCTGCCCCATAAAACTTTGCCAACCGGATCGTCGGCCATGGCAATTTCTTCCACACCCTTGGCCATGGATTCCACCCTGTCTTCATCAAGGGCAAGCCTGTCAAGCAAGGCGTCGGTCAAGCCGGCTGCCCTACCGTTTTCAAGGTCAAGCTTATTGGCTTTTAAAATGGCACTTGTGTTTTGGCGCAGGGCAGATGCTATGGCCTCAAGGGCCTTGTTTTTTTCTTCACCTTTTGAGGTGGCCAAAATTCGACCGGCTCTTTTGGCTTTTTGACCTATAAGTTCAATGGTTTTCATCGCTTTACTCCTTAATCTCGGCTTGCTTTATGCCTTTAAAAAAAGTCCCGATCTGTCGGCCGTCCAAAAGCTTGTAAATGTCTTCCGGGTCACTGCCGTTTATTACCGCTGTATTGATCCCGGCTTCGGTTGCAAGCTTTGCGGCCTGCAGTTTGGTTACCATACCACCGGTGCCTAATTTTGAACCGACGGGTGTGGCCAGATCAAATATATCTTGTGTAATTTCATCAACGAAGGGGATTAAAACCGCACTTTCATCCTCCGAAGGGTTGGCACTGAAAAGCCCGTCAATGTCCGTTAAAATAACAAGGGCGTCCGCACCTATCAATTTGGCGACATTGGCCGAAAGATTGTCATTGTCGCCATAGACTATTTCTTCAACGGCCACACTGTCATTTTCATTGATTATGGGGATTGCCCCGTATTCGAATAATTTTTCAAAGGTATTGATCAGGTTGGTTTTTCGCTCATTGTCTTCAATATCACTGCGGGTGATAAGAAGCTGACCCACCGTTTGGCCGTATTCGCTGAAAAGTTTATCGTACATAAACATGAGCTCGCACTGGCCAACCGTCGCGGCGGCTTGCCTGCCCGGGGTATCTGCCGGCCTTTCCTTGAGCCCCAATTTGCCGACACCGACACCTATGGCGCCGGAAGTCACAAGCACAACTTGCAGGCCGGAATTTTGTAAATCCGACAAGACGGCGGAAAGCTTTGCGATTCGGCGAATATTGGTCTTACCCGTGGGGTAGGCCAGGGTGGAGGTGCCAACCTTAAAAACAATTCTTTTGGCTGCGGTTAGATTTTTTACCATGATCTTAAAAGCTCCTTTGGGTTTCAATAAGCCTATGGAGTCTTTGCAGTAAAGACACAAAAATTATAACATACTTTACAAAAGCCTTTCAAGAAAGGGCAAAAGCATGAAGGGGTCAGTTTTTTGAAATAGGGATGTCGGCCATTTTACTCTTGTATTTTAAAATAAAACTGTTGCCGCCGAAGGCTATATTGTCTTCTTCCCGAAGCGGGGTTCTCTCTTCAATTTTTTTGCCATTGACTGTGGTGCCGGTTGAAGAATGGGTATCGGTAAGTTGCCAACCGCCTTTTTTGAAGCTGATTACCGCATGCAAGCGTGATACGGTGGGGTAATTTATGGTTATGTCACAAGTTTTACTGCGACCTATTGAATTTTCGCCGTAATGCAAGCTAATCACATCGCCGTTAAAAGTGTTTTGCAGATAGGCCTTGCTATCTTTACTTTTAATGTTTTTTAAAAGTGATACCGAACTGTAAAGCAAAACGAATAAGCCTAATATAGGCAAAACTAACCTTGTTATTGAAAGAAAGAGGTCCATATAGTCTCACACCTCACTCTAAAGGTTTTCCGCCCGTTACCGGGTAAATTTTTTGGAAGGCGGCAATATAGGATTTTGAAATAATTTTGTCCATATGCATGGAGCCGAAAAACCAGCACTTGAATTGACAGAAGTTGCTTAACTCTTCAAAATAAGTATTCAAGCCGGTAACTCGGGTGGGCTCTTTGCTTTTTAATTGCAGAAAATCTTTAACTTTTTGAGGCGGCTCATGGGTAATAATATAATCAACCTTGCCGTCTGCCTTCTTTATGTTTTCAGCCCCGAACTCTAATTCTTGGCGCAGGGGTATTTCCAGCGTTGACCAAACCTTTTTTTCAAGGCGCAAGTCAATGTCCGGGTTTTCGCCGCCGCCCATGGTGAAATAGCTTTCGTCTTCAAAAGTATAGATCTGTCCCCGCATCAGGTGGTGAAGCCTGCCGCTTATTTGCCGAGCCTTGCCGCCGCAATAATCAACAACTTCATACTCGTTTAGAAGTTCGAAATTTTCATGGGTTCCATCGATAAAACAAATATTATATTTTTTTCGACCAAGCTTTTTTAGGATTTTTTCTTCCCTTTTTCCGCCGTCCCAAATAAAGCCGAAGTCACCGCAAATGAGCAAGGTGTCACCTTTTTTGAGTTTTTTTAGAGCAGAGCCGTTAAAACGCTCAAGGTCGCCGTGAGTGTCACCGGTGACATAAACCATTTTCAGCCATCCTCTCACAAAATTACCTGTTAAGGTTTATTTTTGGGCTGCTTACTGCTATAATCTTTGAAGAAAAGAAAATATGAATCCTTTTCATTAAGAGCCCAACCGGCTACTATAATACATCATAGGGTGGTCTTATGTCCATTAAAAAAGCTATAATTTTTATACCTACACTCACTCTTGTCTTGCTTGCGGCCTTGCCGCCGCTTCAAACATCCGCGGCCTTCAACAGTGTGCTTGAAAAGCAAAAAACTTACTCTGATATTTTACTGCTTGTCAGTGACCTCGAAGACGGCACGGTGATATTTGAAAAGAATGCCGATGTTAAAACAGCCCCGGCCTCACTGTCTAAAATTGTTGTGGCATCCATTGTTCTTGAAAAGTGCGAAAACTTGGAAGAAAAAGTGCAAGCGCCCGCCTATGCCATTCATGCCCTGGCAAATACGGGCAGCTCCAATGTCGGCATAAAACCGGGTGAAATAATGACGGTTTCGGAGCTACTTTATTGTTTGTTGGTAGCAAGCGCAAATGACGCCGCAAATGTTTTGGGCCACCATGTGGCGGGCAGTGTTGAAGACTTTGTGCCCTTGATGAATGATTATGTAAAAGGCCTGGGTTGCATGGATACGGTTTTTAAAAATGTTCACGGTCTTGATGAAGACGGTCAGTATACTACCGCCAAGGATGTTGTAATCTACACCAAGGCTGCCCTGAAAAATCCGATTTTTGAAGAAATAACATCAAGCTTGCGCCATACGATAGCCGCAACCAACCTCAGCCCCCAAAGGCACCTGAACACAACGGTTTTACTTATGAACAGGGGTATACCCGACTATTATTATGAGTATGCAAGCGGCATAAAAACCGGTTCCACAAAACAAGCGGGTCGCTGTGTGGTTTCAAGAGCTTCCAAGGACGGCTACTCTTACATGGCAGTCGTAATGAAGGCCGAAATGATAAACATTGACGATGATGCTGTGCTTGAAAACTGCTCCTTTATTGACACAAAAACAATGTATAAATGGGCTTTTGACAATATAAGATTGAGGAGCGTGGTCAGTAAGCACCAAGTTATAGGGGAGCTGCCCGTTAAACTTTCATGGCAGGCGGATTATATACAGCTTTTGCCCAAAGAAGACTACAGAGCTTTAATGCCGTCAAAAGACGGGGAAGACAGTGTGCTTATTGAAGTTGATAAGGAAAGCTTGCCGGCCCAAGGTTTTATAAAGGCACCTATCAAAAAAGGTGACTTGCTGGCAGAGGCCAAGGTTCTTTATGCGGGTGAAGAAGTTTCGCGCATTGAACTGGTGGCTGCAAATGACCTTAAGTTGAGCAAACTAAAATTTGTGGCGGATCAAGCCTTGCAATTTACAAAAACCTTTATTTTCAAAATTATAGCTATTTTATTGAGCTTGGTTTTCTTGTTCTTCCTTATCTTTTTTGCCTTGCAAATGAAAAAAAAGGCAGCTAAAAGAAAATTGCGCGTGGTAAGAATCAACCCCGGCAAGGGCAGAAAAAAGAAATAAACACATAAGAAAAAACAGCCGTATCCTTTTGATGTGATACGGCTGTTTTTTGGATTTTAATCGAAAGGATTGAAAAAGAAATCATCGGAATCGGAGTCTGTTCCTTGGCTCTCTTCTTGTGTGGGGACCGAGCCTTTGTCCTCAACCAGTTTAACCTTGACCTTAAATTCCGTCACATTATAATTTCGCCCTATCCGGCATAAGGTCAGCTCCAAAACATCACCGACCTTACCCTCGTCAATAAGCTCTAAAAGCACATTTGCCGTGTCAAGCTTTTTACCGTTTACCGCTGTTACAAGATCACCCTTGCGGGCATCTGTGTTGGCAAGGTCGCTGTCGGGGCTTATTTCACTGATGAAAATTGTCCCGGCCGGCAGGCCCTTCAAACCTACAATCATACTGTAAGTATCATTGGAATTGGCAGAATAATAAGTTATGCCAAGTTTTGGCCTGTTGGGGACATAACTGTGTTTGATGAGCTTGTCAACAATATTCTTTGCCGCACTGATAGGGATTGCAAAACCCATCCCTTCATAGCTGGAAGCAATAATCTTTTGTGAGTTAATACCTATAACCTGGCCGTGGGAATTGACCAAGGCGCCGCCCGAATTGCCGGGATTTATGGCGGCATCATGCTGAATGAGCTCCATCGTATAACCGATATCGCTGTTGACCGGCCTGTCTATAGCCGACACAACACCGCTGGTAAAGGAGCCGTAAAACTCGGCACCGCCCGGGTTACCGACTGCGAAAACCTGTTCGCCCACACGAAGGGCTTTGGAATCGCCAAATTCGGCGGGGGTCAGGCCCTTCATCTTTACTTTTAAGACGCCGATATCTGTACGGACATCGTAACCGACCAAGTCTGCTTCCTTTTGAGTTCCGTCTTCAAGCTGAACAACAATGTTAACTCCGCTTTCATTTATTACATGGGCGCAAGTGATTATATATGTGTAATTACCCTTTTCATCGCTACCCATCACAATGCCGGAACCTTCACCTTCGACGCGTTCGCTTTGAAAACCGGCCGAGGATTGACTTTTATATGTTGTGATGCCTATTACGGAAGACTTAACTTTTTCTGCCACCTCAACCGAAGTCAAAGGCCCTTTTTTGGATGGTGATTGCCCCTGGGTGGGTGTTTCTTGCAGATCTAAGACCGGACCGCTGTTTGTAGTTTCTTCCTTGCCGGGGCTTGTGTCACTAACACCGGGTGCCGACATCCTACCCAAAGAGAAAGATGAAACAAGCAAAGCAAAAATGAGCAGAGATGCAAGAAGGGCAAAGAAGATTTTTATACCCGTCTTCTTCTTTTTGGGGCTGGCGGG